>JALSLH010000036.1 GCA_026988435.1 Methylophaga sp.
ATTAGCTTATTTAGGAGAAATCCACTGAATAGTGGAATATGTTAGTGCTGCACTTTAAAAGTGCTCCGTTATTTTGACTGGTAAGCAAAAAAAATGGGTTCTGAGGGCTTGAGAGTTAAATTGAAATCTCTATGTGTGGATTTGGGAATATCTTATGAGTATCTAATCCAATAAAAAGTATGGTATGTTTATTCATGCTAGCCTCCAAGCTTTAGTTGTATAAAACACTAATTATGGCACTTGCTTTTGGCTAACCCACGATATTGGAGGCTAGCGCCTTGGGGGAGTCATTATGTCTAGGCCTCTATAAGAGAACGAGATGTTAACGAAACTATTTGGAAAAAAGGAAGAAGGCATCGTTGGGTATGTATACGTTGCAGATTGCGATGAAGGCATCTTCAGAAATGCGGCTGCGGGCCAAATCGTAAAAAAACAAGAAGAAAGGGCCGCCTTGGATTGTAGTAGATCATCATATTAACACTATGACTGTTGCTAAGTGGCCGGGTACGTTATGGCAGGCCGAGATTATAGATGAAGCAAAGAATACAGGGTTGCTTGATTACGCCAAATATTCAAGAGCCAATGCAGTAAAAATCCTTGAAAAGCTATCACTTGATGTTCTATTTGGTAATTATGGCGAAGGAATTCTAAAAATTATTGAATCGACTAACGCATTTGATATTGATACTGTTCAAAAGCTTTCAAGCACCTTGCCAGCAGAGGCGTCAGCATTATACTCCAAAGGCTGGAATATTTTTGGAGGCACAGTAAAAGATCAACCTCCATACAACGGTCGGAATCAAACAGATACTATCGCAATGCCAGGTGATGAAGGTAGTTCTCCTATCAATAATGGTTTTTCAATTATTTATTCTCAGGTATTCGATCGTACGAAAGATCTTACCGGTGGTAAAGCTATTTTGGTAGACGAAGAAGGCAAGGCATACTTAGATGGTACATGGTCTAATGCATGTAACGCCTATCTATATGCCGCCATGGCTATTGCGTATCAAGATAAACTCACCAATAACGAGATAGAAATCTTATCAAAGGCTTGGGAGGGCGTTTATGGTGCATCTACAGTCATCAGCTAACAATCCAATTAAAGGCGACCCGCCTACTCAGGGTTTTTTCTAAATCAATGTCTTGTGTTATAGTTTTGCTTTATCAGTGAGCTTTATGCCAGTTTTTCGGCGGATCGCTTTATCGGGGTGTTAGCCTAACGCCGCATTAAAGGGCTTGCCGAATTAATTAAACTGAAGTTAAAATTTAGCACGATGCTAAACAAAACTACAGACCTCAATTGAGAAGCCAGACTTAGGTAAGTCCTCGTTTTCAATTCCTTGTTATGCCTTAGTTATTTTTCTAGCTGAATTATACTCCATATCTCAGCAGGTGTATAAATGGATATATTTTCTTCTTTATAGTCTTTTGTATTTCGGGTGACGATAGAGTCTACACTATCACAAACCCCTGAATAAAATTGAACAGCATCCTCGAAGTCTTTAAATTTTGAGTTTAAAGCTAATTGTAAAACCTGCTCATTTATACTGCATATTTGGAACATGCCAAGTAGTTTAGAAAGCTCATTTTTTGCTGTTTTTCTATTATGAGATTTAGAAATTAAGTAATCGATTGTCGTTAATGTTGTTGCGCATAAATAGCCTTTTATTTCTTTTTCTTCTACCAGACTTACTAAACTAGCAGATAACTCTACGAATGGCTTTCTATCTAACAAAACATCCAATATTATATTTGTATCAAATAATACCTTCACAGATATTTATCCTCTAGGTGCTGTTTGTAATCATCTACCCCTATTGAATCTAATTTGATTACACCGATTAATGAACTCGTAACAGGTGCAATTGGTTTTGATTTTTGATTTTTTGTAAACACTCTAAAGTAATCAGATACTACTTGAGATAAAGATTTTCCCTGCTCCCTAGCATGTTCTTTCGCTTGTTCTATTAGTTCGCTTTCTAACCTTAATGTTAACTTCGTTTGCATTAGATTACTCCTGACGTGCTTTGATTAATTTATTATACGTCAACTGTATTTTCGGAGCAAATTTTTAGTTTTTTAGCATAACGCCTTGCTAAAGGGCTTGCCGATTAAAATCAGCAAACCGCAAAACAAAATAATAACTCACCGAAGCTACAAAACGCAAATAGAAACCCTGAGTCGGCAAGTCCATTTTTGAGCAAATTGTTATGTTTTGCTCATTGCGAAGCGGGAAACTCAAAGCTACAAGCTAGTAAAAACGACAATCATTAGAGAAACACAATACTCAAACAAAGCACAGTATCAGTGTAAAAAACTACGATAATGTATGTGGGAGCAAGAAACTAAAATTCACGCTTTTAATATGCTTTTATTAATAAAAACTCACCGAGAAAACTGAGCTACGAAAGAAAAAACGAATAACTCGGGAAAATGTAGCCAACAACCCTGCACCTAAATTTTCTCTATTCTTTGAAATAAAAAATGTAAAACAAAACTGCAACGATGGTAGAGGGAAAAATTAATGCTTAAAGCTAGAAATGAAAGGAAATCTCTTACAGCCTTATAGCCTCGCAGAGTAACTGTGTTCAAAGTCAAGACTATATCCCATACTTTGGATTCCATTCAGTGTTATTTCTGAGCATGGAATTTAAGATAGTTAATAACTTTCTCATACACGCAATTACAGCCACTTTTC
>JALSLH010000037.1 GCA_026988435.1 Methylophaga sp.
CTGCTTCCAGCGTTGTAAGGTTTTCTCACTGATACCGACAATTTCACAGGCTTTTGACTGCCTGGCGCCTGCCTCTTGAGCCTCCTTAATTAACAGGCTAATTTCTTTACGCTCTTTTATCATGGTAAGTTGCCCTCGTCGTTTCCCCAGATCGCGTCTACTTTTTTTTTAAGAACCAATAGAGCCGCTGTTTCAGCTAGCACTTGGTTTTTTACAATTAAGATCTTTATTTAACGCTTTGATTTCTTAAATTTCTGACAGTGACTTGTTTTTTGTTCTCTGATGGCATGACGAACCCACTGAGGGAGTTAACTCCCTTTGAGGCAGTTGAATGTTGGTATAGAATAAATCCAGAATTTTTTATAAAATCACCCGATATGTTTCGAGCTGGCCTTTTAAAAAATCATGGTACAACGTGGTGAAACCTGACACAATCAGTGATTTTAGAAGCAGGTATCCTTACCATCACACAGGCAATAAAATCATAGGATGGAATACCATTTTCCAGTGCTACCCACTGACGTAACCAGTCTTCTTTTTCCTCTCCAAATTGTGCAATAGATTCCCAGCCATCAGAACCGCTAACAACAGCGCAAATAGTCAAAACAATAATGTCAATGAGCTTATGAAGCTTGTGCCTCTCTACTCTAGGGTCTTCAATGGATGAAAAAGATTCTACTAAACTTAATGACATAATACTGGGTTATAGAAATTGACTAGTATCGCTTATTTTTCAGATTATTTATATGCGGTTGCCCTGGTATGAACCCAGGTAAAACGGTACCTATAAGGCATAAAAAAAGCCATCAGCTTTACAGCTGACGGCTTTTAAGAAGCTATGTTACCGAATTAAAAAAACTAATTCACACTGTAAGCTATTTTTTCTCTTTCGCTTTATTACGCTCTTGAACTTCTTTAATCACTTCTTCAGAAATGTTTTTAGGACAAGGTAGGTAGTGTGAGAATTCCATAGAGAATTGTCCACGACCTGATGTCATTGTGCGTAAATCACCGATATAACCAAACATCTCACTTAGAGGGACATCTGCTTTAATCCGTACGCCTGTTACCCCTGCTTCTTGTGATTTAATCATACCGCGGCGACGGTTTAAATCACCGATTACATCACCAACATGATCTTCAGGTGTAAAGACATCGACATGCATAATAGGCTCAATTAACTGAGGACCCGCTTTTGGAATTGATTGACGGAATGCTGACTTTGCTGCTATTTCAAAGGCAACAGCCGATGAATCAACCGCATGGAAGCCTCCATCTAAAAGAGTTACTTTAAAATCTAAACATGGAAAACCAGCCAATACACCAGTATCAATCATGCTTTTGAAACCTTTTTCTACCGCTGGCCAGAATTCTCTAGGAACATTACCACCTGTTACTTTTGATTCAAAAACAAAACCTGACCCAGGCTCACCTGGCTCAATTCTGTAATCAATTTTACCAAACTGACCCGAACCACCCGATTGCTTTTTGTGTGTATAGCTATCTTCAACTGTTTGTGTAATCGTTTCACGATACGCTACTTGCGGTTTACCAACTTCTACATCAATACCATGAGTACGTTTTAGAATATCAACTTTAATATCTAAATGTAACTCACCCATTCCACGTAGAATCGTTTCACCCGAATCATCATCCGTTTCAACACGGAAAGACGGATCTTCAGCAACCATTTTACCAATAGCGATCCCCATTTTCTCAGAGCCTGCTTTATCTTTTGGTGATACTGCAATTGAGATAACAGGATCAGGGAAGACCATAGGTTCTAATGTTGCAGGAGATTTAGGATCACATAGCGTATGACCTGTCTGCACATTTTTCATACCGACAATAGCGATAATATCACCCGCTTGCGCACTATCAATTTCAATACGTTCGTCTGCATGCATTTCTACCATACGTCCAACACGCTCTGTTTTACCAGTGAAACTATTAAGAATAGTGTCGCCTTTATTCAATATACCTGAATAAATACGCACAAATGTTAAAGCGCCGTAGCGATCATCCATAATTTTGAAAGCTAAAGCACGGAATGGCTTATTAACATCAACAATCGCGAACTCGCCCGTCTCCTCTCCTGCTTCATCTACTTCTGGCTGTGGTTTAACTTCAGTAGGGCAAGGCAGATAGTCAATAACCGCATCCAATACTAATTGAATACCTTTATTTTTAAAAGCTGAGCCACAATAAGTAGGGAAGAAATCAAGATTGATAGTTCCTTTACGAATACAAGCTTTAATCGTTTCTAAGCTTGGCATCTCACCTTCTAAATAGGCTTCCATTGCTTCATCATCTTGCTCTAATGCCGTTTCAATCAATTTTTCACGATATTCAGCAACATCATCTACCATATCCGCTGGAATATCTTGAATTTCATAATTTGTTGGATCGCCTGAATTATCCCAAACCCATGCTTTTTCAGTTAATAGGTCTACCACACCAACGAAATCATCTTCTGTACCAATAGGTAATACCATCACTAATGGATTAGCCCCGAGCACATCTTCAACTTGTTTAACAACACGGTAGAAATCAGCACCCAAACGATCCAGCTTATTCACTAAGATAATACGAGCAACTTCTGAGTCATTAGCATAACGCCAGTTCGTTTCTGATTGTGGTTCTACACCACCTGAACCACAGAATACACCAATACCACCATCAAGTACTTTTAAAGAACGGTAAACCTCGATAGTAAAATCAACGTGCCCTGGTGTATCAATAATATTAAAGCGGTGCTTATTCCAAAAACATGAAGTAGCAGCCGACTGAATAGTAATCCCACGCTCTTGCTCTTGTTCCATGAAATCTGTTGTTGCAGCACCATCATGTACTTCGCCTAGCTTGTGGATTTTACCCGTTAGCTTTAGAATTCGTTCCGTTGTTGTTGTTTTTCCCGCATCAACGTGCGCGAAAATACCAATATTTCTATAAAGGGATAAATCTGTCATTGTTGTACTCTAAAAGGTTGGGTATAAAAGCCGTTCTAGTAATCGATGTAATTCAATTACTGGCGCCAATGTTCAGTAATGATTTGCTATAAAGACTTATTCGTTACTTTTCTAGGCATTAAAAAACCTGTTATTTTACCCTACTTTATAGGTAAAGAAACAGGCTAATTTAAATTTTCTTTTTAGTGCACCTTACGCACCAAAAGATTGATTTAATAATGCATTGTCTAATTTGCCTGCACGAAAACTATTACCGGTCTCTACAGCGGTAACAATCACGCTTGCAGGGCTAAATAGCATGCCATCAATTTTAAAGAAATCATATTTTGCATCCTTAAAAACTTGTGCAAAAGGCTTGCCGTAGTCTTTAGAGGTTGAGCTAGGTAATGCCATTGCTAACTTTTCTGCCTCTGCATCGCTCCCTTTAACAAAAATATGTACTAAACCAGCAAATAAGATCGCATCATTCGTACGCCCCATGGCCTGTACAAAATCAGGATGTGGAGGGCATAATGGCGCACTGCCCATCCCATCAATAATATTTTCTAAAGGAAAATGTAACTCATGCGCCTTGTGCATCGCTACCTCTAAAACACGACCAACAACCTGAACTCCCCCCGCTAAACTACTGGTAGGCGTGACAATAATCGTTAATTTATCCAAGTCAACCCCGCTCGCTTTAGCGACTTTTTCCACAATTTCTATTGGTGGAATGGCGTCATTCTCAATCACTAAAGTTGCTGTTTCTGCTTTATCATTATAGTCCAGCTCTTTATAAAGCTCTTCAACAGGCACTATTTGACCGTCTTTTTCTTTTGTTGCCATCGCTCTTGCAGGACCAGAACCTAACGCAAAATATTTTTCATGAGATAAACTCCAGCCTGCATACTGACTCCCTAAACATGCCAGTACAGGGTTACTTGTATGAACATTGACTGTTAAAGGCCAGTTTTCAGTATAAGCAGAATGTGACAAGGAAACAGTGCCCATGCCGCCTAAACAAATTTCAGTAATAATGCGTCCAGCCTCAAGCCCACCAGGCACTTCAATTCCTGCATCAATAATGGTGCAGCCATTGTCTAACTTTTGTACTTTCAGTCTTAACTTATCTGCATTATCAAGTAACTCCTGCACCAAAGGTTGAGTTAGTTTATTAACGCTTGCCGTATATTCCATATTGCTTTACCTATTTAATATTGTATTTTCTATTATTTTTTGTCGATCCGATAACTGTATTAAAGTCTGCTGAACCGTTTTTCCCTGCGCCATAATACTACAAATTGGCTGTCCCGCCTGAATACATGAATTATTTTTTGGTCGGTCAAAACTCCACTCAGGCCATTCCACCCAAGATTTAACGACACTAAGCTGCATTGCATAAATAACCTGCATAGCACGTATTGATTTATCTTTAAGTTGAGTAGGAAGTTGCCCCGAAATATGCGCACCCATCAAGTCTAATTCGGGGTACAACATAAGACTCACTGGGGGACGTAAATTGATCTCCAAAAAATAACATTGCCGACCATCCCAAATAAAATCCAAGCTGCCTAGACCTTGTAAGCAATAATGGCCCACTAATTTTTCCAACCAACCCGTGACTCTATTTTGCTCAGTTTCCAGTAATATCTGATCGCGAATTACGCCAGCAAAAGCAAAATCATCTTGATTAACAGGCCATTGCCTATGAAAGCCTACCGTGCTAACCCGCTGACCATCGGCACAAAATAAGACAGAACCAACTTGCCCCTGGCAAAAGCGTTGGTAATACTCATTAGTATTCGCGCCCAATCGAGACTCTCTGATACCGATACCACCGACATGATCAATAGGTTTTATTAACCAACGTGAGGTATCATTCGGTGGTAAGAAACGACTTTCTGGGAACTGAATACTGAATTCATTAAGTTGCTTAAAAAAATCTTTTTTATCTCGGAACCGCTCAAAGGCCCTAGGTTTATTACCGATGAGTTGAAAATTTTTAGCCAGCCAAATTAAAGTACTTTGCTGCCCTTCTAGACCGCTACCATAGACCACTAACTGTATTTTAAAATACAACTGCAACAACTCTATTGCACTCCGCACTTCGGGTAACGCCAAACTCTCTACCCGACAAACCTGCTCCGCTATTGCCAGAGTATCTTGATCTGCAAATAGATCAATCACGATAACTTTATAATCAGCTTTATACGCCAGCTCCGCAAGCATTCTTCCTGAGTTTGCAATAATCAACAGATAGTCAGGCAAACACTTCTCCGCCACTGTTGCGAGCACTCACTACTAATATTTTAAGATTCTCACAACCTGAAAACTGCTGTTCTACCTGTTGTTTTAATTTTTCTGCAACATTAGCACCCTGCACCGCACAAAATCCTGTTGGCCCCCATGAAGTCTGGCCAATAGCGACCGCGCCCTGCTCTTGTAAATAACCCATGACTGTAGCAACATCCTGACTAGCGAACACCCCTCCCTGCGCGCCAGAAAAATGCTCGCCAACTGAAGACTGCACCTGAGTAATGACATCACCAAATAAATTGATATTATTTTCTGCTAAAGCCGGCAAACCCTGCATCATCAATAAATAACATAAACGTGCTGCTTCTTGCGGTGGAAACGGTGGCAATTCCTTAAAGGCTTGTATTTCATCCGCGCCATGTAAACCTTTGCCGCGCTTATCAAAGACCAAAATAAAACGCCAATCGTCAGGAATATTCATCCGCGCAATAACCGGCGGCGTAATTGTCTGCTCACCACGCCCACCATCAACAATCAATCCACCTTGTTCAAAAATGGCAATACCAATTCCCGATCTAGCTCCTCGATCGGTTAAAGCAGCAATATCACGGACACTTAATCCTAAATCATAAAAAGCATTTAGCGCCATACCAATAGCAATAGCCATTTGCGTGCCAGAACCTAAACCAATGTGCTCAGGAATATTAGAATGTAGATCAAGCTGCAACTTATCAGCAACATTCAAGTTAGCACAAAGCTCTTTAATACACGATAATGCCCGCTTGGGCGCATGACTACTTACAGTCAATGTATCGGCATAACCAAGCGATAAAGTCGTGTTAATTTCATTCAGAGCCACCCCGATACTACCAAAGTGTCGACCTAGTGAGCCACTTAAATCGATAAAGCCCATATGCAAACGTGCGGGCGCCATAACTGTAATTTTTGGATGCGAGGTTTTCAAAAGTAATACACACTAGAAACGGATAAAAGCTGGAATTATACAGGATAATTCGCTATTTTTGTGCTGCCTGCACCAGTATAGATAATTCAGATAAATCATTCAAAATAATGCCTGCTGATTTTTGCATGCACTCATTTACCGATATAGAAGGCACCAGTACCGAAAAAATATTGGCATTTTTAGCTGCCAATAAACCAATTAAAGAATCTTCTACCACTAAACAGGATTGAATATCCTGCTCTAAGCTATCAGCTGCTTGCAAAAATATATCGGGCGCAGGTTTAGGTGCTTGCACATGATCACAACAAACTAATAATTCAAACAAATTTTCTATACCTGCATAACGCAAACATTCACGGGCATTTTTTTCGGGGCTATTAGTCGCTAAGCAATAAGGAATTTGTTTGCTTTTTAATACGGACAGCAAGTCATGAACGCCTTTTTTTACAGCAATACCCTCACGAATGACTGTAGCCCGCCAAAATTTAGAACTCAGTGAATAAAATTTTTCTAAGGGAAAATTATCACCCAAAGTTTGCGTTAATTTTAGCTCTATCAGCGCGAAAGATAAGCCCGACACCTGCCTATAAAACGCATCACTTAACTGATAGCCTAAAGCGTCTGCCGCTTGCTGCCAAGCCTGAAAATAAGTGACCTCGGTATCCAAGATCAAACCATCCATATCAAAAATGAGTGCATTAAAATCAGGTAAAATGCCCATTAAATCTCTATTACCTTAATATACTCGCCCACTGCTTCACGGCTTGATCCCACCAAAATTCGCGCCTGACCTGTGCTTGATACTTCTAATTGTCCAGACACTTCGATGCGCTCTCCTTGCACCGCTTGCCCTGTATAGGTTGCGGTATAACATACGATCTCAGAAACTTGCTCATGTTCGATTAAAAACCTTGCAGGATAATCAAAGCCATATTGCGCATCAAGCACGGTTGCTTGAATCAATATTGCACCTTTTTTTTGATAGTTAACCCCTTCATCTTCAGCGCTTAACACCAATAAATTCAAATCAAATTTACGCTGATTAATTAACGCTTTATTGTATTTACGCTGCTCATGCCAAACATAATCTACATAACTTAAATCACATTGCCTACGTTGATAGGACTCCAGCCAATCCTGCTCAGAAAGTTGCTGTAATCGACCTTGTTCTATGAATTGTTTAATTAACCCTCTCAGTTTATAAAATTTTTTACGGCCATAGACCACTAGATCAATATCTGAATTGATATTTTGCGCACCAATCAATAACGAACCCGTCACACCGACACGCTGAAGATCCACACCTTTAACTAAAAGCATCTGACATAAAGCGATACAATCTTGCTCAATCATATCAAGATTTTTTTTAACGAGTAAGTCTTGTAAACGTTGCCTAGGCTGATGGTGAATAACGATAGATTTAACATTGACGGCATGTAAAGTAGCAGACTTTACTAACGAAAAGAATAAATACTGAGGATAGTGCTCTGCTAAAAAGTGATTCGCTTCTTGCGTACCCAGCTTTCGCCATATGGAACCTTGTTGCACATAACGCAGAAAACAAAGCACTTTACCTTGCTCTAAGCCTTGCTCTACAACAGCAAACACTAACCCTTCTGCTGTTTGAATAAAGTCTTTAGGGAAATAACAATCATTCACTAAGCTTTTTCAACCCGGTTTCTCCCTTTTTCCTTAGCGCGATACAAAGCATCATCCGCTGCCTTCGTAACTTCCTCACCACTTTTAAACTGCCCTTGGTAAGTTGCTACACCTAAACTCAAAGTCACATGATCAGCTACTTTCGACTCAGTATGCGCAATACCCAGCTTAGCGATTGATTCTCGAACCTTTTCAGCAATAATTGTCGCTCCTTTCAAATCCGTACTAGGTAAAATAAAAATAAATTCTTCACCACCATAACGACACGCTAAATCTGTAGGCCTTGTACAAGCATTAGCTAAAACCAATGAAACATCTGCTAAACATTGATCGCCTTTCTGATGTCCATATTTATCATTGTAAAGCTTAAAAAAATCAATATCACACAGCACTACCGACAATGGCTTTTTCTCACGCTTAGCCAGTTTAAATTCCCTGTCTAAAGTGTCATCAAAATTACGTCGATTCGCTAACCCCGTTAATTGATCAAACATCGACAAATGTAAAAGCGTTTTATTTGCCTCAAGTAAACTATCCTGCACTTGCTCAAGCTTCTGCCGCATCCTATAAATACGCTCCATTGCAGTAATTTGCAATTGCAGGCGTAAAGGACTGATAGGCTTTTCCATATAAGCATCACCACCCGCTAAAATACCTTGCGTATAGGAATCATCATCGACTTGAGTCGTTAAGAAAATAATAGGAAACCAATCATCATCCCCTTTAATTTTACGTATTTTTTGAGTTGTTTCAAAACCATTCATCCCTGGCATCTCAACATCCATCATAATAAGGTCAACCGAATTTTCTTTGATATATTCGACTGCATCATTTCCAGACTCCATATGCACAGTCTCATGACCCAAAGAAAAAATACATTCTGCAACCAACATACGAATCGATTTACTGTCGTCAACAATCAAGACTCTCATTAGCATCCTATATACACTAAAAATAATCTGGTTAAAAATAGCATATGTGGCAATGCCATACCTGCATAATAACTAGAATTCAATAATATACCCAATGACTATCTCTGTAAAATATCTAATCCAGAATGATCCGTTTCTATTGCTGCAAGATCAACACTATCACTAGCTCGTTGACCTAAATTTAGCCCCATAAAATCAAATAACTGAGAATCAGCTAATTGTGAAGGCGCAACATTTTGTAAACTCGAAAAAATACTCTCCAAACGCCCTGGAAAATCCTTATCCCAGCTTTCTAGCATTTTTTTCATCACTTGACGCTGTAAATTTTCTTGCGAACCACATAGATTACAAGGAATGATAGGAAACTGTTTTAATTTCGCATAAGTTCCTATCTCTTTCTCCTTACAATAGGCCAACGGCCTAATAATAATATTTTGGCCATCATCGCTTAATAACTTAGGCGGCATTGCTTTTAATTTTCCCGCATAAAAAATATTTAAAAAAAATGTCTCTAAAATATCATCGCGATGATGCCCTAAAGCAATTTTAGTGATGCCCTGCGCCTTTGCATAACCGTATAAAGAACCGCGACGTAAACGCGAGCACAAACTACACGTCGTTTGACCTTCTGGAATAATCCGCTTAACTATACTATAGGTATCATTTTCAATAATATGAAAAGGGACATTGATTTTCTGTAAATATTCAGGCAACACATGTTCAGGAAAACCTGGTTGCTTCTGATCCAAGTTTACCGCGACAATATCAAAATGAATCGGAGCAATTTTCTGAAAATACATCAAAATATCCAACAATGTATAAGAATCTTTACCCCCAGACAAACAAACCATCACTTTGTCCCCTTCTTCAATCATTTTGAAGTCAGCAATGGCACTACCTACATTTTTACGTAAGCGCTTGTGCAATTTATTAAATTCAATTTGCTCTTTTTTAGTGTTTGACATATCTAGTAAAAATCAAGGGATAAAATCCTTAAAACGAAAAAAGGCGAAAGAGTACTCTTACCCAAGAGTACTCTTTCGCCTTAGTAACAGGCTAAAAGCTATAAAATCTAACTGTTGTAGCGCTGAAAAATTAATGAAGCATTTGTTCCGCCAAAACCGAAGCTATTTGACATAATAGTATTCAAAGTCACATCATTTTTGCGTGTTGCAACAATTGGCATACCTTCTGCTCCAGGATCCATTGATGTAATATTAGCCGATGCGCTAATAAAATTATTTTTCATCATTAATAGTGAGTAAATCGCCTCATTTACACCCGCAGCACCTAATGCATGGCCAGTCAATGACTTAGTAGATGTAATATAAGGCATTGCCTCTGCATCAAACACTTGACGCAAAGCTTCTAATTCACGCGTATCGCCTACGGGAGTGCTTGTACCATGCGCATTAATATAATCAACTTTAGCATCAACCGTTGCCATAGCTTGCTGCATGCAACGGATAGCGCCTTCTCCTGATGGTTGAACCATATCATAGCCATCTGAAGTCGCACCGTAACCAGTCAACTCAGCATAAATTTTAGCACCACGCGCTTTAGCATGTTCCAATTCTTCCAGTACTAAAACACCTCCTCCACCAGAAATTACAAAACCATCACGTGCCTCATCATACGGACGTGAGGCACTTTCTGGCGTATCATTATATTTAGACGACATAGCACCCATACCGTCAAATAATACTGACATAGTCCAGTGTACTTCTTCGCCACCACCAGCAAAAACAATATCTTGTTTACCTAGCTGAATTTGCTCCATGGCATTACCAATACAGTGCGCACTTGTAGCACAAGCAGACGTAATTGAATAATTAATACCTTTAATTTTAAACGGTGTCGCTAAGCAAGCAGTGTTCGTACTCGACATAGCACGTGTAACCATATAAGGCCCAACCCTTTTAATTCCTTTTTCACGCAAAATATCAGCGGCAGCAACTAAGTTTGAAGTAGACGGCCCACCTGAGCCCATAATCAAACCTGTGCGCACATTCGAGACATCACTTTCTTCTAAACCAGAATCAGTAATGGCTTGCTGCATAGCAATATAGTTAAATGCTGCACCATCACCCATAAAACGCTTTACTTTACGATCAATAAAGTCATCAAGATCAATATTAATAGCGCCACGCACATGGCTACGAAAACCTAACTTTTGATAGTCCTCCGCAAAAGTAATACCTGAGCGCCCCTCTTGTAGAGATGCAAGAACCTCTTCACTGTTATTTCCAATACTAGAAACAATACCTAGTCCTGTTATAACTATTCTTTTCATGTTCTGCCCCTTTAGAAATCTTTTGTATTTGTAAATAATCCAACACGCAGGTCTTTTGCAACGTAAATCACTTTACCATCAACTTCCATTGTTGCATCAGCAATACCCATAACTAACTTGCGCATAATAACGCGTTTTAAAGTAACTTTATACGTTACTTTTTTTGCATCAGGCAATACTTGACCGGTAAATTTAACCTCACCAACCCCTAGTGCACGACCTTTACCCGGCCCACCTTTCCAGCCCAAATAAAACCCTACTAACTGCCACATAGCATCAAGCCCTAAGCAACCTGGCATAACAGGGTCACCTTGAAAATGGCAGTCAAAAAACCATAAGTCTGGCGTAATATCCAGTTCAGCAATAACTTCGCCCTTATCAAACTCTCCCCCCGTATCAGAAATATGCGTAATGCGATCCATCATTAACATATTTGGCAGAGGTAACTGCGCATTTTCTGGGCCAAAAAGCTCACCACGGCCAGATTTTAATAACTCTTCTCGATCATAACTATGCTGTTTTTGCATTCCCAATCCTGTTTATTTTTTATAATTATATTTTTGTCTATCACATTATTATACCTTGTATCCATCAAAGATAGAGAATTTATCATGCATATTTCGCCACATAAATAGCATACTTAAAGCGGCACTATAAAGTCATTTTATATCTTCTTAGAAGACTTACTGGTGTTTTTAGGCTGTATGTCGATCATAAAATCAGACATCAAGCCTTGCTTACCACCTAAGCGTCGCTGATAAATCAAAGCATAAGTTAACACTGCAGCAACATACGTTCTTGTTTCTTTATAAGGTATCGTCTCTATCCATACATCAGCTGCATAAACATTAGCAATATTCAACCACCGATTCACACTATCAGGACCAGCATTATAAGCCGCCGCTGCCAGGGCAAAATTACCCGAGAACTTGTCTAGCATTTGCTTATAATAATAAGCGCCAAATTTAATGTTAACCGATGCCTCTAATAAGTCCACACTGGATTTCCAAGGAAAATTTATTTCTTTAGCAATTTGCTTACCGGTATTTGGCATCACTTGCATTAACCCCAATGCTCCAACAGGCGAGCTCGCAGCCTCATCAAACATGCTTTCTCGGCGCACTAAGCCATATATAATAGTTTCATCCAAACCTTGTAAGCGAGAATTTTCTTGGATTTTATCAGTAAAATCCAGTGGAAAGCGTAAATTCACATCATCCCAATATTTCGCTTGCGCAACCGTCATAATTGCCTGTTTGTGCCACTGCCATTGCTCTGCGATCTTAGCAGCCACTAACAAATTCGTACCTTTAAGACCACGAATAGCTTGCCACCAATATTGTTTTGCCTGTTTGGTTCTTTGCAAAGCCCTGAACTCATTAACAATAACAAAATCTTTTTCAGCTAAAAGCGTATTTATCTCCTGCTTATCTGCTTTAATGGGGTTATCTGCCAACCAATAATCCTGCTGCAAATAATCAGCCGCTAAAAAACCATAATAACTACGCTCTTTTGCCAAGCGAATAAATATTTCTCGCGCTTTTTTTAACTGCCTAGTTTGCACAAATGTCTTACCTTGCCAATAGCGCCACCTTTCCGATTGCTTCTCTTCAACGGACAGCTTGTTTAGCGCCTGTTGCACGGCAGTCCAATCATTTTTAATTAAAGCAGCTCGCACCGCCCAAGTACGTGCTGTTTTATCCGGCCGTGTTAACCGAGAAAAATGTGCATAAGCTTTATCAGACTTGTTAAAAGTCAACTGTAACGCTATGGAACGATCAATCTTATATAGCTGCTTTTTTGTTAGTTTAAAACTTGACTTTTGTGTATTCCATATCTGCAAAGCCTTATTAACATCGAACCCTATAACTCGCCTTACAGCATAGGTAAACATATCGGCT
Organism: Methylophaga sp.; assembly: GCA_026988435.1. Classification (GTDB taxonomy): domain Bacteria; phylum Pseudomonadota; class Gammaproteobacteria; order Nitrosococcales; family Methylophagaceae. The sequence continues at coordinate 12,954 of JALSLH010000037.1, forward strand.
TTTTGCTTTTTCGATACACCTTGTAACACACCTGGTTTAGCAATTAAGTCAGGATGTTTTAATAATAAAAGCCATTGCTTAGCATCTCGTTTAGCAACTTTACTGGTCATTTTATTCTTCAGGTAACGAGCTAAACTATATTGCCGTGCATTAACTGCAAGCCTAAATCTCTGCCAAATGAGTTTTTGCGTTAAAAAAGAAGATTGTGTAAATTTAGCTAATAATTGGTCACAATCCCTTGGCAACGAAGACCCAGTTAACCAAATTTTCTTCGCTGCCGTTAGCGCCTTCGTTTTATAATTTAACTGATATCTAGCCCACTGATAACGACATTGCCCCTGCTTACTTTTAGAGTTCCGATAATTTTCCACATAAGCGCCCCATTGTTTATTTTTATATAAATAATCCAGCCATTGCCGGTGCAGCATGCGCGCATAAAGTGGTGAATCATTATCCTGAAAAAATTGCTGGATTTTCTTATCTTGATCTAAATTATCACTAAGCCACTGATAATTCAAATAAAAATATAAAGGGTAATCCACCAACTCCAAGCTTAAAATTGAAAAACCTTGGTCATCTCCAGATTTAATCATTTCCTCCGCTTGCATAAACTTCAAGCGTTGCTGCTCACCTATCACTGCCGCACAATCTAGCGTCCACACAAAAATAGCAACAGAAAAAACGACTGCTCTTAAACTAAATCCCATATCTTTAAATTTCCTTTTGAACTAACAACACCTAACAGCGCAATTATTTAGCAAATAACCACAGCAAAACAAAAGTTACATTTTTAACCACACCAAACAACTGAATTCCAGCTATAATTTATCTTAAATCTTGTCTACATAAAAGCTAAGAATCAACGTGCAAAACCAACAATCAAGCCTCACTACTCACTATACCTGGGCCTATATCATAGACCTAGTAAAGCAACATAAAAAAGAACTTATCTCCGCCCACTTATTAGCCATTTTAGCAACCATTGCGACCGTGCCTGTTCCTTTGCTTATGCCTTTATTAGTAGATGAAATTTTACTCAATAACCCTGGCATAATGGTTGCAACTATCAATCAATTCACCCCCGCTAACTGGCACGCCCCCATACTTTATATCAGTGCAATTCTATTAGTGAGCTTATGCCTAAGAGTTATAGGTATTATCTTTAATATTATTCAGTTACGTCAATTTTCTCGAATATCTAAAGATATTATCTTTCATATCCGAAAAAAACAAATCAATCACCTAAAACATATCTCCATGGCTGAATATGAAAGTCTTGGAAGTGGTACGGTCATTACTCATCTAGTCACCGACTTAGATACTTTAGACACCTTTATTGGCAGCACAACCAGCAAATTACTCGTCGCCGCCTTAACGATTTTAGGTACAGCTATTATTCTATTATGGATGAACTGGCAATTAGGGTTATTTATCCTACTATTGAATCCAATTGTTATCTTCTTCGCTCGCAGCCTAGGCAAAAAAGTGAAGATACTTAAAGCCAATGAAAACTCCGCTTACGGAATTTTTCAACAAGCACTCACTGAAACATTAGAAGCGATCCAACAAATACGCGTCAGTAATCGCGAGACCCATTACTATCAAAAACTTATCGACTCAGCCATCCAAGTTAAAGAACATTCCATTGCTTTCGCTTGGAAAAGTGATGCCGCTACTCGCTTTAGTTTTTTAATATTCCTTTTTGGTTTCGATATATTTCGCGCTGCTGCCATGTTAATGGTGCTTTACTCTGATTTAAGTATAGGGCAAATGCTTGCGGTCTTTGGTTATCTCTGGTTTATGATGGCTCCCGTACAAGAAGTCCTCGGTATTCAATACTCATTTTATGGAGCAAAAGCCGCCTTAGAACGCATTAACCGCATGCAGACTCTACAACAAGAACCTATTTACCCTGCGCTCATCAACCCTTTCCTCAATAAGAAAACCGTTAGTTTACGTATTGAAAATTTACATTTCCGCTATAACATAGAAAAAGATGAAATCCTCAGCGGCATTAATTTAAGCGTTAAGGCAGGTGAAAAAATCGCCCTTGTCGGCGCAAGTGGCGGAGGCAAATCAACCTTAATTCAGACCTTGAATGGCCTATATCCAGTTGCTAGCGGCACTATTTATTATGATAATATACCCATGAATAAAATTGGCTTAGATGTTATTAGAGAGCATGTAGTCACCGTTTTACAACACCCAACACTATTTAATGACAGCATCCGTGAAAACCTAACGCTAGGTAAAACAGCGACTGATGCTGAATTATGGCAAGCACTCGAAATTGCTCAATTAAAAGAAACTATCCTTAGCCTAGAAAAAGGTTTAGATACTATTGTTGGTCGTCAAGGCATGCGCCTGTCAGGTGGTCAACGCCAACGTATCGCCATTGCACGCATGATTATTGCCAGACCCAGTATTGTAGTACTCGACGAAGCAACGTCAGCCTTAGATACAGAAACCGAACACAAATTACACCAAGCACTAAACGACTTCTTAAAGGGCCGCACCACGGTCATTATTGCGCACCGCCTTAGTGCTATCAAGCAAGCCGATCATGTCTATGTCTTTGACGAAGGGAAAATTTGTGAGCAAGGCGAGCATAATAAACTTATTAATCAAAATGGACTTTATGCAAAACTCTATGGAGAATATCAATAATGAATGAAATGAATGAAATAAAATATGACCTCCATTGCCACTCCAGTGCATCAGATGGCGCACTTACTCCCCATGAAGTAGTCTTGCGCGCTAAAGAACACGGAGTAACAACACTCGCATTAACTGATCATGACACGATTGCAGGGCTTGCTCAAGCACGCCAAGCAGCTAATGAAAACAATTTAAAATTAATTTCTGGTATTGAACTGTCCTGCACCTGGAATAAAAGAACATTCCATATTTTAGGTTTAGATATCGATCCAAATAATGCTGAGCTTTTAAAAGGAATACAAACACTACAAGACACGCGCCTCGAACGCGCTCATAAAATCGCCCATAAGCTAGAAAAAAACAAGGTTCCCGGCGCTCTCGATGCAGTATTAGAAGCCGCAGGATCCGGCATGATTACTCGCTCTCATTTTGCCGATTTTTTACTAAAAAATAACTACGTTAGCACTATGCAGGGTGCTTTTGATCATTATCTAGGTCAAAGCAAATCCGCTTTTGTCAATACTCAGTGGGCAGAATTAGATAACGCAATCAATTGGATAATCAAAGCCGGAGGCTGTGCCGTTGTCGCTCATCCATTACGTTACAAACTTACCGCAAGCTGGATGCGACGTTTTTTAACTGCTTTCAAAGAGTATGGCGGACAAGGCATGGAAATTATTACCGGCCGAAGCAATCCTGATGAAGTCCGGCGTGCTGCCCACTTTGCCGCTCAATTTGAATTATATGGCTCTATAGGATCAGACTTCCACAACCCAAAAAATCAATGGGTAGAACTAGGTCGATTAGCAACACTCCCCACTAATATACGCCCTGTCTGGCAATTATTTACACCCGAGAAAATAAACATCATAAAAACAATGAACTAAAAAAAATTAAATAATATTTCAAAAAACATCTAGCCAAGCAAAAAAAAACTGCTATAATAGTTACTTCTCTTAAGCGAGATTGCCTCGGTGGCGAAATTGGTAGACGCAAGGGACTTAAAATCCCTCGCCTTCTGGGCGTGCCAGTTCGATTCTGGCCCGAGGCACCAATCTTTAGAGAAATAAATAAAGGACCTAGAGTTTTTACTCGATGTCCTTTTTTTTTGCTTAAAACTCCTACAGGCGCGCCATCCTACCTCATGAAATACTTGGGACTTCTGTCGCCAAATATTCATTCACATACAGAGCGAATCGGATAGGCCCCAGTACACCCTGCGTCCGATTCACAACGCACAAAAGCCGCTACGTTAAAGCTACCTCAAATGGCTTGACGGCTGTCGGGATAACTACTATCCTCCCTTGCGCACTACTGCTACCGCAGTGCACTTCGGATTAGCGACAACCCTGTCGCCTACTGCGGACTAAAAATTATCACCTCGCTATCACTCTGTTTCCCTGATTTTCAGCGAATGCTTTTTTTATTTTGTAAAAATTTTATCATAAGAGCCTCTTGCAAAAATCCAAATTTTACAGCCCTACTGAAGTTTCCCAAAAATTCATCAAGCTACCATGCGTAATAGCGTGGCGACGAGAGAATTAACTGGGGAGTTGCTAGGTTTGGGGCAAAGCCTACTAAAATCCGGATCCAATCCCGCTTCCGCAATAATACGCCGAACATCTGAGAAGGCAAAACTGGTTCGGCCTTTCACTTTATGTCTGCGTTCAGGGTTGGTCTTTAATCGGTCAGCATAAATCCAAGTGACCGTTGTCGCCATCATGCAGAAGTTCAAATGATTGGTGACCGATTGAGCTGTACGGCACTGACTTT
>JALSLH010000038.1 GCA_026988435.1 Methylophaga sp.
ATTGAGAGCGTTTTCTTTTAATTTACAAAAGTAAAGGTGAAAAGTGTTATAAAATATGATCTTATTGTTTTTGGCATGCCCTGTGCTTCATCCTTGATGAACTTGTAAATTATATGGAGACTTAAATGAAACTAATTACTGCAATAGTAAAGCCATTTAAATTGGATGATGTGCGTGAAGCCTTGTCTGATACTGGTATTTCAGGTGTTACGGTAACTGAGGTTAAGGGCTTTGGTCGTCAAAAAGGACATACAGAGCTTTATCGTGGCGCAGAATATGTCGTAGATTTTTTACCTAAAGCAAAAATTGAAGCAGCTGTCACTGATGAATTAGTTGATCAAGCACTGGAAGCTATCACTAAAGCCGCGAATACAGGAAAAATTGGTGATGGTAAAATTTTTGTCACTAATTTAGAGCAAGTTATTCGTATTCGTACCGGTGAAACTGGAAATGAAGCGATATAATAACAATATTACAGAGAGGTATTAAGGTGGATAAGTTAACAGAATTAAGTTATGCGTTAGATACGTTTTACTTTCTAATTAGTGGTGCGCTGGTTATGTGGATGGCAGCTGGTTTTGCCATGTTAGAAGCGGGCTTGGTACGATCAAAAAATACAGCTGAAATTTTAACTAAGAATGTCGCTTTATTTGCTATTGCCTGCGTTATGTATCAGTTATGTGGTTATAATATTATGTACCCTGCAGAAGCAGTCAATAGTATTTGGCCAGGTATCAGTTTTTTATTAGGTGAAGACCATACGGCTACCGATGTATTGGCGAGTAACGGTGAAACGTATTACTCAGTAATGGCGGACTTTTTCTTTCAGGTTGTTTTTGTAGCAACTGCAATGTCGATTGTTTCAGGTGCGGTTGCTGAACGTATGAAATTGTGGGCGTTTTTAGTTTTCTCAGTAGTTATGACAGGCTTTATTTACCCGATTCAAGGCTTTTGGAAATGGGGGGGAGGTTTTCTTGATCAAATGGGCTTCTTGGATTTTGCTGGTTCAGGTGTAGTGCACCTTTGTGGTGCGACAGCCGCATTGGCAGCCGTTTTTTTATTAGGCGCTCGTAAAGGTAAATACGGTTCTAATGGTGAAATTCATCCCATTCCAGGCTGTAATATGCCGCTGGCAACGTTAGGGATGTTTATTTTATGGATGGGCTGGTTTGGTTTTAATGGTGGCTCTGAGTTGAAAATATCAGATATTGGCGAAGCTAATGCTGTAGCCATGGTATTTGTGAATACTAATGCTGCCGCAGCAGCAGGTGTTATTTCAGCCTTATTAACAGCACACCTTTTATTCGGTAAAGCAGATTTATCAATGACCTTAAATGGTGCGTTAGCAGGATTAGTTGCGATTACGGCTGAACCACTAACACCAACACCTTTATTGGCCTCTGTAATTGGTGCAATAGCAGGTGTTATCGTAGTCTTTTCAGTCATTGGTTTGGATAAAATGAAAATTGATGATCCTGTAGGGGCTATTTCGGTGCATGGCGTCGTGGGTATCTGGGGGTTATTAGCGGTTTGTATCTCTAATCCTGATGCTAGTTTAGTGGCACAACTTGCCGGAATTGGTTCGATTTTTGGTTTCGTATTTGTTGCAAGTTTTGCTACTTGGTATGTTATTAAAGTAGTGATGGGTATACGAGTTACTGAAGAAGAAGAGTATCAAGGTGTTGATTATTCAGAGTGTGGTATGGAGGCTTATCCTGAATTTACAGGTACTGGAAAGTAAAGGTGGTTAGTTTTATTAAGGTTTATGGTTTGATGCTTTAAGCTGTATACTTTAAAAAAAATAAAAAAGGGTGCATTGAGTTAATCATTGCACCCTTTTTTTTGTGTAGAATACAGTCCTTTATTTCTTATTAAATTTTTGGATGAGTGCTATGAAATTAATTACTGCGATTATTAAGCCGTTTAAACAAGATGATGTACGTGAAGCTTTATCTGATATCGGTATTGCTGGCGTTACCGCAACTGAAGTGAAAGGCTTTGGCAGACAAAAAGGGCATACTGAATTATATCGTGGCGCTGAATATGTCGTGGATTTTCTGCCAAAAGTAAAATTAGAAATTGCTGTACCTGCCACTCTAGTAGATCAGGCGATTGAGGCAATTGTTAAAGCGGCAAATACTGGCAAAATCGGTGATGGTAAGATTTTTGTTACTACACTGGAGCAAGTCATTCGTATCCGTACAGGAGAAACTGGCGAAGAGGCAATTTAATTGAGTTTTTATGAGCCTCTTGCAAAACCAATAAAACCGAAGAATATTCTTAGCAAGACGAGCTAAAAAAGAACTTATTCATAAATGGTAAAATAGGAAGCCTAAAAACAATCTAAAAGTACCAATAAATGAGTAAGTTAAACGATACATTAGCACAAACTTGGCTTAATATTCAAACATCATTATTTCCATGGCTATCAGAAGA
>JALSLH010000039.1 GCA_026988435.1 Methylophaga sp.
CATTCTAGTCATGTTGTCGCCACAACAAAAACTAGGAGAAAAAGAATGAGTAGATTTCGTAAATTATCACATGTGGTATGGCATTACCAATATCATATTGTGTGGGTTCCAAAATATAGATATAGAGTATTGAAAGATCGGGTTGGGTTTGAAATATCAAAAACAATTCGTATTTTTGCAGAGAGGCTTGGTTGTGAGGTTGTTGAACTGAATGTTCAGGAAGATCATGTCCATTTGTTGGTCATGGTTCCGCCTAAAGTAGCTATTTCTCAATTGCTTGGAACAATAAAAGGTAAGTCAGCTATCCAGATATTTAAGCAGTTTCCTTACTTGAAAAAGAAACCTTATTGGGGGAACATTTTTGGGCTAAAGGGTATTGTGTTGATACGGTAGGCGTTGATTAGGCGCGCCATCCTACCTCATGAAATACTTGGGACTCCTGTCGCCAAATATTCATTCACATACGGAGCGAATTGAATAAGCCCCAGTACGCCCTGCGTCCGCTTCAACTTCGCACAAAAGCCGCTACGTTAAAGCTACCTCAAATGGCTTGACGGCTGTCGGGATAAAATTCTAGCCTCCCTCGCGCACTGCTATCGCAGTGCACTTCGGATTGGCGAATTTCCCTGTCGCCTACTGCGGACTAAAAATCATCACTTCGCTATCGTTCCGTTTCCCTGATTTTCAGCAGCAGAAATGATCCGTAAATATGTAAAGTTTCAAGAGAAAATAGAAAAGGACTTAGAGTCCTAAATTAAGGCATCAAATTAATGATAGGCGGCAATGGACTAGCATTCTAAGAGGGCTAGTCATTACACCCTTCTAGGGTTTTTACTTTTTATGTCTATTTCTTGACATAGACACGTTTTATTTCTCTACTTCCTTTTTATGTTTGGCTTGTTACTGTTCTAGGGGGTGTAGTTATTTGTTTTTATTGTATGTTTATAAAGTGGTCTTATATTTGCTTTTATTACTGCATAGTATAGTAATAGGGCGATTTTATGACGACTTTTACCTCTCCACAAAAAACTGAGAAACTTACCGATGCATTTCGTATCTTTAACCAGCTATCGGAAAACTTAAGTCACTCTTACCAAGGCCTTGAGCAGCAAGTTGAAAAATTACATCAGGAATTGGCGGCTGCGCGTAGTGAACGCGTAAAGACCTTACTGGAAAAAGAGAAGTTAGCACTACGTTTACAGCAAATCTTGGCAGCTTTACCGGCTGCAATTATTGTTCTTGATACTCAAAATCGGGTGGTTGACTGTAATTTGCAGGCGACGGATTTTTTAGCTGAACCTTTAATTGGACAACTGTGGACAGATGTCGCCATGCGCAGCTTAATTAGCGTATTAGATAATCCTTTAGAGCGTCAATTGTTAAGTGGCTTGCGCGTCAATATGACGTGTAACCGTTTACCGGGAAGCAATGAGCAAGTGATTGTTTTGAGTGATGTCAGCGAAATGAATGCTTTGCAAGAAACGATTAACCAGCAAAAGCATTTATCTGCTATGGGGGAAATGGTTGCGAGTATGGCGCATCAAGTCAGAACCCCGCTTTCAACGGCTATTTTATATGCTTCACAAATGTCTAACCCTAAACTTACTACGGATAAACAGCAGCGTTTTTCTAAAAAAATTTTAGAGCGATTGCATTATTTGGAGCGTCAAGTGAGTGATATGTTGGTATTTGCAAAAGAAGGGCGCTTAACGATGGAAGGGTTTTTATTACAAAGTTTACTAGATAATGTCGAAGCAGCAATGAATGATTATGTAGCTGATGGTAAGGTACAATTTAAAGTATCTAATTATTGCTCGATAGATTTAATGCGAGGTAATGAACATGCATTGCAAGGCGTGTTAATGAATTTATTGACCAATGCGCTAGAATCCATGCCTGATGATGGAATACTTAAGCTATTCGTTAAGCAGCAAAATAAGCAAGCCATAGAAATAAGTATTCAAGATAATGGTCGAGGTATAGAACCACAGTATTTGCAGCGTATTTTTGAGCCATTTTTTACTACCCGTGTTCATGGTACGGGATTAGGATTGGCGGTAGTTGATAGTGTCGTTAAGGCACATGGTGGTCAAGTTTCTTGTCGATCTAAAGTGGGTGTGGGGACTGAATTTAAATTGTCTCTTCCGTGTATTGAACAAACTTTTCAAGCCGCTATTTCTATGGGAGAAAGCGCATGAAACAATATGATGTTTTAGTGGTCGAGGATGATGCCTCGCTTTGTGAAGCCTTATGCGATACTTTAGAAATTGAAGGTTATCGCGTTGTTTCTGCACGTAATGGCACCGAGGCATTGCTCAAGTTATCTAAAGGTGATTTTAAACTCGTGGTCAGCGATGTGCAGATGCCAGTCATGGATGGCTTGCAATTATTGAATAATATACAAAACCAGTATGTAAGTACGCCGGTATTATTAATGACAGCTTATGGTTCTGTCCCCAAAGCAGTTGAAGCAATTCAAGCGGGCGCTTCAGATTATTTGGTTAAGCCATTTGATGCAAGTGCTTTAGTAGAAAAGGTAGCTCAATTAATAGTGCAAAACCCAAGTGCAGCTAACGATCATATTGTTGCAGATGGCGCAATGCAGCGCTTATATCAATTAGCAGATAAAGTAGCTAAAACGGATGTAACAATCTTAATTCAAGGCGCTAGTGGTGTGGGAAAAGAGGTCTTGGCACAATTTGTACATCAAAATTCAGGGCATAAAGAGGGGCCTTTTGTTGCTATTAACTGTGCAGCTATTCCAGAAAATATGTTGGAATCAATGCTTTTTGGATATGAAAAAGGCGCATTTACTGGAGCAGTTCAAGCACTACCAGGTAAATTTGAACTAGCGCAAGGCGGGACTTTATTATTAGATGAGATATCTGAGATGGATTTAGCATTACAAGCTAAATTATTACGTGTTATTCAAGAAAAAGAAGTTGAGCGACTAGGGAGCCAGAAAAAAATCAAATTAAACGTCAGAATTTTGGCGACAACAAATCGTAAATTAAAGCAGTATGTTGAAGAGGGAATGTTTCGTGAAGATTTATATTATCGCCTGAGTGTTTTCCCTTTGATTATTCCTAATTTAGCCGATAGAGTTGATGATATTTTGCCGCTGGCAAATGATTTAATGCAGCGCCATTTATCTGCCGGTAAAAAAATGCCGTTATTTAGTGCGCAAGCAATACAAAAAATGCAAGCTTACCATTGGCCAGGCAATGTTCGTGAGCTGGAAAATGTTGTGCAACGTGCACTAATTCTGCAGACCGATGATATAATCAATGTAGAAGATTTAATTTTCGAAGAGGCTATGCAAGTACCGCTTGTCAAACTTGAATCAGTCGTTCCAGAGCTTGTTAATGAACAAGTTAGTGAGGCTCAGCAGGCTAAGTTATCTGATATTTCTGAGACTGATCTAGGAACAGGCTTACGTTCAGCAGAAGATAAAATTATTTTAAGTACTTTACAATCATTGCAAGGGAGCCGTAAATTAACAGCAGAAAAGCTTGGAGTTAGCCCTAGAACTTTACGTTATAAAATTGCACGCATGAAAGACGATGGAATTGTTATTCCATGTTAAAATGCTTCACAATTTTTTGGCGTAAAAAATGCTTGTTGTTTGTTATAGAGATAAGTTGATCAGGATAATACGATGAGTGATATGAATGTAAACCAAGTTTTAGCGCAAATGCGCTCGATGTCTATAGAGGCCGGAAATAAGCCGGAGCCAGTCGATACAAGTAATGATTTTGCTTCTTTATTAAAACAATCTATAGACAGTGTTAATGCAACTCAGCAAACTGCAATGAAAATGAGTTCGGATTTTGAGACGGGTGAATCTGATGCGAGTTTAGCGGAAGTCATGGTTTCTTTACAAAAAGCCAGCGTTTCTTTTCAAGCGATGGTGCAAGTGCGTAATAAGCTCACCGATGCTTATAAAGAAGTCATGAATATGCCAATGTAATGGCGAAAATAAAATAACATGAGTGAGCAAGAGTCGAGCAATAGTTTAGCAAGTACTGCAAGTAACACAGGTAATCAGATGGTCTCTGAGGAACCGGAGACTAAAGCGATACACCCAGCAATGGAAGGGCTTGTACAAATGACGGTAATCAAGCAAGTAGGCTTGATGCTAGGCTTGGCTTTTAGTGTTGCGATAGGTGTGGCAGTAGTTTTATGGTCGCAAGCACCCACTTATGATCTATTGTTCTCTAGTTTAGGTGAGCAAGATGCGTCAGAAATTTTAGAGACCTTAGATAAATTAGATATTCCGTATAAAGTTGATGAGCGCTCAGGGGCTGTGATGGTCGCTGCGGGTAAAGTAAGAGATATCAAATTAAAATTAGCTGCGGAAGGACTGCCACGTAGCGACAGTTTTGGTTATGAACTACTGGATAAGGAAGCGAGTTTTACCACCAGTAAAAGTGTTGAAAACAAACGTTTTCAGCGCGCTTTAGAAGGTGAAATTGCGCGTACCGTCATGACCATACAGAATGTAAAATCAGCTCGGGTATTATTAGCTTTACCTAAGCAGTCAGTTTTTGTGCGCAAGCAGAAAAAGCCTAGTGCTTCAGTTATTCTCAATCTATATAGAGGTCGCGTTTTAGAAAAAGGTCAGATTAATGCCATAGTGCATTTAGTGGCTTCAAGTGTGCCGTTAATGGAAGCGGCTCAAGTTACGGTAGTAGATCAGAAGGGTAGGCTACTTAGTTCTAAAGATACTAATGCCAATTTAGCCTTAACCAATAAGCAATTTGAATATAAAAAAGAAGTCGAAGACCATTTAATGAGGCGTATAGAAAATATCCTCATGCCTATTGTGGGTCCTGAAGGTATGCGTGTGCAAATTTCTGCTGAAGTTGATTTTACCGTAACCGAGCAAACTCAGGAGATGTTTAACCCTGATTTACCAGCATTAAGAAGTGAGCAAACGACTGAAGATGTAAGTACTTTATCTGCTATACAAGGGGTTCCTGGTGCTTTATCTAATCAGCCACCGCCGGCTGGCGTAGCACCAGAGATAGCTGTAGGCGAAGGTAGTAATTCTACACAAACTCCAACATCATCCAGTAAAGCTGCAACGCGCAATTTTGAATTAGATAAAACGATTACGCATTCACGCCTAGCCTCTGGTATTGTGCGCCGCTTATCAGTCGCTGTAGTCGTTGATGATAAACGCGTATTAGCAGCTGATGGTTCAGTGAGTACTTTGCCGTTTGCCCAAGAAGATTTGAACCGTCTAACTGAGTTAGTAAAGCGTGCGATTGGCTATGATATGCGCCGCGGTGATGAAGTTATGTTGACTAACGCCGCCTTTAGAGTACCTGATGAGTTAGAGGCTTTACCTGCAGAACCTTTATGGGAGCAAGCTTGGTTTATTGATTTAATGAAGCAGCTGGCAGCTGCTTTGGTTGTCTTGTTTATTGTTTTTGGGGTGTTACGCCCAACTATGCGCGGCTTAGTGGCTAAAGAAGAAGAGCCTGAGGAAGAGAAAGACATTGTTTTGGATGAAAACGGCATTCCAGTTGCTGTACCCATGCGCTATGATGAGGATGGTAATCCTATTCCTGTATCGGCAGATGATGAAGGACAAATGTTGTCCTCTGAGACAGAGGATTTATTATTATTAGAAGCCCCTCAAAGTTATGAGAAACGTTTAGAATATGTCAAAAAACTAGTAGATGAAGACCCTAAACTGGTCGCACAAGTATTGAAAGGGTGGGTTGATCAAGATGTCTGAAAACGTAGAATTAAGCCAAACAGAAAAATCGTCCTTATTGCTTTTGACTTTAGGGCAGGAGAGGGCAGCAAGTGTTTTAAAAAACATGGGGCCAAAAGAAGTGCAAGCTATTGGTACAACGATGGCAGGTTTGTCTAATATTTCTAATGAAATGGTTGATAGTGTACTGGAAGAGTTTATTGTTACCATTAAAGATAAAACGGCCTTAGGCGTTGATTCTGATGTGTATATCCGAGATATGTTAACCAATGCCTTAGGGGCAGATAAAGCAGGTAGCATTATTGATCGAATTTTACTGGGACGTGATAGCAAAGGTATTGATCAGTTAAAATGGATGGATGCCCGTGCAATTGCAGATTTAGTCCGACTTGAGCACCCACAAATTGTTGCGATTATTTTATCCTTGCTAGATGCTGATCAAGCGGGGGCAGTGTTAGGTTTATTGCCGGAAAACATGCGTTCCGATTTATTAATGCGTATTGCAACTTTAGAGGGCGTTCAGCCTGCAGCATTACGTGAATTGGACGAGATGATGGAGAAACAATTGACAGGTGGTGAAAATGCTCAATCATCTGCAATTGGAGGTATTGATACAGCAGCTAATATCCTAAATTTTATTGATGGTGCAGTTAGTGAAGCCATGATGGAAGAAATTAGCGAAAATGACGCTGAATTAAGTCAAAAAATTCAGGATAAAATGTTTGTTTTCTCTGACCTAATTGAAGTGGATGATCGGGGAATTCAGGCTTTATTACGCGAAGTATCGACCGACCAATTATTATTAGCCTTACGCGGTGTGGATGATGGTTTAAAAGAAAAAATCTTTGGCAATATGTCTAAGCGGGCTGCAGAAATGTTACGTGATGATTTAGAAGCAGCACCTCCAACTAAACTCAGTGAAGTCGAGCAGGCACAGAAAGATATTCTCAGTATTGCTAGAAGACTAGCAGATGCCGGTGAAATTGCCTTAGGTAGTGGCGGTGGTGATGACCTCATCTAAAGGTCGAAATTTCTCTCAAGATGAACTGGATGCTTTAAGTTTATGGGATGTACCGGATGTGTTAGATCGTCATTCAGAGGACATTAGCTTAGACGATGCAGTATCGCCAGTGATGACTGTTGAGCAGATCGAAATGATGCAAACACAGGCTTATGATGAAGCTTTTGCTAAAGGTAAGGAAGAGGGTTACAAGGTTGGCTTTGCTGAGGGGAAAGAGCTTGGTAGAGCAGAAGGTAGAGCAGAAGGTTTAGAGCAGGGATATGCAGAAAATAAACATTTGTTGCAAGAACAAGTGGCTCGTTTCATTTCCTTGTTAGAGTCCTTAACTGAACCCTTTGCCCAATTAGATGAGCAAGTAGAACAATCTTTAGCACAACTAGCGATTATTATTGCTAAGCAAGTTGTGCGTCGAGAGCTAAAATTAGATCCTATGCAAATTATTGCAGTAGTTAAAGAGACCGTCAAAGCTTTGCCGGTGGCTAGGCAGAAAATAACGCTCGCTTTACACCCTGAAGATGCTGAGCTAGTGCGTGCATCTCTTTCTTTAGATGCTGATGCACCTGCGTGGGTAATTGAAGAAGATCCATTGCTTACTCGTGGCGGCTGTATTGTATCAACAGAAACATCGCATATTAATGCGACAGTAGAAAATAAATTAAATACTATTATTGCGACTGTCCTAGGTGATGAGCGGCAGGGTGATTCGAAATGAAGACGCTAATGATTCCTGAGCCGATTCGCACGCAAAAATGGTTAGAGCGTTTAGTCCCCTATGTACAGCGCGCAGAAATTTGTCCTGAATTAGTCGTTGAAGGTCAGTTATCACGTATGGTGGGGTTAACTTTAGAGGCAGTGGGCTGCCGTGCTGCAATAGGCTCACGCTGTAAAGTACAAAGTAAGAATGGACAATTTATTGAGGCAGAGGTTGTTGGTTTTGCCGGGGATTGTATTTTTCTAATGCCTTCAGGAAATCCGCATGGCCTAGAACCTGGCTGTCGAGTTATACCCCTGGGCAGTAATAGTCTAGCGAAAGTGGGGTTTGGTTTGCTAGGCCGTGTTTTAGATGGCTCAGGTAAACCTTTGGATAATAAAGGGCCATTAAAAACAGAAGCAAAACAATCCATGTCAGGTGAAACGATTAATCCCTTAGCGCGTAAACCGATCCGCGATACTTTAGATGTCGGCGTGCGGGCAATTAATGCAATTCTCAGTGTTGGGCGTGGCCAGCGTATGGGTTTATTTGCTGGAACCGGGGTAGGTAAAAGTGTCCTTTTAGGTATGATGACTAAATTTACCAGTGCAGATGTTGTCGTTGTGGGGCTTATTGGTGAACGAGGCCGAGAAGTTAATGAGTTTGTCCTAAAAATTTTAGGTGAAGAAGGCATGGCGCGAGCCGTTGTTGTGGCTACACCTGCGGATGATCCCCCCTTAATGCGGGTGCATGGTGCGATGTTAGCAACCAGTATTGCAGAATTTTTTAGAGCACAAGGTTTAGATGTTTTGTTATTAATGGATTCTTTGACTCGGTTTGCGCAAGCACACCGAGAAATTGCTTTAGCTATTGATGAGCCACCAGCGACTAAAGGTTATCCTCCTTCAGTCTTTGCAAAATTACCTAGCCTCGTTGAGCGTGCAGGAAATGCTGATGAAGGCGGCGGCTCTATTACCGCTTTTTATACCGTTTTAACGGAAGGCGATGATAATAATGACCCCGTGGCAGATTCTGCGCGAGGTGTTTTAGATGGACATATTGTATTATCACGCAGTTTGGCTGAAGCAGGCCACTTTCCAGCTATTGATATAGAGGCTTCTATTAGCCGAGTGATGCCGGATGTGGTTGATGAGCAGCATATGAACCAAGCGCGAAAGTTGCGCCGATTGTACTCGTTATATCAACAAAACAAAGATTTAATTAGTGTGGGCGCTTACCAGCACGGTTCTGATGCACGCATAGATGCAGCAATCGCTAAAAATCCAGAAATACTCGATTTTTTACAACAAAGTATGAATGAGGCAGTTGATATTAGTCGTAGTTTAAGTGAGCTTGATGCACTTTTGGCTAGCTAAGGGGGAGTGGTGAAAAGATCGCAGCGTTTACAGGTGATTGTTGATTTAAAAATGAATCAAGAAAAAAAGCACCTAGAAGCTTTAGGTAAGCAACAGGATATAAAACATCAAAAAGAAACCCAGTTAAATAGCCTGAAAAACTACCGGCAAGATTACCAAGATAAAAATGAACATCTTGTAAAAAGTGGCATATCTGTGATGCAGTTAATGGAATTTAGAGCTTTTATGGAAAAAATGAATAAAGCCATAGAAGGGGAAGAGTTAGCACTAAAAATGCTGGATAGCGAGTTGGAAAGCTTGAGAAATAATTGGGAAGAAGCGCATATGTACACGCAAGGCATGCAGAAAATACAAGGTAAAGCGCGGGTAAGTGAGCAAAAGCAAGAAGAAAAAAAAGAACAATTAGAAATGGATGATAGAGCTTCCCGGAAAAAACGCTAGATATGGCATAAATAGTGCTATTCAATATGTGAATAGCCAGAAAAACAAAGGAGAGGGGCATGACTGCAAGTGTATTAAATACATTATCACCGGTAGCAACAGTGAGTGACGCGTTAGGTGGGGTAAATAGTGCTCCTAAAATAGCGGCTGGAGAAGAATTTTCTGCTTCTTTTTTGCAGCAAATAAAAGGCCTGCAGGCTCAAGCGCCCGAAACTACACAACCTAGCAATGTATTAGAAAAAATAGCAGATTTAATTAAAGGGCAGGGAGGGCAAGATTTTTCCGCTTTACTGGGTGATTCATTACCGCAAATTAAACAGCAAGTGCAAGACATTAACTTAGATGAAACAATGACAGCGTTAAAAGAGATCTTGGCGCAGTTAGATTCTTTAAATACTGAAAGCTCACTACCTACAGATTTTACGGCAAAATTAGAGTTAGGCGCTATGACTGATACTAAAGAAGGAGCTATTCTTGAACAAGGTATACAAAGTTTTGATAATTTAGTGGTTCAAACATCAGTACCTTTACGTGATACTACGGTAGCTGGCACTGATCCAAGTGCTTTGATTGATGACCAAGCAGATAATACACTTGATTTAGCTTCTAATCTTTCTAACTCATTTACTCAAGCGAATGAGCCAAGTGTATCATTACCTTTGAGTGATACTAAGGTGGTTAGCACAGATCAAAGCGCTTTAGTTGATGATCAAACCGCAAATACACTTGATTTAGCTTCTAATCTTTCTAACTCATTTACTCAAGCGAATGAGCCAAGTGTATCACTACCTTTGAGTGATACTAAGGTGGTTAGCACAGATCAAAGCGCTTTAGTTGATGATCAAACCGCAAATACACTTGATTTAGCTTCTAATTTCAATAACTCACTCACCCAGACTAATGAGCCAACCGCAATGAAATCTCGTTATGACTCTGATATTGAAGAGAATCATGAGCAAATTACTCAGGGAGATCCTGTAGACATGCAACCTGAGGCAATTAATATCACGGTACAACAAGCGCAAATTATGAGCGAAACGGATAATCAGACGGTAGCGCAAAATGTTCAAGCAGTGATACCGCAACTATTAAAACAAGAAAAAAGCTCTATACAAGATAAAAGCTACGCACAATCTCAGCTCTCTGGAGAGTTAAGTACTAAAAATGACACTGAAATTAACCTCAAGCAGTTATTAACACGTGAAAAAATAATTAATAAGGACACTGATTTCGCATCACTTGCTAGTGCTAAAAGAGCAGATAAAATAGTTGACTCAGCTTTATTATCTACCAGCCAGCCTGTTAGTGAGCAAGCTAATAAATTCTCTACAACTGATTTAATCGCATTAAGTCGTCAAGTAGAAAGCAGCGGTACTAAACAAGAATTACCACCAATGACGAAGCCATTTAATCACCCTGAATGGAAGCAAGAGTTTAATGAGCGCATTATCTGGATGCATAAAAAATCAATTCCTTCTGCGCAATTACGCTTAAATCCGCAAAACTTAGGCCCTATTTCTATACAAATTAACGTCGATAAAGATCAACAAGCGAATATCGTATTTACTGCTCAAAATGCAGGTATACGTGACGTGATTGAAGCCTCCATTCCAAAATTACGCGAAATGTTAAATGCGCAGCAAGTTAACTTAGCAGAGGTAAATGTTTCTCAGCAGCAACAGCAAGGCCAAGGAAGTGCAAGACAAGCAATGCAGGAGGCAATGGCAGAAAACAATAGAAATAATACTGGAAACTCTATGGGGTCTTCAGAAATAGAACCTGACGTGAATGATATAGCAGAAGAAATTAACCAAGGACGTGCGTTTTCTAGTAAAGGCTTATTAAGTATTTACGCTTAATAGTCTGATTTGTACTGACACTGACTTTGATCAGACAGTTATCTGTTTTTTAAGGTGTTTGTATGGTTATATTTGAACCAGATTTTTCTGCAATGATAAGCCCCAGTACGCCCTGTGTCCGCTTCACAATGCACAAAATCCACTGCGTTAAAGCTATCTCAAGTGGCTTGACGGCTGTCGGGCTAACAACTAGCCAATCCTGTCTCCTACTGCGGACTAAAAATCATCACTTCGCTAGCGCTCCGTTTCCCTGATTTTTAGGGATTGTTACAAAAAATAAGTTGCTTATTTTATGAACGATTTAATTGTATTTAACAATATGGTCAAACGATTAAAAAAACATTTAACTAATTGTCCACCGCTGTGCCTGTACTGCTTTTTAAGGGTTTTTTTTACTTCCCAAGTCCCTTTGTAGCCTAATGGGAACACCACTAAGTCACCTGCTTTAAAAGTAGTTGAAGGGCCACCGTCTGTAGGTGTCATTTCACACTCGCCTTCTAAAATAAGTGCTGTTTCTGTCGTAACGAATTCCCAAGGGAATGAAGATACTTCTTTTTCCCATATTGGCCAATTAGCAACGCCCATTTTTTTTAGAAGTGCTTCGCTTGGGTTGCTATCAACTGTAATGTCTTTCATGTTATTCCTATTGTTGAATATATGCCCAGAATCATAATGGTTTGGGATATGAGTTTTCCCTAGAATAATTTATGCTTCTAAGGTTTATATTAAATATTATGGACATAACTAAGGGCTGAGTATTTTATACCCCGAAACTGACTTGTCGTTTTTTCCAGTTTCGGGTTTTATTTCATCCTCAGTAAATTATTTTCTACACCTATGATAAGTTCTGGGGCAAAATTCATTTAATGTTTTGTCGGTTCAAATTTATTCGCTCTCTATGTTTAATAGGCTTTTCGATATAGCATAAATTTCAAACCTACGGACATATTAAATTCATAAATTGAAAAAAAAAGGCGATTAATAGAATGTATTAACATTCAATTAACCGCCTTTTTTTAGATAAATTATTTTAAATTCGTTTTAAATTAATATGTTAATTGGTGGAGACGGGGGGAATCGAACCCCCGTCCGCAAGTACTCCGCCTTTGGATCTACATGTTTATTCCGCGCTTTTGATTTAGCTAAAAGCTACCCGTCGGACCAAGATACTTTTAGCGATTTCGATTGGATTTAGCGTGGCGGGACTCCGAACAAAGTCCTTAACGCGATCTTATGTAGAGTGACTCCTGAGAGTTCCAAAGAACCTATCCGCATAAGCACAGATAGTCAGGAGAATGGTGCTGTGTTTAAGCAGCTAAAGCCATTGAGTAGTTTTCGTCATTTGCGAATACTTAAGTTTCAGTAGATTTTACGAGGTGTACTGTCCTCGACATGCACCTAAGGTTTTGTTACCCACGTCGAAACCTAGTCGTCCCCTCTGGTATTGACCATTATATAGGATTGTTAGCTAAAGTGGCTATAGAAATTAAATTTTTTCTAAATCTGCCGATACAAGGGCCACTAATATAATAAAATAGTTTATTATTGAGTTTGGATCAATTAACCTGGATAGAGATTATGAAGAATAAAGCAACACCCATTAACAAGGAACGCGTTATGAATGTTGACGAGTTTATTGTTTCTAAAACAGATGCCTCAGGACGCCTAACCTATTGTAATCGTATTTTTATTGATTATGCAGGGTACTCTGAGCATGAGTTATTAGGCCAACAGCATAATATTGTACGTCACCCTGATATGCCACGTTCTGTGTTTCATTTACTTTGGACAACGATAAAGTCAGGTAATGAATTTTTTGGGTATGTCAAAAATATATCTAAAGATGGTTCATACTACTGGGTTATAGCCAATGTAACGCCTAGTTATTCAGGTATGGGGACTGATGCTAAGAATATTATTGGTTTCTTTTCAGTAAGGCGCAAACCAGATCCTGCCAAAATCAGGATTATTGAAGCTATTTATAAAAAGATGCTTTTAGCTGAAAAGCAGGCAGGCTCGCGTGATGCAATTGCAGCAGGAACAAAGGTATTGATGGATATTGTTAACAAAACAGGAAAAGACTATCGTGAATTCATTCTTTCTCTTTAATGGTAAAAACAGCGTTTTATGGCTCTTGGCTATTCAAATTTTTTTGACGATTGAATCTTTGATAACGCAAGGCATTGAACTAACACATATCGTTTCTATTCTTATTGCTTTTATAGTTGTCTTTTTATTTTTTAAGCAATCAAATAGAGAACTGCATATTATCAAGTCTATGTTTAAATTAGCTAACAGTATAGAAAAAGGAAAGTTAGAATATCGTATTACGCACATTGATCCTAAATCTGAGCTAGGCCCCATTGCTTGGAATTTAAATGAAGCCTTAGATCAAATTGAAGCCTATATGCGAGAGGTCAATACCTGCTTTCAATCAGCAGAAAATAATAACTTTTATCGTAAGGCACAAGTTAGTGGTATTAAAGGAGATTTTTCAGCAGGTTTAGAGAAGGTTGATGTTTCGTTGAAAATAATGGAGCAAAATTATTTTAATACCGTTAGAGATGAGTTGTTTTCTCAATTAGGTCAAATGAAAACTGAGAACTTATTAAATAGCTTAAATCGTACCCAAGATGATTTATCACGTATTGCTAATGAAATGGAGCAAGTGGAAGGAATTACTAAACACTCTTCAGATATCTCTTCGGCGAGTCAGGCCTCTTTAGGCACAGTCATTGATCAATTAACACAAATTATTACTAAAATTGGCTCGATGAAAGAGTCTTCATTAGAACTTAGTCAAAGTAGCAAAGAGATTACGGATGTTACTTCTTTAATTACTAAAATTGCAGATCAAACTAATTTATTAGCACTGAATGCAGCAATTGAGGCAGCACGAGCAGGTGAACATGGCCGTGGCTTTGCCGTGGTTGCTGATGAAGTTCGTACATTGGCTGAAAATACGAAGTCAGCGACAGCAAAAATCAATGCGACTATTGAAAAATTCACTCATGCAACAAAACTCATCGTACAAGATACTGAGGGTATGGCGAGTATGACTGATGATTCTAAAATTGCTATTGGCGAGTTTGAGAAAAATATCTCTGAAGTGGCTAAAATTTCTTTGGAAACTTATTCTAAGGTTAATATTACCCAGATGATTAGCGAGTTATCTTTAGCAAAAGTTCAGCAAATGATTTTTGTACAACAAGGGTATAGAGCGGTAGAAACTGGGGTTAATTCTGAAGCGGCTAATGCGGTCAAAGTAGACCATTTGCACTGTAATGTTGGTGTCTGGTTACAGTCAGGTAAAGGGGCACAAAATTATCAACACTTAGCTGCGTATGCTGAGCTTCAATATCCACATGAAGTGGTGCATAAATGCATGGATCTCGCGATGCATTATTTAGCCCAACCGTGGCAAACGAATGTAGACATACAAGCGCAAATTATTGATAACTTTAAAGCGGTTGAAGCGAATAGTTTATTAATGAATGAGAAATTTGACTTGTTATTAGAGCAGAAACAGAAATTTGAAGGCGGTACTTCTAACGAAGCAGGTGACGTTGATTTATTTTAAAGAGAATTATCAATAGTACTGTTATTTTGTCACTTTGTATTTTTCTGTTAGTATCTTTACTTAGACATTAATTCCTGGGGAGGGGCTATGTCAGAGTGTTCTTTTTGTGGTGTATTAGAAGAAAATCATTATCCGTTGTGTCATGTGTGTGGCTCAATCCGGTATCCTGTCGAAAAAGATAAAATAACAGGCGAACTAAGCCGCCACCAGAAAAAACTAAAACTAACAGCTTCTGTAGCTGCCGCCATAGTTATCCCAGGCGCATTTATTTTTTTGGCGGCAAGTCATATTAATACCAAAATAAAGAATCGAAAGCTGTGAATATTTAAACTCTTATTTATTCACACAGCCCCTGTCCAGACTATTCATATCTTTGACTTAATAGTATTGAGAGATTGTACAAAAAATGGCAGTTTAACTTTTAGCGCAATTACATCACTTCTTTAAAAGCTATATAGATAGCACCGCTTATGTCCCTTTCCCTAAAGATAAAGACAAAAATTGTCATCGCTACCCGCTTATAGAGAATGATAGCAAGCCGATGATGGACTAGTGAAAGCGTATGGATGCTGATATGAAGCCGAAGGACTTTATAGGTCATACGGTAATCACTGAAATTAAGAGGCTTATAAAGTCTTATGCAAAGTTTTAAATAAATGGCTTGAGTCGCTTCGAAGATATTTCGAGGATTTTTTAAAATGCCTAACCGTAAGTGAGGTTGTCGGTGGCTAATTTTTTCACAGCCTCTAAAATATTTTTATGGAAATGATGCCTGCCACTTTAATAAAAAAAATTCGTAAACCTATATTAATTGTTGCTGGGATAATATCTTTCTATGCATTGTTAGGTTTTGTGGTTTTACCTCATTATATGCAGGAAAAATTACCTGAGCTAATAGAAACGGAAACAAGGCGAAAAGTAAAGATCGAGCGTATAGAATTCAATCCATTTTCATTAGAACTGAGCTTACTAAACTTTTCTATACAAGAAAAAAATCCGCAAGATTTTATTAAATTTGATGAATTTTATATTAATATTCAGGTTTGGAAAAGTATACAAAAAGCAGCATTAGTCATTGCGGAAGTAAGATTGTCTGATCCTTTTGTGCGTTTGGAGATGTTTAAAGATAGTCGTTACAACTTTAGTGACTTATTAGAAAAAGAGCCAGAAAAGAAGGAGCCTGAGGAGCCTAAAGACATTTTTCCAGTGATTATTCAGAAGCTGGATATTTATCGCGGAGAAGTTGCGGTGATTGATTCAGCGCATAAAGGTTCAACTATTCATATTATTCAGCCTATAAACTTACATCTTGATGATTTTAGCACTTTACTTGGTGAGGCATCTGGACTAGGTTTCTCCATGAAATTGAATTCAGGCGGTCAATTGCAATGGCAGGGTGATTTTGGTGTTAATCCATTATTTTCTAAAGGATCATTAGCAATAGATGGGGTAAAATTCACTCAAATTTGGCAGTTATTTTTGCAAGATAAGGTGAATTTTAAATGGGTAGATGGCGCACAGTCCATTAAATTTAATTACGCACTTTCTTATGTTGATGATGCATTTTTATTTAAACTTGCTGATGGCCATTTATTAACTAAAGATTTAAAGTTTACTGCACTAGATAGCGATAAAACTTTAATTAATATTCCCTATTTTTCCGTTGACGGGTTGAGTTTTGATTTAAATAAACAAGAAATTAATATTGCTAAGATCGAATCTAAACAGGCTGATTTTGACGTAGGGTTTAATCAGTCTGGAGAACTAAATTATCAAACTATTTTTGCTGGTGATGCCGGACAAAAAGAGCCTGATAACGTAGTAAAAGAACCAGCGGAACCCAGCAATCCATGGACTATTCAAGTAGCTGATGTTATTTTAAATAGCACACATATCAATTTTACCGATAAACGACCTCAAGAAACTGTTTTAATGGAGGTCTCTCGTTTAGATATGGGCTTGAAGAACTATTATTTAAGGACGGATAGCCAGTTACTTATGACGGCTAATCAGGGCTTTGTAAATTTACAGGCATTTAATTTACATACGGCGAAAGATCCAACATTAGCTCAAGTCCCTAGCGTTAAAATTGATAGCATTGATTTTAATTTGCAGAATCAAAGTGTAAAAATTAAGTCAATTAATACAAGTGATGCGTTAATTAAAGCTTGGTTGACTAAAAATGGCACACTCAATTATCAGGAGCTATTTGCTACAGCTCAGGTTTCAGAAAGTCATTCTGAGCAAAAATTGATTACTGAAGATGCCCCTAAAAAACCTTGGCTACTCACACTAGATTCATTCAATATAAATAATTACGCCTTACAATTTAAGGATTATACCCAAAAGAAGCCAGTTGACTTAAGCTTATCTGATTTGGATTTTTCTGTTGCGGACTTTAGTACTGAAAAAGGTACGCGTCTGCCTATTGAACTCAATGCACGATTGAATAAAACGGGAAAAATAAAAGTGACAGGTTCTTCTGTTCTGGAGCCTTTTACGTCAAATTTAGATATTAATATAAGCCATATTGAGATGAGAGCATTTGAACCTTATATTAATCAGAGTGCTAAACTGGATATTATAAAAGGGCATATTAATACGCAAGGAAAACTGCTTATTGCGCACAATAAAAAAGGTGATTTAGGGTTAAATTACAAGGGAAAAATTGCAGTTAAAAAGCTGCATACACGCGATCAGATTTTACACCACGATTTTTTGAAATGGCAGAACTTAGCACTTAATGGTTTCGAGTTTGATTTGCAGCCAATAAAATTAAAAATCAAATCAGTTGATTTAGATCAACCCTATGCACGAGTAACTATCAAGAAAGATAAAACGGTTAATATTAATGATATTATCGTCATAAAAAGTGTTGATAAGCCAATAAAACAAAAGGCAATAAAGCAGGAGTCTAATGCGCAATTTGACATAGGTAGCGTTAATATCAAGGGGGGAAGTTCTGACTTTTCGGATTACTCTTTAATTCTGCCTTTTGTAGTGAAATTGAATGCTTTAGATGGACAAATAAAGAAAATTTCTTCAAATCAGAAATCTAAAACCCATGTAGATTTAAAAGGTAAAGTGTTTGACTTGTCTCCTGTAGAGATAAAAGGAGACTTTAATCCAAGTTTAGATGAAATGGATTTAGGGATGCACTTTAAAAGTTTGCCTTTACCATTCATATCGCCTTATATGGTTGAATTGGCAGGCTATAAAGTTGAAAAAGGTAAAATGTCTGTAGACTTATTGTATCAAATCAAAGATAGGCAGTTAAGTTCGGAAAATAACTTGTTTATTGATCAGCTTGAGCTAGGAGATAAAGTAGAAAACCCAGAAGCAGTAGATCTTCCGTTGGGGCTAGCCATCGCTTTATTAAAAGATAAAGAGGGTCGAATTATACTTAATATGCCCGTTTCTGGAAGTTTGGATAACCCTGAATTTAGTGTCGGGCCTTTAATTTACGATGTGTTCATCAACTTATTAAGCAAGGTGATTGCTTCACCTTTTGCTGCATTAGGCTCATTCTTAGGGAGTGACGAGGATTTTAGTACAGTAAGCTTTCAGTCGGGAAGTGATGATTTAAGTGCTGAGCAGACAGAAAAACTGGATGCTTTATTGAGTGCTTTAGCGGAAAAACCAGAATTAAGTTTAGAAATTAAAGCAGAGTCATATATAAAGCAAGATTGGCCGGCAATGCAAGAACAGGCTTTAATGGATCAGCTAAAACAAATACGTGCGGATGAGTTAAAACAACAAGGAAAGCTAGAGTTGGCTGAGTATATTGAGTTATCGGAAGATGAGTATAAGCGTTTGTTGGCTGATTTATTTATCCAGTCTTATCCTGAGCTAGCTGAGCGGTCATTATTTGGCACGCCAAAGTTAAAGCATCCTGATATGGGTGAATTTGATGTTGTCGCTAAAAATATGTTGCGCAGTATGATTAAGCCAGATAAACATAAGCTTTTTAATTTAGCCGCGACAAGGGCTAGAAATATAGCGCGCTATTTGACTCGCGAGGGTGGTATTGCGCAGTCGCGTGTTTTTATTTTAGATGGTGCTGTATTGCCTAAGGCTGAACACGGTGAATTAAAAGCGCAGCTTATTTTGAAAGTACAGTAAAGCTTACCAGATAAAGCTTGCGTTGAGTGTAGTAAGAATTCAACGTGAAGATCCTTGGCTTGTTTTTGGTATAGAGTGATGATGACTTAAACAATATTGGTAAGCAGTATTGATATCTACTTTAAACCTCAAAGGTTCTTCATATACGGACTTCATTGTTACAGATGCTTAACACCACTTTGGTATTATCAATAATACTAAAATAAGCGGTGGGTAAAAGGGAGGTAGGATTTTACCCATCCGATTGATTTAATAATAGTTTACTAGGTTTTTGTCTTGGAATGCGACACCGTTAGATAACAAATATATGCCTGTTAGTGGAAGGTATATATTTATACTGCAAAAAAGAAATTTTAGAAGTAAAAGCTAGGTTAATAATAGATTGGTTACTTACTATTGTTTCCATATTTGCAGTATTTCTAGGTATTGTACTTAAACTAGCTTCGCATGGGACAGTTAGCCTAAGTACAACCAGATTTCGGTCTCTATCTATACTTGGAAGTTTTTAGTTTATCAAATCATCCAAATATTTCTCTGCATCCAATGCTGCCATACAACCGGCACCGGCAGAGGTAATGGCTTGTTTATAGACTGAGTCCATTACGTCACCTGCGGCAAATACGCCAGGGATATTGGACGCTGTGGCATTGCCTTCTAGCCCACTTTTTACGCGGATATAGCCATGATCATCCATATTTAATTGATCTTTGAATATTTCAGTGTTGGGGCGGTGGCCGATGGCGATAAATACACCGTGGACATCAATATCTTTAGTAGAGCCATCAAGGGTACTTTTGATACGCATGCCGGTCACACCCATATCATCACCTAGAACTTCTTCTAAAGTACTATTCCACAGGATTTCGACATTGCCATTTTTTGCTTTTTCAATTAATTTATCGGATAAGATTTTTTCTGAACGAAATTTGTCTCGCCGATGAATGACGGTGACTTTAGAAGCGATATTGGCTAGGTATAAGGCTTCTTCAACGGCAGTATTACCACCACCAATAACGGCAACGGGTTTATTGCGATAGAAGAATCCATCACAGGTTGCACAAGCTGAAACACCTTTTCCCGAAAACTCTTCTTCTGAATCTAAGCCTAGATACATGGCAGATGCACCGGTCGCAATAATTAAAGCATCACAAGTATAACTGCCTGTATCGCCAGTTAATTTTATGGGTTTTGCATTTAGGTCTGCGGTGTGAATATGGTCAAAAATGATTTCAGTTTCAAAGCGCTCGGCATGTTTGCGCATTCTTTCCATGAGTTCGGGGCCTTGTACGCCTTCATTATCCCCTGGCCAGTTGTCTACATCTGTTGTAGTGGTTAATTGTCCGCCTTGCTGTAGGCCTGTGACCATGACGGGTTTTAGGTTGGCGCGTGCTGCGTAAACTGCGGCAGTGTATCCGGCAGGACCTGAACCTAAAATTAACAGAGTGCAGTGTTTTGCTTCGCTCATAAGTCGTTTCCTTATAATGGTTGGGCGTTGATAGATAAGTGGTATTGATACAAATTCTTTGTAGGGCGTGGCTTTCCCTGCCTCTATAGTTTGCCCTACCGTTTTAACTTTTTTATATTATGCGTGCAATTATGGCTTTCGTAAAGCGTCTGGCGTGGTATTTCGGATGGAATTCCAGACATTTTTACAGTCATTAATGACTAAATATAATGAGGGAATTAAGACTAAGGTAATCAGTGTGGCAAAGAGAATACCAAAGCCGATGGAAATTGCCATTGGGATTAAGATACGCGCTTGCCGTGAAGTTTCTAGAATCATCGGCATTAGACCGCCAAATGTGGTTAGAGTTGTTAATATAATGGGACGAAAACGTTGTATGGCGGCAGTTTTTATGACCTCTTTGGGGCTTAGGTGTTGCTGGTGCTCTAAACCGACAGCCTGACTAATTAACACTAAGGAATCATTAACCACAATACCAGATAGGGCAACGATACCGAGTAAGCTTAATATACTTAAGCCGTAGCCCATGATTAAGTGTCCGAAAATGGCACCAATTATGCCAAAGGGAATGCTAACAATCACAATGAGCGGTAGTACATAGCTTTTAAAAGGAATGGCGAGCATGGCGTAAATGGCGAGTATAGCAAAGATAAAACTAAGTTTTAAACTGCCGACACTTTCAGCCATATCGGCTTGTCGTCCTTGAAAGCTATACTGTAGATCAGGATATTGTTGAACTAAGTCGGGCAGAGTGCTTTCTGTTAAATCATTAACAATTTCGCCAGCCTGGCTTCTGGGCGTAACATTGGCGGTAATTTGTACATTGCGTCGGCCATCGCGGCGTTTAATTTCAGTAAAGGCACGACCTCGGTCTATTTTTACAATTTCATGCAAGGGAATACCGCGACCTTGGTCTGTCCAAATTAAAAAATCATATAAATCTTGTTCGGATAACCGTTCGTTTTCAGGTAGGCGTACCATCACTTTTATTTCGTTACGCCCACGTTGTTGGCGTAGTACTTCGGAGCCGTAAAAGGCATTGCGAACTTGGCGAGCAACTGAGAGCGGGCTTAAACCAAGGCTTTCACCTTCGGGTAGTAATGAAAAATCTAATTGTTGTTTACCTTGACTCATGCCGTTAGTGACATCTTTAGCCATTGGATAGGTACGGAGTGCTGCTGTGACTTTGATGCTGGCTTGCTCTAATACGCTAATATCATGATGGGTGAGTTCTATGGTAATCGCTGAGCCTGAGCCTGGTCCGCCTGAGTCAGATTCAAAGACCAAGCTTTCTACACCAACTAATTCTCCCACCTCGGCACGCCAACGTTCACTAAAGCCATCGGTACTCATAATTTTATTGCGAATTTCTGGTGGTGCTAAATAGGTACGAATAGTCGCTTTATGACTCCCATCTTTACCTATTTCGGCAAAAATACCTCGGATGAGTTGGTCACCCTGCTCAATTTTGTCGGCACTGCGGCGTGCTGCTGTTACTAAGTAATCAACAATAGCTTGGGTTTTATCTACTGGTGTTCCATAAGGTAGGCTCATGGTTGCTTGTGCAAAGTCGGATTCAGTTTTAGGGAACATCGACATACCCATACGTCCACTTAAAGCAAAAGATAGGGTGGTTATTAAAATTGAAAAAGCAATGATAACAGTTAAATAACGATGATTAAGGGTAAGCTCAAGAAAACTACCATAACGGTGTACCACCCAATGGCGAAAAGCATGGCTAAATTTTTGTTGTTGCCTATGAAGCCAAAGGAACACGCCTGATTTAGGCTGGTCACTGATATGCGCTAAATGTTGCGGTAAAACAAATAAACTTTCTGCTAATGAAAGTAAAAAAACGATGATAACAACTGTGGGGATCATAAAGAAAATTTTCCCCATTTGACCCGGCATAAAAAATAAGGGCATAAAGGTCGCTATATTGGTTAAAATACTGAAGGTAACGGGAACCGCCATTTCTTGTGCGCCTTTAATTGCTGCGGTAAGTGCGGGATAACCTTCCTGTCGATAGTGATAGACATTTTCGCCAATAATAATGGCATCATCAACAACGATTCCTAAAGCAATAATAAAGGCAAATAGTGAGATCATATTTAATGAGACACCGAGCGCGGGCAAGATAAGAAAAGAGCCAAGGAAAGCAATCGGAATGCCAGTCATTACCCAAAAGGCTAAACGCAATTCTAAAAATAAAGCTAAGGTAATAAAAACTAATGTTAAGCCCATAGCGCTGTTGCGTAGTAATAAGTCTATGCGTTGTGCATAAGAGGCGGATGCATCATAACGAATTTCTACCTGTATGCCTTCGGGTAAATTACTTAGTTTTATTTGTTCTTTAACGGTATCAGATATGCCGATAGGTGTTTGCTGGCCGACACGATAGACTTGCAGCATAATTGCTGGGACACCATTGTAATTGGCTGAATAATCAGTTTCTTCGTAGCCATCATGAATGGTCGCAATATCACCGAGTAACACAATTCCGCCAGAGGGCGTGGTGATAATGGGAAGTTGTGCGAATTGCTGGCCGGTATCTTTACGCTCTTGCATGCGAATTAATATTTCACCTGCTGTACTTTTAATGCTCCCACCCGGTAATTCTAAGCTGGCATTACGAATCCGTTGTGTAATATCCGCGATAGAAATATGGTAGCGCTGTAAGTTAGCTTGAGAAATTTCAATACTAATTTCCAAGGGGCGAACACCGGTAAGATCAATTTGAGTAATATTGTCGGCTTGTAATAATTGTTCGCGAAAATTTTCAGCAAGTTTGTGTAATATTGCTTCTTCAGTACTGCCATACAGAACCAGAGAAACTGTTTTACGCTTACTGGCAACGATATTGACTTTAGGATCTTCAGCATCTTCAGGAAGTGTGGTGATGCGATCAATTTCTCGCTGTATATCCTGGGCTAATAGATTGATATCGGCATCGGTCATTACATCCACTAAAACAGTGGCATAGCCTTCTTGTGCTGATGAACTGATTTCATCAATACCTTCTAAGCCTGAGATAGCATCTTCTATAGCAAGAACAATGCCTCGTTCGATTTCTTCAGGGCTAGCGCCTGTATAGGTCGTGCTAATACTGATGGTATCGGTGACAAAATCAGGAAACACTTCTTGTTTCATGGTGTTTAAGAATAATAAACCACCGAGAATAAAGGCAGCCATCACTAAATTAGCGGCAACCGGATGAATTGCCATCCAGCTAACAGGGTCATGTTGATTGATATTCATGCCTTTATTACTCATGGTTTGTAAGCTTAGTACGTAAAGTCATGCCTTGAACGGGGGTACTTAAATTGCTACTAATAATGCGTGCATTTTTAGGTATTTGCTCAGCATCAATAAATATTTGATTGTCACTTTTCCAAACGGGGATAATTGTTTTTATTTCTAAGGTATTTTGTTCGCTAAGTAACCAGAGTTGTATGCCGTTATGTACGACTGAATTGGGGAGGGCGATGACGTTATGCAGCGTGTCACCGGTAATTTGTACACGTACAAAAGAGCCTAAAATTAAGACTGGTGCACCTTTGTTTTTAGCTTGTTGGCTTAGAGGGTCTTTCACTTCAATAATCAATTCGGCTAAACGCCCTGAGGCTTCTAGTTCTGCTTTTAAGCGTTTAACTGTACCCTCACGTAAGCCTTGTGCTCCCCATGCTGCGCTATGCGTGATGATGGCTTTAGACCCCGCGTTGCTATTAATACTGGGAATAGCTATTTTGCTTAGTTTGTTGATAGATAGTGAGGCGATGATCCAAAAGCTGTCAATCCCTGCTAATTTAATTAAAGGGGTTCCTGTAGAAAAGGTTGAAACCCAAGAGCCAATTTGTGCATTTGTTTCTAAAACGATAGCATTAAAAGGCGATACAGTACGTGTGCGACTTAAATCTAAGCGAGCTTGTGTTAGTGCAGCTTGTGCAGCTTTAATGGCACTTTTTGCTAAGGCAAGATGTGGTTTGCGTAACACTAGGTTTTTACTTTGCTTATCAAGGGGGGCATTTAATAAGGTAAATTCGCGTTGTGCAATGGCTTGTCGGCCTTGTTCTAGTGTCAGATTAAATTTCGCTTTTTCCAATTCGTTTTCTTTTTGTTGAACCAGTAATTTATAGTCAGTGGGGTCAAGCTGAATGATCTGCTCGCCTTTCTTTAAAAACTCACCCGGCATAAAATGTGGACTAACAGATGTGACCATACCATTAATTCGTGAAGTTAAATTAACTTTTTGGGCAGGTACAACACTCCCCATTGCGGTTATTGTTATGGGGTAATCAATCGCTTGTGCTGGAAAGACTTTGACTAATGGTGCGACTTTATTGGCATTGACACGCTTTGCTTTAGGTTTATTATTGAGCCAGTAATACGCTAAACTAAAGGTGATGGTTAAAATGACTAGGGCAGGTAGCCATGATAAAAGACGCTTAAGCATCGGTATTTTCCTTGTTATTAGCGAGTGTATTAAGTTTCCAACTACCAGCAAGTGCGCGATAGAGTTGTATGCGGTACTCTAATAATTGGCGTTTGGCTAAAATTTGACTGCGCTCTAGAGATTGTTGACTCACTTGCGTGGTTAAAACACGTAAAAAATCTATCGCGCCATACATATAGCGGAGTCGAATTTGTAGCGTGGCTTGTTCAGAGAGTTGATGTTGTTTATTTAAGCTAATAATTAATTTCTGCTGTTGATATTCTTGAATCAACGCGTCTTCGACTTCCTGAATGGCTTGTTGTAGTGCGGTTGCATAATTGTTTAAGGCTTCTGCAGCAACAGCTCGATTTCTATCAACTTCAGCGACACGTCGTCCACCATCAACAATAGGTAAGATTAAATTACCTGCTAGCGTTGCAATCCAGTTATTAAATAAGGATTGTAAATTGGGTGCTGTGGTATCAATACCGACAGATAAGCTCAGTTTGGGAAAGCGATCAGCAATGGCGGCAGCGGTACGCTGATCTGCGGCTTGCACACGAAAATACGCAGAGCGTAGGTCAGGGCGGCGCTGTATAAGGTCGCTAGTTAATCCAGTTTGAGGTTGTGCGGGTAAGTCAGGTAATTGGTCTTGCTGGGGCAATACGAGCAAAGTAGGTGTATTACCGGTCAGAATTGCAAGTTGATATTCTAAAAGTTTAATACTAGAGAGTACATTATTTTGGTCGCCTCTTCTGGCTTCCAGTATTTGTTGTTGCTGGAAGACATCGGCAGCAGTGGCTTGTCCACCAGCAAAACGTGAAGTAACGATGTCTACATTATCTTTATTAGTCTTAATCTGCTGTTTTAATAAAGCTAATTGGCTGCGTTGCTCAATTAAGCGGTACCAAGCAATCGCGACTTCAGCAGATAAAGAGATAGCTGCCGTATTTAAGTTTTCTTGGGCAATGCGAACATCTAAGTCTGAAGCATTTCTATGGGCACGTATCCGCCCCCATAAATCGACTTCATAACTGGCATTCAAGCCTAAACTAAATTGACTTGCATCTGTGTGGGCACTGTAATTTTGTTGGCCTGTCAGTGCGGCAGTAATACTCGGAATTAAGTCTGCCTTGGTTTTTTTAGCAATCGCTTGTGCTTGCTCAAGGCGGTTGTAAGTCGATAACAGGCTGAAATTATTACCCAGTGCTGAGTCGATAAGTTGATTGAGTTGTGGGTCATTAAAAGCGAGCCACCAGTATTCTAGATGTGTTGATTTACCCGGTTGTGAGAATGTTTCGGGAGTTGCTATCGGTGTGGGAATTTTATTTATAGGCATTGCACACGATTGGGCAAGCAGTGCAGTAATGATAATTAAGCGTGGTTTGATATCCATATATGCAAAAGACATTAAATGATGCGAGAGAGTAACAGGTCGTTAGGAATATAGTTATACCTCCTGAAACGTTAGGTGATGTAGCGCTATTGGTTCTCTCAGGACTGGCAAGGCTAGGGTAGCATGGAATTTTGATTTCTTTTTTCGTAGGATTTATATGTGCTATACGAGACTCACTCCTTATTATGTAGAGGGTTGCGTGGTATCCACTTTGACCTTTAGTTTTTGTCCTAGTTTTAAGTATTTTCCTAAGCTATTTTTATTCCATTTACGTAAATCAGCGACACGTACATTAAATTTTTCTGAAATAGTTGATAAAGAATCACCACGACGTACTGTGTAACGAATAGGTTGAATGACTGACTTTCGTTGGGTATATTTTTTTGTTATCTTCTTGGCTTTTTTAATGATCAGCTTTTTTCCTAAAGGTAAAGGCGCTTTAAGCCTAATGTGATTCCAACGTGCAATATCTCTGCTATGCAAATCTAGCTTTCTAGCAATACTCCATAAGCTATCACCTGATTTTACTATGTAAGTCGAGTGTTTATTGCTATGGCTCAGTTGGCTGGCTTGAATAAATGGATTATTACTTATTTTACCTTGCGCTAAAGGAATAAGCAGGTAAGTTCCAGCGCGAATTGTATTGTTATTTAAATGATTGACTTCACGAATCACTTTAACTTGAGTGTTATAACGGTAAGCAATACGACTTAAACTATCGCCTGAGGTTACTTTGTGACGTTGCCACTTAATGCGGTCTTGATCTGCTAGCGAAGCTAGGTTTTCTTCAAAAAGATCTACTTTATCAATAGGAATTAATAAACGGTGGGGGCCTTTTGGTGGAGTGTAAGCGCGGTTACAGCCAGGGTTTAATTTAAATAATTCATTTAATGAGGTATCAGCAAGCTTAGCAGCTAAAGATAAGTCAAGCTGTGAACCAATATTGACAGCAGAGAAGCGAGGTTTATGATCCAGTTTTATTAAATCGACACCATAATGCTTCGCGTTAGCGAATATTTTGGCTAAAGCTAATAATTTAGGAACATAGTGCTCTGTTTCTCTAGGAAGGTCTAAACTCCAAAAATCAGTTGCTTTATTTTTAGCGCGGTTGCGTTTTATTGCGCGTTTTACATTGCCTTGGCCGGCATTATAGGAGGCGAGGGCGAGTAGCCAATCATGCTCAAATAGTTCGCCTAGATTTTTCAAGTAACTCGTTGCAGCCTCAGTTGAAGCATAAATATCACGCCTTCCGTCATACCACCAATTCTGTTCTAGGCCATAAATTTTACCTGTAGAGGGAATAAACTGCCACAATCCTGCAGCACGCGCATGTGAGTAGGCGTGTGCTTTAAAACCACTTTCGATTGCAGGCAATAAAGCAAACTCACCTGGTAAGCCTTTTGCCTCTACTTCTTTAATAATGGCATATAAATAAGGCTTGGCACGAGCTTGAATCGTTTCAATGTGTTTGGGGTGTGCTAAATACCACGCGACAGCCTTATCAATACGGGCATTGTCTTCTTGTGGAATGGCAAAAAGAGAAACTAGGTATTGCCAGCTATCTTTAGGCTGGCTACTAACACCGGTAGCAGGAGTAAAATCTTCTTGATCGACTAATAAGGTCGATTGCAAAATTGATTGAGGTGCAGGAGAGGCATTAATGATAGCTGGTTCTATACGCAGGTGCGTACTATGATCAGTATTTTTTAGACTACAGCCATTAGCGAGTAGTAAGCTCAAAGTTCCGGAAATAATGGCACGTTGCTTAAGTTTGTTCATAGTCTAATAAGATAGCTACTTTTTTATATAAATCTGTCTATTCTACTGCGTTTATAGAAAATTCTTAAAAAATATTATCCGAATTCGCCTTTAATAAGCGAGAGGGCTATTAGGGCTGTTATTTACCCTTTTTAAAGGGGGCAATAAGGCATTGAAATAGGTTATAAAGGAGAGAAATTGAGCTTAATAATGGGGTTACCCTTTGTAATCATGTTTAGCTATATAGGCCCATTAGTTTATTTTTTAAGTGTAAAGAATCGAGTCACTCATGCTTTTTTAATTTTAGCATGAATCAAATTGCCTTATAATAGCTATTTTAGTTTTTACATTACTATCAATTAGGAATTTAATATGAAAAAAATATCTTTTCTTGCGTTTTTCTTGTTTTTATTCAGTGCGGTTTCTTACGCACATGGCCCCGTTAGAGGGAAAATGACGGCAACTATAGATATTGAAGCGCCCGCTGAAGAGGTTTGGGAGATTATCAAAAATTTTGATGATATGTCATGGCACCCTGACATTAAGGTAATAAGTTCTACTGGTGGTAATGAGAAAGGTGCTACACGTGTTTTGTCTGTTGAAGGCGGAGAAATAACTGAGAAGCTAAAAAGCTATAGTGATAAAAAAATGTCATATAAGTATAAAATTACGGATATGACTGCGGTAAAAACAATTCAACATTCTGGCCAAGATGAAGTTGTTCCTGTATTACCAGTTGATAATTATCAAGGTGTGATCACTGTTAAGAAAAAAGGTAATAGCTCTGTTGTTACTTGGGTTGCTACTTATTACCGCGCTTATATGAATAATTATCCGCCAGAAGAGTTAAATGAAGAAGCTGCTGATGCTGCTGTGACTGCCGTTTTAACTTCAGGTCTAACAAGTTTATTACATAAATTTGAACCTAACACATTATCTACAGCGATTACATTTACTATGAAAAGGTAGTTTTAATCTGCTCTACCGCTTGTATTTTACTGAGCTGGGCTAGCTTGGCTCAGTAACTCTACATTTCTTCCTCCCTCCTTCATTAGTGGTTTCTTTGTGAATAATCCATACAAAATTGTTTTACATTTCGTTACAGTCTTATGTTTCGTCTATAGCGCTAATGCATTAGCACAATCTTATGCTTTTATAACGAATCAATTAGATAACAAGGTAGCTGTTATTGATTTAACAACCAATGAGGTTATTAAATCAATAACCGTTAAAGGTAAGCCTGTTGGTGTTGCCGTTAACCATGAAAATAATCAAGTTTATATCAGTACACCTCAAGGCGAAGGCTTTACCATTCTTGATGACAATACACTGGAAGTTATTGATCGAGTTAAAGTCGGGGGCGCGTCAGTTGGAATTGCAGTAAGTCCTGATGGACAGCGTATTTTTGTTGCTGATTGGTATGAAAATACTGTATCTATTTTTAATAGTGCTGACTTACATTTAGAAAAGAAAATGACCGTGGGAAAATCACCTTCGGGGCTATCTGTTAGTCACGATAATCGTTGGTTATATGTCGCTAATCGTATGGATGATTCAATTTCTCAAATTGATTTAGATAAATTAAGGGTTAGAAATACAACGAAAGTAGGTGCTCATCCTTTTGGTATTTGTTTAGATAATAAAAGGCAACGACTTTATAGTGCTAATGTAGAAAGTAATGATATTTCTGTATTAAGCACCCAAGGTGCTAATTTGAAACGTGTGGCGCGTATAAAAGTTGGCGGGCGTCCTTATGCTTCAGCTTTGGCACTAGGGGGCAAGTTGTTATTTGTGACCAATCAAGATGATAGTACTGTTTCTGTGATTGATACAAAAACCTTAACTGAAATTAAGCAAATTGAAGTTGGTGAAAAACCTGAAGGGATAAGCACAAGTACTGATGATCGCCATGTTTATGTCGCTAATTGGTTTGATGGAACAGTTTCAGTTATTGATGCGCAAACACTTTCTGTTGTTAAAACAATCAGCGTTGGTGATGGTAGTCGTGCTTTTGGTGATTTTATTAGTCGCTGAGGTATTGCCTTTAAAGGTAGAGCATGACTTTAGCCCACCTTTAAGCAAGCGAAAAATACTATTCATATAGTTACCAATATGCAGCCACAAGTAGAAATATTCTCTCAAGGTGAAGAGCTTATCACCGGTCAAACAGTTGATAGCAATGCGACTTGGTTATCTCAAGAGCTAGTACAAATGGGTTTTATCATCAAGCGTCATACGACTGTCGGTGATAATTTATCTGATTTAAAAAAACTATTGCAAGAAATTTCATTACGTACCGACTGTTGTATTAGTACTGGAGGTCTAGGGCCAACAACAGATGACTTAACATCTCAAGCTGTTGCTGCAGCTTTTGCTCGACCTTTATCTTTAGACTCGGCAGCATTGGAGAAAATAAGCACTTACTTTTCGGGACGTAAGCGGGCTATGGCTGGCACTAACCGTAAACAAGCCTTTTTCCCAGAGGGTGCTGAGCGTATTGATAATGAATGGGGCACTGCACCAGGTTTTGCTTTACAAGAAAATCGTTGCTGGTTTGTTTTTCTACCTGGAGTACCATTTGAAATGAAAGCAATGTTTGCTGAGCAAATTACAACAAGATTAAAACAACGCTTTTCATTGCAAGCAAATCAATTGATCACTTTACGATCTATAGGTATAGGAGAATCTGATTTGCAGGAGAGAATTAATACCGTGCCTTTACCTGATGCCGTTCAGTTGGGTTTTCGAGCAGGTGCTGATGAAGTTCAAACTAAGTTATTATTCCCCGCAGACACAGATCAGGAGCAAGTTAAACAGCTTGTGCAACAACTTGTTTCCAATATTGGTGATTATGTTTTTGCCATCGATGGGTTGAACAAGAAACAAGGTTCTCTTGTTGGTGTTATTAATCAGTTAATGCAGCAGCGAGGATTAACCTTATCAGTACAGGAGACTGCATCCCAAGGTTTAATCGCTGCTAAATGCATTGGCCAGCCCTGGTTATTGGCATCATCTTTTAGTCAAACACTAGAACAGTTAAGTGATAAACTTAGTCTTCAACTGAAGTCTACGGTTAGTTTTAGAATAGCAGAAACTATCGCTCAAAAGATCCAGCAGCAAGAAGGTACTGATTTGGTGCTAGTTCAGTTGTATCAAGGGGGCGTTGAACAACTTCAGCACAAAGAGCAAAGTATTGTTATTTATAATCTACTATTAACGCCAGAGGGGATTCGGCGTAGTGAATCTAATATGAATGGTTTGCAACAACGAAAGCAAAATCAATCTGCACTATTAGCCTTGGATTTTTTAAGGCGCTATTTACAAAACAAAGGCGAATCATAATGCTATTTTAGATTTTATTGCTTTTCGTATGTAGCCAAGCCCACAAGCGATAAACGAGCATAAAAGCAATAACAGAAGATGCGCCTATAATAAAATCTCGGTTATCTTCAATCAAATCGTGTAATTGCAAGACAATGCTTTGATTAACTTCTTTGTAAAGTAAATAACTGCCTAATAGTAGTACGAAATAGCCAAAGCCTCGCTTTAAATGATGTGCAGGAATATAGCTTGAAGCATGTGCCCCTGCAAAACTGCCGATAATAGCTAGAATAGTAATCGTTAAAGTCAAGACTGGATCAATATCTAAGTGATTAGCATGGCCAGCAAGCGCTGCTGTAGTTTGTAAGGTAATAATAAATAAAGAAGTTCCAATCGCCCCATGAATGGGTAATTTAGCGAGATGAGTTAAGGCGGGAACGAGCAGAAATCCTCCTCCAACGCCTACTAAACCTGTCACAATCCCCAAGAAAAAACCATCGAATAAAATAGCCAGTACAGGTAGTTCTAAAGGGCAAGTAGGTGTGTCCTTTGAATCAGTGCGGGCATCTTTGGGTTGTTTGCTGTTTTTTAAAATCATAGAGAAAGCCGCAATCAGCATAACCACGCCTAATAGCACGAGTAATAAAGCGCCAGGAATATAAGCTGTTAAACGTCCTCCTAAAAAAGCCCCGAGCATGCCAGCGCTACCAAATACAGCCCCAGTTTTCCAGCAAACGCGGTCTTTACGAGCATGGTGATATGTTGCAATTAAACTCGTGCAGCCAACGACAAAAAGAGACATGACAATAGCACTTTTAGCAGGAATATCGACTAAATAAACTAGCACAGGAACCGTTAATATCGAGCCACCTCCCCCCAATAAGCCCAGTAAAAAGCCAATAATAATGGCGAAGAAACTAGCTAAAAACATAAGTTTATTATCCTTGTCTTAGTGGTTCTTGGGACGTTTCTATTTTTCCGCAAGCTTGGTTTGCTGGGAGTGCGGCATCAATATATTTAGGGTAGGGTAAATTTAAATTATTCATAATTTCAATGAATTCAGCGCAAGTTTTTTGCTGCCCTAAACGAGCATTTAATGCTATTTCTTGGGCAATATTAGACACCCGTTTGCCATTATAATCATGTCCAGGATAGACTAATGTATCCGCCGGTAGGGTAAACAGCTTTTCGGTGACACTATTATATAAGGTGGCTGTATCGCCTTGCTGGAAGTCAGTGCGGCCGCAGCCATTAATCAGTAAGGAATCCCCCGTAAACACACGGTCACCAATTAGGTAACTCACACAGCCACTCGTATGACCTGGTGTGTGTAATATTTTAATTTCAATGCCACCCACTTGCAACACCACCCCATCTGTTACTAAGAGATCAGCACACATAGCGCCTGCGTCCCTATGAACTATGCTTTTGCTGCTTAGCTGATCACGTAATAAACTAGCACCTGTGACATGATCTGCATGCACATGTGTTTCCAAGGTATAAACAAGCGTCAGATCTAAGCTCTCAAGTAGCTTGATATAGTGCTTTAATTCTGTTGCAACCGTATCAATTAAGAGCGCTTTTTTACTGACTTCACAAGCGACAAGATAAGTATAAGTACAGGTTTCTGGTTCAAAAAGTTGTCTAAAAATCATTATTATTTATCCAGTAATATAATCAAATGCTAATTAAAGGTTAGCGATAATAGTGCTTAATTGCAAGGCAAAGTTTCCACGAATTTATATTGCAAGAGCAGAATTAAATTTAAAAGTGGTAAACTAACTAGATACAACGTTAGTAATATAACTGGATCATTTGGAGTAATAAATGCTGAATAAAGTAACCTTAATAGGAAATTTAGGCGCTGACCCTGAAGTACGATATATGCCTACAGGTGGGGCAGTTACCAATATTCGTTTGGCGACAACGGAACGCTGGAAAGATAAACAAACGGGTGAGCGTAGAGAAAGTGTTGAATGGCATCGTGTTGTTTTTTTTAATCGCTTGGCAGAAATTGCGGGCGAATATTTAAGAAAAGGTAGTCAAGTTTATATAGAGGGGCGCATTCGCACACAAAAATGGCAAGATCAAAGTGGCCAGGATCGTTACACGACGGAAATTGTCGCCGCTGAAATGAAAATGTTAGGGAGTCGTTCAGGGGGTACAGCACCTTTGGGTAATCATTCACCTGCGCAGCAACATGCTACAGCACAAAA
The DNA here is from genome assembly GCA_026988435.1 of Methylophaga sp. GTDB lineage: Bacteria > Pseudomonadota > Gammaproteobacteria > Nitrosococcales > Methylophagaceae. The sequence goes on from JALSLH010000039.1 coordinate 33,404, forward strand.
TACTTCGCCCCCTGCCCAGAGTCAGAGTAATCCGGCCTCTACTCCTGCATCACAATCTCGGCCTATGTCTGAACAACCGCCAGCTGCGGCTTATGAGGATTTTGATGATGATATTCCTTTTTAGGAGACACCTAACACTAATTGTGTAAAAGATATTTATAAGCCTCTATTTATAGGGGCTTTTTTTATGGTGAAATGATTTTTTTTGTAAAATTTATATTTGCTGGGGTATTGAAGACTAATTTTATATTTAAAAAAATAAACTAACTATTCTCTATGTTGCTATTCAGAATTCCCTTCGAATACATACAATACCCAGCTCTAAACCTAGAGAGTAAAGAGAAATATCAAGTTTAATGAGTCAGAATAAAAAATTTTTTCTAAAGAATTTGATGATTAAGTCGATAAGTATATAAATAATTTTTTCCTTAAGTCCTTTAAATTTGTGTCGTCAAGCTTGTCATCATCACCTATTTGAATACTAAATCTTATATGTTTGAATCAAGTCACAATAATAAAGGTTAAAGTTCTTTTTTTGCTGTTCTTTCCTGTATCATTCAAGAAAGTTAAAAAATTATTCATAATATTACCTTAGGAGAAATAGATGGCTAGCATACTAGCAGTTGATGACTCAGCTTCAATGAGACAAATGGTCGCCTTTACTTTAAAAGGCGCTGGTTATACGGTTGTTGATGCTGTAGATGGTGTAGATGCACTTAATAAAGCAAAAACGCAAAAGTTTGATTGCGTAGTAACTGATGTGAATATGCCAAATATGGATGGAATTACATTAATTAAAGAGTTAAGAGCCTTACCTAATTACAAGTTTGTCCCTATGTTAATGTTAACGACAGAATCAGGTATGGATAAAAAGCAACAAGGTAAAGCTGCTGGTGCAACAGGTTGGATCGTTAAACCTTTTAATCCTGACCAACTATTAAAAACGATAAAAAAAGTTTTAGGCTAGTCAACAATAAGTTTAGGTTTGCATTCTCAAAGCTTAATAGATAAAGGTTGAGTTATATAGTGATATAAGCAATAAGGTCGGCTGGTATTTTTTACTTAATTTAAAGTATACAGGTTATTCAATGTCAATTGATATGGCGCAGTTTCACCAGGTTTTCTTCGAAGAAAGTTTTGAAGGCTTGGATATTATGGAGTCAGGATTATTAAACCTGGATATGGGCGATGTTGATTCTGAAGTTATTAATACAATTTTCAGGGCAGCTCATTCAATAAAAGGCGGTAGCGGAACTTTTGGTTTTACTGCGGTATCGGATTTTACCCATGTGATGGAAACGCTCTTGGATGAGATGCGTGATGGGCGCAGGCAAATTACTCAAGCGGCTGTTGATGTCTTGCTTGGTTCGGTTGATTGCTTGCGTGAAATGTTGTCGGCCATACAAGATGAAAATGATATTGATGAGGTTAGTGTCGCAGAGCATAAAAAGGCTTTGGAAATTGAGTTAAATGGTGCAAGTGGTAAGGGTAATTCACCAGCTACTCCTGTTGAGTCGCCTGAAACAGTGGTTATTAAGGAGATGGAAAGTGCCACTGAAAGCGGATGGAAGATTTCTTTTTGTCCCCATGCGGATTTACTAAAAACAGGTAATGATCCTGTGCGCATGTTTCGAGAGTTATCGGAGCTAGGTGATTTAGAGGTTATTGTTGATTTGCACGGCGTTCCTGCACTCTTTGAACTGGATCCTGAAGAGTGTCATTTGTCTTGGACTTTGATTCTTAAAGGAAGTGTTAAAAGAGAAGAGATTGATGATATTTTTGATTGGGTTGAAGGTGAGTGTGATTTATCTATTCAAGAATTAAACTTAGGTGAAGCGTTAGTTAATATGCAACAGACTGAGCCTTCTAGTTTGGTTGAGCAAACAACTCCAAGTGACAGTCTAATCACTGAAAATCAGGAAAACCCTGAGCCGAAGAAAAATATTCCAACATCATCTAAACCCGTTCAAGCTAAGGAGAAAAAATCAAAAGGAGCTGCTTCGACTTCCATTCGAGTAGATACCGGGAAGATAGATACGCTCATTAATATGGTTGGTGAACTGGTTATTACTCAGTCTATGTTGAGCTTAGTCGGCGAACATTTCTCCCCTGACAAAATCGATCACCTAAAAAATGGCTTAGTGCAATTAGAAAGACACACGCGTGAGTTACAAGAAAGTGTCATGAATATCCGCATGCTACCCATCAGCTTTGTATTTAGTCGTTTTCCTCGGCTGGTACATGATTTGAGCACTAAGCTGGATAAAAAAATTGAGTTAAAGTTAGTTGGTGAACATACAGAAGTTGATAAAACAGTTGTTGAACTTATTAGTGATCCGCTGGTTCATTTAGTACGCAATAGTTTGGATCATGGTATTGAAATGCCCGCTGACCGAATTGCCGCCGGCAAGCCTGAAGTGGGCTTGATAACCCTAGAAGCTTATCATCGTGGTGGTAATATTGTTATCGAGGTGAAAGATGATGGAAAAGGACTCAATAAGGACTTTTTACGTAATAAAGCGATAGAAAAAGGTCTTTTAGATCCTGATGCTGTGTTGACTGATAAGCAGTGCTATGAGCTGATTTTTATGGCTGGATTCTCAACGGCAGAAAAAGTAACCGATGTTTCAGGGCGTGGCGTAGGCATGGATGTGGTACGCCGAAATATCCAGTCTTTAGGCGGCAATATTGAGATTACATCTAATTTAGGACAGGGTTCAACCATATCAATTAATTTACCTTTAACCTTGGCTATTTTAGATGGTCAGTCTATTGCCGTAGGAGATGAGACATTTATTGTGCCACTTGGCTCTATTATTGAGTCCATTAAAATTAACGATAATATGGTTAATCGTGTCGCTGGAAAGGGCGAGACATTTCGTTTGCGTGATGAATACCTGCCTATAGTACGAATGCATCATGTTTTTAATGTGAAATCAGCGAAAGCAACTAAATTAACCGAAGGCTTATTAGTTGTTGTCGATGGGCAAGGTGTTCGCTGTGGCTTATTTGTCGATGATTTATTAGGCCAACAACAAGTGGTTATTAAGTCGCTAGAAGCAAACTATCGGCGTGTGGAGGGGGTATCAAGTGCAACGATACTGGGTGATGGTTCAGTTGCGTTAATTTTGGATATTCCTGGTTTAGTACGTTTATCAAATCAGTAATACGAAACAGTAATGACTCAAGAAACTGATACACAAGAACTAGAAGAAACTCAGCTTGAGAACTCTATGCAGTTTTTAAGCTTTACTCTGGGTGAAGAAGAATACGGTGTTGATATATTAAGTGTTCAAGAAATACGCAGTTGGGAGCCTGTTTCTAGAATACCTAATGTACCCAGTTATGAAAAAGGAGTGGTGAATTTACGAGGTGCTATCGTTCCGATTATTGATTTACGAGAAAGATTTAACTTAGAGCATTCTGAATATACTAACTTAACCGTTGTGGTTGTTTTGCAGACAATTTTACAAGGTAGAAGTCGTACTATGGGGCTTGTTGTTGACTCGGTTTCTGATGTCAATAATATTGATCTGCAATCAATTCAAAGTGCGCCTGATTTTGGGACAAAAGTCAGTACCGAGTTTATTAGTGGCTTAGCATTAGTTGAGGAACGAATGCTAATACTACTCGATGTTAAAAAATTATTGAAATTAGATGGTGTGGACGATGCTGCAGAGGATGATAATGATGAAAGTTAAACTGCTTAAATTAACAAAGTTGATTGGTAAGGAGAATGCATAGTGAAAGTTAACATGCCTGTGACTGATAATGAAGTCATGATGAAAGATGGGACTATTTTAGTAACGCGTACTAATTTAAAAGGCGTTATTACTTATGCCAATGATGCTTTTGTTGAAATAAGTGGATTTTCTTATGATGAATTAATTGGTAAAAACCATAATATGGTACGGCACCCAGACATGCCAGCGGTTGCTTTTCAGGATTTATGGGACTCTATTAAGGGGTTGAGACCCTGGACTCAATTGGTTAAAAACCGAACTAAATCAGGTGATTATTATTGGGTAGAAGCACATGTTACGCCTGTTTATAAACAAGGGGTTCCTGTTGAATATCTTTCTGTGCGTTATGCACCTAGCCGTGCACAGGTTAATGAAGCAGATACTTTATATCGAAAATTAAATGACAGTCGCGCGACAACGATTAGACCTGTTGGTTTAGCAAAAGTAATAAAAGCAATTAAAGAAATTTCGATCAATAAAAAAGCGGGCATTATTGCAGGTGCATTTTTATTACCTAATATTTTTTTAATGAAGCAGTTTTATGGTGCCCAACAACTATTACCTCTTGCAATCGTCGCTTTGCTCTCTACTTTAGCTTGTATATTAGGGTATAGGTTGGTACGTGATGTCATAGGCTCCTTGGTTAAAGCGACTAATATGTGCTATCAAATGACGGATAATAATTTTAGGAATAAGACAGATATTGATCGTAATGATGTAATCGGAGGTTTCAATCGAGCCTTGTATGGCATGCAAGTTAAATTAAATGCAGACATGGCTTATATGAAACAAACAGGGAGTGAGTCTTTACGTATTAAACAAGCATTAGATAATGTCAGTTCTTGTGTCATGGTAGCTAATACTAACCTGGAAATCATTTATATGAATGATACCGTGAAAAGTATGTTCAAAAATGCTGAGAAGGATATACAGCAGCAATTACCTAATTTTGATGCAGATAAGCTTTTAGGGGCTAATATTGATCAGTTCCATAAAAATCCAGCTCATCAAAGAGGCATGGTGCCTAATTTACAAGATACTTTAACATCGGAATTAGTCATTGGCTCACGGCATATGAATTTTGTTGCTAACCCTGTTTTAGATGAGAGCGGAAGTCGAATTGGTACGGTAGTTGAGTGGTTGGATAGAACGCATGAAGTTAAGATAGAAAAAGAAATTGAAAATTTAGTGGAAGGCGTTAAAACAGGGAATTTATCTGCTCGGATTGAAATGGCAGATAAAGACGGTTTCTTTGAAAAGCTAAGTCAAGGAATTAATGAATTAACAGATGGTATTGAAGGCGTTTTTTCTGATATTAATAATACGATGCACAGCATGGCAACAGGTGATTTATCAAATAAAATTACTAATGACTATGAGGGGGTTTACGATGACTGTAAAGGCAGTATAAATGCCACGATCGATAAATTAGCGGATACTGTAGGGCAAATAAGAGAGTCGGCGGATTTTATTAATAATTCCTCACAAGAGATTGCCAGTGGTAATAATAACTTATCTGAGCGTGTAGAAGCGCAAGCGGCGAGTTTGGAAGAAACAGCTTCGAGCATGGAGGAACTGACTAGTACCGTTAAAAATAACGCAGATAATGCCCAACAAGCTAATCAGGTAGCGAGTAGTGCTAGAGAATTGGCAGAAAAAGGTGGCACAGTCGTTATTTCAGCAGTTAATGCAATGGCTGAAATTAATGAAAGTAGTAATAAAATTGCTGAAATTATTGGTGTTATCGATGAAATTGCCTTTCAGACGAATTTACTTGCCTTAAATGCTTCCGTTGAAGCAGCAAGGGCAGGTGAGCAAGGGCGTGGATTTTCTGTTGTAGCGACTGAAGTGCGTAATCTAGCACAACGTAGTGCCGCCGCCGCACGTGAAAGTAAAGAGCTAATTCAAACCAGTATACAAAGAGTACGTACAGGAACTGAGTTCGTTAATGAGACAGGTGTATCATTAAATGAAATTGTCGGAGGCGTGAAAAAAGTCGGTGATATTATTTCTGAAATTGCGGCGGCTAGTATTGAGCAGTCTCAAGGAATTGAACAAGTTAACCAAGCTGTTTCAGAAATGGACGAAATTACTCAGCAGAATGCCGCTTTAGCTGAAGAAGCTTCAGCAGCAAGTGTATCTATGAGTGACCAATCGACTAATATGATTAATCTATTACAATTCTTTAGTTTTAATGGGGCTCCAAGTCCAGTAAATAGAGCCGTTGATCAACAGGTTCCTCCTCCAGTTTCCCCAAAACCTACTCTGCACAGTATTAATAAATCACAAGCAAAAGACATGGTAGGAAAGTCTTTTGTAGAAACAAGTGAGGATGATGAGTGGGATGAGTTTTAAGCTGATACGCAATAAAATTAAGATAAACAAGTAGTTTGTAAACCGTATGTTTTTACACGCGTAAAACATACAGCTAATGATTAGGAAGTGAATATGGCTAACGACGCTATGGGTAATCAATCGAATATGAGCGGACAGTATTTGACTTTTGATTTAGCAGGAGAAATGTATGGCGTTGAAATCTTGAAAGTACAAGAAATTCGAGGCTGGGAAAAAGTGCGTAATATTCCTAATGCGCCTGATTATATCAAGGGAGCGCTCAATTTACGCGGAGAAGTCGTCCCTATCATTGATTTACGCGTACGTTTTGCAATGGAGAATAGAGAGTTCACTCCTGTTACTGTGGTTATTGTTTTATGTGTTGAATCTGAGCAAGGAACTAATGTCATTGGTGTTGTTGCAGATGCGGTTGCAGATGTTTTAGATATTAAATTAGCAGATATTAAAGAAAAACCAAATTTAGGAAGCAAAATTGATACCCGCTTTATGCGTGGTATTTACGTGTATAAACAAAATATGATTATGCTTTTAAATGTCGATAAGCTACTTAACCCAGATGAGTTTGAAGGGCTGCCTAGTTTATTATGAGTGTTAGAGTGGTTGCTATTATTAATCAAAAAGGGGGTGTTGGTAAAACGACTACCTCGACGAATCTCACCCATGCTTTAGCTAAAAAAGGCTATAAAGTGACTGTTATTGATTTAGATCCGCAAGGACATTTGGCCGTTTCTTTTGGGGTAACATCGCCTCAGATTAGTGGTGTTGATGCAGTGATGTTAGGTGAGAAAAATATTGAGCAACAGCTTATTGTCGCTCGTGATAATTTGCAGCTTATTGTTGCTGGTCCGAGGCTACAAGAGATAGAGCAGTTGACCGATGGCGGTGCAAAACGTGGTGATTTATTGCGCAAAGCATTGCATGAGAATTTACAAGACCAAGATTTTGTTTTTGTTGATTGTCCACCTTCATCGGGTGTATTGGTCGCAAATGCATTATTTGTAGCGGATGAGGTTTTAATTCCGATGACGAGTGACTTTTTGGCACTACAAGGTTTGTCGCATTTAGTTGCTACTTTAAAGCGCTTTGAAAGTGCATTAAAGAAAAAATATAAAATTTCTTTAGTGATGTCTCGCTATGCAACGACAAGACGTATATCTAAAGAAGTTTTAAGTACGATGTTAAAACATTTTCCCAATCAGGTACTAGCGACTGTTATTCGAGAGGCTTCGGTATTAGCCGAGTGTCCTAGTTTTGGTAAAACAATTTTAGAGTATCGACCTGGAAGCCGTTCAGCACGAGATTTTCGTGATTTAGCGAATGCTTTTCTTGAAGGTAAGGTGATGTAAATGACGACAAAAAATAAAGATAGTTTAATTGGTTTTGATCCACTCGCTTGGATCAATGATGATGAGTCACCAGCTCAAGAGGAAACCTCAGTAGAACAGGTAGTTGATAGCGCAATAGTTGATAAGCCTGAGAATGAAGATTTAACTACTGAAATCAGTGAGTTTATAGATAATTCAAAAATTCTCTTAGAGGATACGCTCAATATTAGTACGGTGACAGAGCTACACAGTCATTTAGTACAAGCTTTACAAGATAATGAGTGTTTAGATATTGATGCTGCGAATGTGAATAGTATTGATACTGCAAGTTTACAGTTGTTTGTTGTTTTAAAGCAGGAGGCACTCAAGTTAAATAAGGATATTATTTTTGATTTTCCATCGGATAAATTTATAGAAGCGGCTAAACTGCTAGGTATCGATAATATGCTAGGGGTTGATCAGGCTGCTGCTGGTTTTTTCTGACCAGAGTACAGCAAAGAAAGGATAAAAACGATGGAAAAACAGCGTGAATTTAACTATACCCGAGCAAATTTTGAAGTACTGAGAGCCATATCAAATAGTCATTCTGGCATTATTGTTACAGATGATAAGTTTGATATGTTTTATTCTCGCCTATCAAAGCGTGTAAGAATGCTAGGCTTAAAGGATTTTCAGGAATATTGCCAGTACTTGAAAAATAACGAAGAACATGAGTTTACAGAGTTTATTAATGCGATTACGACAAATTTAACCGCTTTTTTTCGTGAAAATCATCATTTTGAATATGTAAAAAATACGATTATCCCTGAATTACTTAAACGAAATCATATGAGTAGGGAAATTAAGGTATGGTCTGCTGGCTGTTCTACTGGAGAAGAGCCTTATTCTATCGCGATGACATTATTGGAAAACTTACCTAAGAACTGGAATGTAAAGATTTTGGCCACAGATTTAGATACGAATGTTTTACAAACTGCCGCAACAGGTATTTATGGAGATGATCGTGTCAGTGGTTTATCAACAGATCGCTTAAAAAGATGGTTTAAAAAAGGCATTGGCAGGAATGCGAATAAAGTAAAAGTTAAACCTGAACTGCAAGCCTGCATTCGTTTTAAACAACTTAATTTGATGAATGAATGGCCTATGAAAGGGCATTTTGATTTTATTTTTTGTCGTAATGTAATTATTTATTTTGATCGAGATACAAAGGAAAAGCTTGTTAATCGTTACAGTACTTTATTATTTACAGGCGCACATTTATTAATTGGTCACTCGGAGTCTTTACATCAAATTGAGACTGATTTTGATTTAATTGGTAATACTATTTATCGAAAAATAAGATAAAAAGCATACAATTTCTCATCACACATGGACACGTTGATGTAGGATACACTAGAAAATGCAGCGCAACATTTACCTTGATTTTTCGAACTTAATTATTCAAACGTCAGTAGATAATGAGACATTACAAAAATACGTTATTATGAATGAAAATATAGCCCCCCCTTCAGTTGAAGGGTTTGAGTCAATAAAACGTTACTGGGATAAACAAAATAATATTGTTACTGCCAAAGTATTACCTGGCGAGTATTATGTAACTAGGGAAAATGAACTTATTACCACTGTCCTGGGTTCTTGTATTTCAGCTTGTATTCGCGATCCTATCTCTGGTATAGGTGGTATGAATCATTTTATGCTGCCTGAAACAAGTAAAGCACGTTTACAAGCGGGTGATGAGGCCGTTGTGGGTAATGCTACGCGCTATGGAAATTATGCAATGGAACATTTAATTAATATCATTTTATCTAACGGTGGTAAACGAAAAAATCTTGAGGTCAAGCTATTTGGTGGCGGAAAAATTATCCCAACTATGAGTGATGTGGGAGCAAGAAATATACAGTTTGTATTAGATTATGTCGATGCTGAGGCTTTGCGATTGCTTGCCCAAGATTTAGGCGATATTTATCCACGTAAAGTGAATTATTACCCCCAGACGGGTAAAGTTAAAATGAAAAAAATTCAAGATATACATAATGAAACGCTTGCTATTAGAGAGAAGCGATACTTTAACAGTATTAAAGATATGCCTGTTGAAAGTGATATTGAATTATTTTAAGGGAATATGTTAGATGGAAAAAATACGCTTATTAATTATTGATGATTCAGCACTTATTCGTACGATGTTGAGTAAAATATTTGAGTCTTCAGCTGCAATTGAGGTCGTTGGGACTGCTGCAGACCCTATTATCGCCAGAGATAAGATTAAGAAACTAAAACCTGACGTTTTAACTTTGGATATTGAAATGCCACGCATGGATGGGTTAACTTTTTTGCGTAATTTAATGCGCTTAAGGCCTATGCCGGTGGTTATGATTTCGACTCTAACTGAGAAGGGTGCTGAGGTAACTTTAGAAGCCCTATCTATTGGTGCTGTCGATTTTGTTGCTAAGCCAAAAGTAGATGTGGCCAATACACTGAATGCCTACGCCGAAGATTTAATTGCAAAAGTTAAAGCAGCAGCTAAAGCAAATATACGATCTGGATCTAGCTCAGTCAGTAATCAAAGCAATCATAAACAGGCAGCTAATATTTCTACAAAATTAAACATCCAAGATGAACAAGCGACGACTCCGAAAAAACATTTTGTTACTACGGAAAAAATTATTGCTATAGGTTCATCGACAGGGGGAACAGAAGCAGTTAAAAATGTAGTAAAAGGTTTACCAACAACAACCCCTGCCATTGTTATTACCCAGCATTTACCCATTGCTTTTAGTGCTTCTTTTGCTAAGCATGTTAATGAGGTAACTGAAATGAAAGCCTGTGTTGCTGAAGAAGGCCAAGTGATTAAGTCAGGGCATATTTATATTGCGCCAGGAGATAGGCACTTACTCGTGATTAGGCATGGTATACATTATGTCTGTCAGTTAAATGATGGCCCGCTTGTGAATAGGTTTAAGCCTTCTGTGGAAGTGATGTTTCGTTCCATCGCACAAAATGTTGGCAGTAATGCCATAGGTGTCATGCTTACAGGAATGGGAGCCGATGGTGCTGTGGCCATGAAAGAAATGCGTGATGCTGGATCAACAAATATCATTCAAGATGAAGCCAGTAGTGTCGTATGGGGTATGCCAGGCGAAGCTTATCGCCAAGGTGCAGCGCATTATGTACAGCCTCTCGATCAAGTTGCTGCACAAATACTTGCACTCGTTAAATAACCTGGAAATTAAAATGTCGCTTCTTTTGAAAAAAATCATTTGGCCTTTTGTGTTCACATTAGTTGCTTTGTTTTTACCGCTATTTTTTTCTATAGAAATCTTGTATTGGGTTGTTATTCCAAGTTTATTTGGACTTTTCTGTGTACTTACTTACCAAGCTCAGCAAGCTAATTTTATAAAGGATGGAGAGCTTGAGGATGAAAATTTTTCTGTAGAAGGGGCAGTTGATCAGTATTTACAGACATTACAGCACTGTACCAAACAAGAAGTTATTGATTTTGTTGGTGAGTTAGAACAAGTAAAGCAAGTTGTTTCGGATGCCGTTGTTACTATGTCGAATAGTTTTACTGAAATGCATAATCTTTCGGTTCAGCAGGCAAATGCAATGCATTCATTAGTCAATAATTTAGAAAGTAATTCTACTGAAGAAAGTGAAAAAAAATCAGTAAATTTTGAACAATTTGCAGAAGAAACTGATGGGGTTTTAGCTTATTTTATCGAGCATATTTTAGAGGTTAGTAAACAAAGCATGGAGATGGTTGCCGTTGTAAGTGATGTTGATGAGCATATGAAAAAAATTGTCGTCTTATTGGCTGATGTACAAGGTATTGCGGATCAAACCAATCTATTAGCACTCAATGCGGCGATTGAAGCAGCAAGAGCAGGAGAGGCTGGACGTGGTTTTGCTGTAGTTGCTGATGAGGTTAGAAATTTATCTAAACATTCTGATAAATTTAGTGAAGAAATCAAGAAGGTAGTGGGGGAGTCGCGTACAAATATTAATAATGCCAAACAAATGATTGAAAAAATGGCATCAAGAGACATGAATATAGCCATTACTTCCAAATCGCATATTGACGAGATGATGCGTGACATTGGTACGATGAATGCAAATATGTCGGTACAATTAACGCAAGTATCAGGACTCTCTAGTCAAATGGAGCAAGCAGTTGGAGGTGCTATTCGAGCTTTACAGTTTGAAGATATGGCACGCCAGCAAATTGAATTTCTACAAAGCAATGTACATCATTTTCAAGCGCTAAGTGACGAAGTTCAAATCGGCTTAGGGAGCTTTAAAATGTCTGATATTCTTATGCAAAAAAATGAATTAGAATCAGGAGTACAGCGCTTTAAAGATATGCAGGCACTATGGAAAATTAAAGAAAAGAAAGCCGTTGTACAGAACACAATGGAAGAAGGTGAAATTGATTTGTTTTAGCCTGTATAGACAAACCTTTTCAGAATCTTCCAACCTAATGACAACGTGGAAACCTGATTTTGGGACTATGTACTAACACTAGTTAATAATTAATTAATATTTTAGGGATATAACATGACAGTTGAAGTTTTATTAAATAAAAGTAATAACGAGTTACAAGTAAAAGTTATAGGGCGTTTTGACTTTAGTCTACACCAAGATTTCCGTAAGCTATCAGAGCAGGCTGCAAAAGGTATTAGCTCAATTAGTATAGATCTTGGCAGAACCGAGTATGTGGATAGCTCCGCTTTAGGTATGCTTTTAGTATTACGTGATAAAGTGGGCAGCCAGCAAAGTGCGATAAAAATCATCAATGCTTCCCCTGAAGTCAAAAAAATATTGACCATTGCTAATTTTGATAAATTATTTACAGTGATGTAAGGCAAAAACACCAAAGCTGATGATATTAGATAAAAAAATACAATATAAATCTAAGATCCTAGTTGCAGATGATAGTAAGCTGCAACGCATATTGTTAGAAAAAATATTCTCCCAAGCAGGATATAAAATTTTTGTGGCTGAGGATGGAGATGAGGCATTACAACTTTTTAAGAAAGAAAGGCCAGATCTTGTTGTTTTAGATATTCTGATGCCAAAAATGAATGGAATTGAGGCAGCGACTAAAATAAAGAAAATTTCAGGTGCTGAGTATGTGCCTATTATTTTTATTACTGGGGATAGTCGTGAGGAATACTTGCAGTATTGTATAGATGCTGAAGGCGATGATTTTATTTATAAACCAATTAATGAATTGGTATTAAAAGCAAAAGTAAATTCTTTGTTGCGTTTTCGGCAGCTTTGTCAGAAGCAATATAGCCAAAAGCAACAGCTATTAGAATATCAGCACAAAATGGATCAAGAGCATGAAATTGCCGCAACATTGTATAAAAATATTGTTCACGCTGGATTTTATGATACACCAGAAGTGAAATATCGCTTATCTCCCATGGCTTTGTTTAATGGTGATATATTTTTGGTGGCTAAATCGCCAGGTAATCAACTTTATGTTTTATTAGGTGATTTTACAGGGCATGGTTTAGCCGCCTCGGTAGGTGCAGGGCCTGCGGCAGAAATTTTCTATGGTATGACAGAAAAAGGGTTTGGCTGTAGCGAAATTATTGTTGAAATTAACCGCAAAATGCATAAATTGCTACCTGTTAATATGTTTTTAGCAGCTACGGTTGTGGTTTTTTTTCCGGATACTAACTCCATGAGCTTGATCACTTGTGGTTTACCCGATCATTATTTATTTAATCATAAGACTAAGCAGTTACAGACTATTATTTCCAAAAACTTACCTTTAGGTATTATTGATAGCTTTGTGCCCGACATGCAACATATGCCGATTAGTAAAGATAGCTTTTTGTACTTGTTTACCGATGGTGTTATTGAGGCTGAAAACACACAAGGTGAGCAGTTTGATGCGCCTAGTGTGATTAACAGTATTGATGGTGATATTGATGGTTATACTGCGGTTTTAAGTGCATTAGATAAGCATACTAAGGGAATGGGGCAGCAAGATGATATTACTTTTGTTGAGTTAAACTGTAATGTTTCAGATGCTCAATGGATGCAAGTAGCAACTAAAGCAACACATAAAAAGTTACAAGCGCTTTCTTGGAAGGGATCTATGGAGTTCCAGAGTTCCTCCTTACGACATGCTAACCCCGTTCCTGTCGTGATTAATTTAATTATGGAAATTCAAGGGTTAATTGAGCACCGTGAGTCTATTTTTTTAATTGTTACTGAGTTATTTGCTAATGCTTTAGAGCATGGGTTATTAGAATTGGATTCTAAAATGAAACAAAGTGCTGATGGTTTTATGCAATATTATTCAACTCGAGAGGAGAGGCTAGCGCAATTAAGTGATGGCTATATAAAAATGAGTTTTAATCATCAGCCGACGAAGACAGGTGGAAAATTAGTGATTAGAATGCAAGACTCTGGGCCAGGCTTTGATTTTTCAAAGGTATCATCAGACTTAAAGCAGAATGAACAAAACTTTGGGCGTGGCATAAGTCTCTTATTTAACTTATGTAAGACAGTTGAGTACAGTGGTAATGGTAATCGTGTGAAAGCAGTTTATGAGTGGACTGCATAAAAGCAAATGCGATTGTATTTTATAGGCTAAAAGCTGGGTTAATTAATGAATAAACCGAATCATGCAAAATCTAAATTTGTAGCCGTGGCATCTATTGCTGCTGAACTAAGTGCTGTTATGCATGTGGCAAAAGAAATTTCCTTGGCGGCTGCCAATGCTAAAGCCATTGCTTTTAGAGCCGGTGAAAAGGCAAAAGGCTTCCAGCCGATTACTGATTTTATTAATGAGTTGGCTAAAGAAACGATTGAATTAGTTAATGATATCAATGAGCATGCCTTATTACTTTACCAGATGACAGTTGATGAGCATAGGATGACTGATGCATGCCACTCTTTTGAGACAGTAGTGATATTGGCTGAAGGTGCGCCTTATGCAAGTTCATTAGATAAGTCGGTGGAACTAGCGCAACAGCGTATGCAGCTTTGTCGTACTCAATTCCGAATACATGTCAATCAACTTTTAGATCAACTCGAAGGCGTTATGCACCCTGCTAGAGCGGCACGCGTTATTGCCGCTAACTCAAGGATTGAAGCTTCACAAGCAGGGGAGTACTTACAAAGTTTACAAGCCGTAGCAGAAAGTGTTGATAATGCGGCACAGGTTATTCATGATAATGTACAGCGTTGCCGGAGCGCATTATCCATTCTTAATATTACAGAATAGTTGCTAAAAGAGATTATTTACTATGAAAATGACTAAGCTTTACGATGGATCGTACCAATGGATTATGTACGGACGGGATAAAAATAAACCTAGTAATATTATTGATACTAATCAATATATCATTCGCACGGCGAAGCGTTGCTTAGTGCTTGATCCGGGGGGAGTAGAGTTATTCGCACCGATGTTAGCGGCGGTATTGCATCATGCGCCTGTAGAAGAAATTACCGATTTATTTGCCTCGCATCAAGACCCGGATATTATTTCGTCCTTAGGGCTTTGGGACCAAGCTTTACCGCACGCAAAACTGCATGCACCTGCCTTGTGGGAAGGGTTTTTGCGACATTTCGGTTGTGAAACGATTGAATATGTTGGTATTCCTGATAATGGCGGCGTTATTCAATTGGATGGTGCGGATTTAAAAATTATCCCTGCACATTATTTACATTCTTCAGCTAATTTTCATATTTATGACCCAAAAGCAAAAATCCTGATGTCAGGTGATGTAGGCGCGGCATTAGAGGAGGATGGAGCTCCCATCTTTGTTGATGATTTTAATGCACATGTAGAAAAAATGCGCTTTTTTCATCAGCGTTGGATGCCCTCTAATCAAGCAAAACGTGATTGGATTGACCGAGTGCGTAAGCTTGATATTGATATTATGGCCCCCCAACATGGGCGGATCTTTAAAGGTGATGATGTGAAGCGATTTTTAGATTGGTTTGAGTCACTACAAGTAGGAATTGCTGTTTAAGTTTTTCGTAGGGCCCTCTTTCATAGAGTCAATTATACTTTTGGGAGTAGTGCTTTAATCTGCCTTTATAGCTGGAAATAGAGGCTGAATTACTGTTCCCGCTATACCCTATAAAAAACTAATTGGATTTTATGTTTGCTGTAAAAAAGCGTTTTAAGTATTGACCTGTATAGGATGCTTCAATGTGAGAAACTTGTTCAGGCGAACCTTCGGCAACGACCATCCCACCCTCATTACCACCTTCTGGCCCTATATCAATCACCCAGTCTGCCGTTTTAATGACATCTAGGTTATGTTCAATCA
Organism: Methylophaga sp.; assembly: GCA_026988435.1. GTDB lineage: Bacteria > Pseudomonadota > Gammaproteobacteria > Nitrosococcales > Methylophagaceae. The sequence continues at coordinate 49,121 of JALSLH010000039.1, forward strand.
CAATCACTGTATTCCCATGATCACGCAAAGTATGTAGTACATTGAGTAATTGCTGAATATCATGGAAATGTAAGCCTGTCGTCGGTTCATCAAGTATATAAAGTGTTTTTCCGGTATCGCGTTTAGATAATTCTTTAGCTAATTTAACGCGTTGCGCTTCTCCACCTGATAAGGTGGTCGCATTCTGCCCCAAGGTAATATAACTTAAACCGACATCTAATAAAGTTTGTAGTTTGCGCGCTAAAGTAGGTACAGGACTAAAGAAGGTATAGGCTTCTTCGATAGTCATATTTAATATTTCATTAATCGTTTTGCCTTTATAGCGGATCTCTAGCGTTTCACGGTTGTAGCGTTTCCCTGCACAGGTATCGCAATGTACAAAAACATCAGGTAGAAAGTGCATCTCTACTTTTACTACACCATCACCTTTGCAAGCCTCACAGCGGCCACCTTTGACGTTAAAACTAAAACGACCTGGTGTGTAGCCGCGAGAACGTGACTCGGGGGTTGCTGCAAAAAGTTCACGTATTGGCGTAAATAACCCCGTATATGTGGCTGGATTTGAGCGCGGAGTACGGCCAATTGGACTTTGATCTATATCGATAATTTTATCAAATTGCTCCAAGCCCTCGACATCATCACAAGGTGCTGGCAGTGTGGATGCACGGTTAATTGCGCGGGCAGCATAGCGATATAAAGTATCATTGATTAATGTCGATTTGCCTGAGCCGGAGACACCTGTGACACAAGTTAATAAACCCACTGGAAAGCTGACATCAATGTTTTTTAAATTATTCCCCTGCGCATTGCGCACTGTAATAAGGTGCTTTTCATCACGCGGCGTGACCTGCTTAGGTATGCTAATTTCCAGCTTACCTGACAAATATTGCCCTGTGATTGATTGTTCATTATTAATTACCTCATCAGGTGTGCCTTGAGCAATAATTTGCCCACCATGAACGCCGGCTCCGGGACCAATATCAACCACATATTGTGCAGCACGAATAGCATCCTCATCATGCTCGACTACAATGACTGTATTGCCTAAGTCACGTAGTCTGAATAAAGTTTTCAATAAGCGCTCATTATCACGTTGATGTAAACCTATAGACGGTTCATCTAAGACATACATAACGCCGACTAAGCCCGCCCCAATTTGACTTGCAAGGCGAATACGTTGTGCTTCTCCACCAGATAAAGTATCTGCACTACGATCTAGGCTAAGATAATCCAGGCCGACATTGACTAGAAATTCTAATCTTTGTTGAATTTCAGTATTAATTTTTTCTGCTATTTCTCCACGTTGACCAGGTAAATCCAGAGCTTGAAAAAATTGTAAAGCTTGCCGAATAGGGAGGTTGGTAATTTCATAGAGCGGTTTTGACGCGATAAAAACATTTCGTGCCGCTGTATTTAAACGTGAGCCATGGCAGCTAGAACAGGGTTTATTCGTTTGGTATTTGGCTAATTCATCACGTACAACTTGTGATTCTGTTTCTTGATAACGGCGCTCCATATTGGCAATAATGCCTTCGAAGCTATGGCGCTTTTTGCGTTTTTTTCCGTTAGCCGTGATAAAATTAAAATTTATAGCTTTGCGGCCACTGCCATATAAAATGATATGCTGTATGTTATCACTCAGTTCATTGAAGGGTGTCTCAGGGTCAAAGTCATAGTGCTCTGCTAGAGAACAAATAAGTTGATAATAATAAGCATTACGCCTATCCCAACCTCTGACAGCACCTGCTGCTAAGCTTATTTCTTTATTATGCACAACCAATTCAGGGTCAAAATGCTGTTTAACGCCTAAACCATCACAAGCACTACAAGCACCTTTCGGGTTATTGAAGGAAAAAATACGTGGTTCTAATTCGGTAATGCTATAACCGCATTTTGAGCAAGCATATTTTTCTGAAAAAACTAACTGTTTTTTCAGGTCATCCATATTCACTGCCGTGGCTATTCCACCCGCAATTCTCAGAGCTGTTTCAAAAGATTCTGCTAAACGTAGACTCATATCAGGACGGATTTTGAAACGATCAATAATGACTTCGATAGTATGCTTTTTTTTGCCATCTATTTCGGGTAGTGCATCGAGCTCATAGACTACGCTGTCAATTCGCACGCGTATAAACCCCTGTGCTTGTAGGTCTTCCAATAGCTGGATATGTTCGCCTTTGCGCTCATTAACTACAGGCGCTAATAGCATCCAACGCTCATCTTGTTTTTGCTCTAAAACATGATCAACCATTTGGCTAATCGTTTGCGCCTCCAAGGATAGCCCATGGGTAGGGCAGCAAGGCGTACCTGCTCGAGCATAGAGTAATCTTAGGTAATCATATATTTCAGTGATTGTACCGACGGTCGAGCGAGGGTTATGTGAGGTAGATTTTTGTTCAATGGAGATTGCAGGGGATAAGCCTTCAATATGGTCGACATCAGGTTTTTCCATCATAGATAAAAACTGACGCGCGTAGGCAGATAAAGATTCTACGTAACGCCTTTGGCCTTCAGCATAAATAGTATCGAATGCAAGCGATGATTTTCCTGAGCCAGATAAACCAGTAATCACGATTAATGAATCTCTAGGTAAGTCAAGATCAATATTTTTTAAATTATGCGTTCTTGCACCACGAATGCTGATTGTATCCATTGGGGATTATAAATAAGGAAGGGGAAGTAAGAGGCTCTTATCCACAGTTGTTATGGATAAGAGTCTATATCTACGTAATTTATTTGGTATATTTTTTAGCTAAGGTTTTAAGGTAATCTAGAAAGTCATCTTTTAATTCTTCATGTAATAACGCTTGCTCAACTGTGGCCATTAAAAAACCTAATTTAGCACCACAGTCATAACGTTTTCCTTCAAACTCATAAGCAAGCACTTTTTCTTTGGCTAATAATGAAGCAATCGCATCGGTTAATTGAATTTCATTTCCAGCACCTCTACCTGTATTTTCAATTTCGGCAAAAATAGCAGGTGTCAAAATATACCGACCAATAACGCCTAAATTAGTTGGAGCCACATCAGGTTTTGGCTTTTCAACGATAGATTGCACTTCACCAATTTTATCATTGTCAGTGTTCGTGGTTTTTACGATACCATATTTGTCAGTTTCATTTGGGTCAACACGTTCTACAGCAAGAAGTGAATGAGGTGTTTTAGTAAATTGTTGGGTCATTTGTGCTATACACCCGCGCTTGCCATCCTCTACCAAATCGTCGGCTAAAAGAACAGCAAAAGGCTCATCACCAACAACAGGTTTTGCACATAATACCGCATGACCTAAACCTAAGGCTTCGGACTGGCGTATAAAGATACAGGAAACGTGAGAGGGTAGAATATTTCTAACCATATCTAATACTCGAAGCTTATTTTTTGCCTCAAGCTCTTTTTCAAGTTCATAAGATTTATCAAAATGATCGGGAATAGCACGTTTGTTGCGCCCAGTGACAAAAATCATAGTATCAATTCCCGCGGCTACTGCTTCTTCCACGGCATATTGAATCAGAGGCTTATCAACGATAGGTAGCATTTCTTTTGGGCTAGCCTTTGTTGCAGGTAGGAAACGAGTGCCTAAGCCTGCAACAGGAAAAACAGCTTTTGTAATTTTTTGCGTCATATATCAGTTCCTTATAGGAGTAATAGGGCATTAATATATCCCCATTACATTGGCGCTACTTTATTAGTGAATAATGTTTTTATCTTTCAAGGCTAAATGAATGTCATCAGCAGATAAGGTGTCGGTATCAAAACTTAAATCACTGTCTGAGTCTGCCGTACAAATGCAAATTAATCCCGCCTGTTTAACGACCGTAATTGCTTCTTCTAAATGAGACGTTAATACGATTGTGGCATGGCCATTATCAAATAGTTTTCTTTCTAATTGATAAGCGACAGAGTCTTTATTTTTCCCTGTTAAGGCAATAGAAACTGCTTTTTGAGCAAATCGCGCTGCACGCTCTTCAGATGATACATGGCTTAATTCCAGCTCTGAACTAGAACCTGTAATCATACCAGCGCCAACAGTAACATTGGTCAGGCGGTCGATAATAATAAAGGACCCTGTGCCTTTGCTACGATGATAAGCATCAAATACGACAGGCGCATTGACTGAAACGGTACACAGGCCAATTTCATTGAGCTGTAGTTTTTTAGCATCATGATGCTCAAGGGTGTTGACATCAATGCGGTGCTGAATATTCGTAATTGAACCTGAAACGCTACGTGTTGCCAGTTTTAAAATATATTGTTTGCTGGGGGTCAGTGCACTCTCTGCCATCCAGACGATATTGGCATCAAATTTATCAGCAACGCTGGGTAGATTGTCGCTACTGACAATCGTATCGCCACGACTAATGTCAATTTCATCATCCAAAGTTAAAGTAATGGCCTGGGGTGGGAATGCTTGTTCTAATTCGCCATCGAAAGTAACAATAGATTTGATTGTGCTGGTTTTTCCAGAGGGTAAGACAGTAATTTTATCGCCTTTATGGAAAATACCAGCAGCCACCGTACCGCAGAAGCCTCGGAAATTGAGGTTAGGCCGGTTGACATATTGCACTGGAAAGCGTGGGTCCTGGAAATTTTCATCCCCCGCAATTTCTACTGTTTCCAGTGTTTCCATCATGGTTTTACCCGTGTACCATGGCATTTTTTCACTTTTATTGACGACATTATCCCCATCTAAAGCGGACAGAGGAATAAAGTGAATATCATTTAAACCATCAAGATTATTCACAAAATCCAAATAATCCGTTTTAATTTTTTCGTAGGTTGCTTTGCTGTAATCGACCAGGTCCATTTTATTGATAGCCACAACGATATGTTTAAGACCTAATAAAGAAGCGATAAAGCTATGGCGTTTGGTTTGTGTTTGCACCCCATAACGGGCATCAATTAAGATTACGGCTAAGTCACAGGTCGAAGCCCCCGTCGCCATATTGCGTGTGTATTGCTCATGCCCTGGGGTGTCAGCAATAATAAATTTTCGTGTTGAAGTCGAGAAGTAGCGATAAGCCACATCAATTGTAATACCTTGCTCGCGTTCTGCTTGCAAGCCATCAACTAATAAGGCTAAATCAATTTTCCCAGCGCCGGTAGTACCTGATTTAACGCTGTCAGATTGCACAGCGGCTAACTGGTCTTCATAAATCATTTTAGAGTCGTACAGCAAACGCCCGATAAGCGTACTTTTGCCGTCATCAACATTACCGCAGGTTAAAAAACGTAATAATTCTTTGCGTTCGTGTTGAGCTAAGTAAGCGTCTATATCGCTACTAATAAGATCTGATTGGTGTGACATGGTGTTATTTTCCTAAAAATGAGATTAAACGAAATCGAGAAGTGTTAATGATTAAAAATACCCTTCGCGTTTTTTCTGTTCCATCGAGCCTGCTGAATCATGGTCAATCAATCGACCTTGACGCTCAGACGTTGTGGTTAATAACATTTCTTGAATAATTTCAGGTAGCGTTGTTGCGCTTGATTCCACCGCCC
>JALSLH010000040.1 GCA_026988435.1 Methylophaga sp.
CATGGCTTTATGCTGAATATCATTGCTGGGCTTATCGCTTACTCACTTAAAGACAATAAACCATCGTTGAGAATTACGAGCGAAGAATTTAGTATGATGACTGTTTCTTAAACAGATCTGAGGTTACTTACGGCAAAAAGATCGTCACTATGATAAAAATATGCCGATTGTTACCTACAATATGATCTTAACGTCAGGTGAATATAACGATCCTGAAATTGTTAGTATATACCCGTGACCATTCAATCTGTAGATTTCAGAGTTTAGCACAAACGTCAGAGCAAGGCGCAATGTGAAGGCACAAAAAATATGCTCCTGCATTTTTTGCATACAGTCCATCCATGGACATAAATGACGAGTCCTTGTCAAACATTGTAACGCGGCGCTGGCGTTTGTGCTAATCTCCCATAGGGCAAGAGAATAAGCCACACTCTTCGTCGTTATAAAGTCTTAAATTAGAATGACTAATTCTGCGACTTTATGCCTAGAATAGTATGGCTTCTTCTCCTGCTGAATTCTGCAGATTGAATGGTCACGGGTATATAGAATAAAGGTGGCGGTAATTATTATTGGCGTGCTAAAAAACAGCCGCAAGGTAGTATTATGTTTTATCACCTCATTCCTTCATCAGCAGAAATACAAAATAAATTAGATGACTTAGAGGTGGGCAGGGCTGTCACATTACGAGGTAAAATTTCTGAAAACAATAAAATTGTTAGCAGTGATGACTATTATGTACAGTTAAATCATAGCAATCATAAATACATTCTGGTGGGGGATGTTGTCCAAAAATAACTAAGCTGAAATGTAGTAAGTTTAAGAAGCGTGGTATCATATAAGCCATATGATATCACTGAAAAAAATCTTTTCTGTCGTAAAGAAAAAGAGCAAAAATAAAGCAAAAGATAATACTAAGCAGAGCGATCCGATTGTAATACCTCGATCACAACATAGTATTTCCCGCAAACAGATTGATCCTCATGCTTTAAAAATTCTTTATCGCTTGAAAGATGCAGGTTTCGACGCCTATCTTGTTGGCGGTTGTGTGCGTGATTTATTGTTAGGCCATGAGCCAAAAGACTTTGATGTGACAACTAATGCTTCTCCTGAAGAAGTTCATAAATTGTTTAAAAAGAGTCGATTAATTGGCCGACGGTTTAAATTGGTTCATGTCGGTTTTGGTCGCAATGTAATTGAAGTAGCTACGTTCAGAGCGCCACCAGAGGAAGATCAGCATGTGGATGGCCGTATCATGCGTGATAATGTGTTTGGCACTTTAGAACAAGATGCATGGCGCCGAGATTTCACTATTAACGCCTTGTATTACGATATTCGCGATTTTTCAATAATTGATTATACCGGCGGCATTGCAGATTTAGAAGCAGGTCTAATTCGCTTAATTGGTGATGTGGAGACACGTTACCGTGAAGACCCTGTGCGTATGTTGCGAGCATTACGTTTTGTTGGCAAATTAGGTTTGCGCCTTGATGACGAAACAGAGCGCTTTATTCCGCAACTTGCTCACATGCTAGCTGATATGCCCGCGGCACGTTTATTTGATGAATCATTAAAATTATATTTAACCGGCAATGCCGCAGTCACGCACGAATTATTGTGTCACTACGGCATTTTTGAGGTGTTGTTTCCTCAAACTGGCGCATTACTTCATACTGAACAAGATAGTTTTCCACGTACTTTGATAACTAAGGCTTTAGAAAATACAGATATTCGTATTGATGAAGGCAAGCCTGTCACGCCGGCATTTTTATTTGCGGCGTTAATGTGGGAGCCAGTCAAACAGCGCTGGCAAGAACATAAAGATCGTAAAATACCACCCATTCCAGCGTTGCAACGAGCGGCAACGGAAGTGATTTCAGAACAAGTTCGTCGTGTTGCCGTGCCGAAGCGCTTTACATTAATGACGCGTGATATTTGGACATTGCAAATTCGTTTAGAACAACGATTTGGTAAAAAAGCCTATAGAACACTAACGCATCCAAAATTTAGAGCGGGTTATGACTTTTTATTACTACGTGTGCAAGCAGGTGAACCGTTATCTGAGTTAGCAGACTGGTGGACGATGTTTCAAGAGGCGGAAGAACCGCAGCAACAGAAAATGGTTAGTAGTTTGTCAGCAACTCAGGCGGGCGCTCCACGTAAACGCCGCCGACGTAGACGCAAGAAGCCGGCAGCTAAGAGTGTGGCTAGTGAATAATATCTTTATTGGTTTAGGCAGTAATCTGTCTGATCCAATTCAACAGATATTAATGGCTGTGGATACTTTAAAAAAGATACCCGAAACACGAGTTATTAAACGTTCATCACTTTATGCTAGTCCGCCAATGGGGCCGCAAGATCAACCCGATTATGTCAATGCCGTCGTTGAACTAAATAGTGAGTTATCGGCGCATAAACTATTAGATGAACTGCAAACTATTGAGCAGAAGCAGGGGCGAGTGCGATTAAGGCATTGGGGTGAACGCACGCTTGATTTAGATATACTGGTATATGGTGAGCAGAAGATAGATGATGAGCGATTAACGGTTCCACATTCTGGTATAAAAGAGCGCGCGTTTGTACTTTATCCTTTAGCAGAAATAGCGCCTGACCTAATTATTCCGCAATTTGGAAATATAGCTAATTTAGTTCAAAATTGTTCACGCTCAGGCTTAAATAAAATAAATTTAGACTTAATATGAATACATTAGAAACGCCACATCGTTATATTGCTGTTGAAGGCCCTATTGGTGTAGGTAAAACACATTTGGTGAAACGATTGGCCGAAAGCTTTTCGGGCACGACTGTGCTCGAACAACCAGAGAATAATCCTTTTTTAGAAAAGTTTTATATTCATCCAAAACAATCAGCTTTGCCTACGCAGTTAAGCTTTCTGATGCAGCGGGTACGATTAAGTAAGGAGCTACAGCAAGACGATCTCTTTACTAGCTTAAAAGTAACAGACTTTATGGTGGAAAAAGATCGCATTTTTGCACAAATCACCTTAGATGATGATGAACTTGCTTTATATAATATGGTCTATGACAATCTGACAATGCAGCATCGTATTCCTGATTTAGTGATTTATTTACAAGCACCGATGACCGTGTTGAAAGCACGAGTGAATCAACGCGGTATTGGCTATGAACAACATATTGAAGATGGTTACCTACAAAGATTGGCCGATAGTTATGCAGATTTTTTCCATTATTATGACGCTTCGCCTTTATTAATTGTAAATGCTGAGCAAATAGATTTAGTTAATAGTGAGCAAGATTATCAAAACTTATTAGAACAAATTAGTACCTCTAATAGCGGACGGCATTATTATAATCCGATGCCTGTTAAGAAGTAGAAGGTGTAAGTGTATGACTCGATTGAATTTAACAGATTTGCGAACAATGAAAGCTCAGCATAATAAAATTGTTATGCTGACATCGTATGATGCTAGCTTTAGTAAAATAATGGATGCAGTCGGTGTCGATATAATATTGGTGGGAGATTCGCTCGGTACTGTGGTGCAGGGACATGAAAGTACTGTGCCTGTGACTGTTGACGATATGATCTATCATTGCCGACATGTGTTACGAGGTAGCCAGCGTGCATTTGTTATTATTGATATGCCTTTTATGAGTTATGCGACGCCACAACAAGCAGCCCAAAATGCGGCACGAATGATGACTAGTGGTGGTGCACAAATGGTCAAGTTAGAAGGTGGTGGAGCAGTTATAGAAGAAACGGTCCGTGAGCTTACAGAGCGGGGCATTCCTGTTTGTGGCCATTTGGGCTTACTACCACAATCAGAACATCGTTTGAGTGGCTATCAATCTCAAAAATGGAGTGAACAGTCCGTTCAAAAATTACTTAAAGATGCTAAAGGTTTGCAACAAGCAGGGGCTGAAATGGTGGTGCTTGCATGTGTGCCGGCTACGGTAGGTGCTCAAATAACAGCGGAATTAACAATTCCTGTTATAGGCTTTGGTGCAGGTCGATCTTGTGATGGGCAAGTACTGATCTTATACGATATGTTAGGTATTTCAGCAGGTAAAACACAGCCTTTTAATCATGACTTTTTAGCAGATACAGGTAATATCCTAGATGCGGTTGATAAATATGTACGTGATGTGAAAAGTGGTGACTTTCCTCAGCCACAACATGAGTACGAATGAAAAAAATCACTACGGTTTCTGCACTTAGGCTGCTAGTGGCTGATTGGAAGCAAGCCGGAAAGCGAATTGCTTTTGTTCCAACTATGGGTAATTTGCATCAGGGACACTTATCGTTAGTGAGTAAAGCTACTGAACTGGCAGACAAGGTGATTGTTAGCATATTTGTGAACCCTTTACAGTTTGATGATAAAGCTGACCTATCAGCTTATCCACGTACAGTTGAGGTAGATATTGAACAATTAACATCAGTTGAATGTGATGCAGTATTTTTACCTACGGCAGAAATAATGTATCCCGAAGGCATGGATAGACAAACAGTAATCACTGTGCCCGGCATGGATGACAAATTATGCGGTCAAGCCCGTCCGGGGCATTTTGATGGTGTGGCTACAGTGGTTGTCAAATTATTCAATATGGTGCAGCCAGATGTGGCTGTATTCGGTGAAAAAGATTACCAGCAGTTATTATTAATTAAGAAAATGGTGGCAGACTTAAACCTACCACTTAAAATCATAGGTTTGCCGACATATCGTGAAGAAAGTGGCTTAGCCATGAGTTCTCGCAATCAATATTTAACGAGTAAGCAGCGTAAGCAAGCGGCCTCAATTTATCGAATATTGAATGATATTAAGACAGAACTTCTAAATGGTGGGGCGGACTTTGTTAAATTAGAGCAACAAGCAAAGGATGAGTTAACGCAATTAGGTTTTGAGCCAGACTATGTTGAAATTAGGCGTGCAAGGAACTTAGAGCCAGCAAAACAGTCAGATAAAGAGCTTAGAATTCTCTTGGCAGCACGATTAGGAAAAGCACGGCTAATTGATAATATACCCGTGACCATTCAATCTTGATTGAGTTAGCCTAAAAATGCGATAATACCCCCCAAATTAACTAGGAAATAGCCGGAATATGCAACTGACATTGCTTAAAACAAAATTACACCGCGCCTGCGTTACACATTCAGAACTTGAATACGAAGGCTCTTGTGCGATTGACAGTAATTTATTGGATGCCGCTGGTATTCATGAATATGAACAAATCCATATATATAATGTCACCAATGGTGAACGCTTTACAACGTATGCGATTCGTGCTGAAGCTGGCTCTAATATTATTTCTGTTAATGGTGCCGCTGCACATAAAGCCTCACCAGACGATCGCATTATCATCTGTGCCTATACAACACTAGATGAAAAAGAAGTCGCAGTATTCAAACCAACCTTAGTTTATTTGAATGAGAATAATGACATAGTTAATACATGTCATGCTATTCCTGTTCAAGCTGCATAATAAAACATAACCATGAGTTTAATTGAAAAAACGTTTGAAAGCTTGTTATGGAATAGCCGCTTTGTTGTTGTAGTAGCTGTTTTAAGCAGTTTAATAACTGCTTTTGCTATGTTTTATATGGCAACAGTTGATGCTTATTACTTAGTCTCACATTTGGGTGAGTATTTATCTTCAGATCTTACGGGTGAAGCCAGAAAAATATTTAGAGTGACTACTATTACTCATGTGGTGGAGGTGATTGATGGCTATTTACTGGCGACAGTATTATTTATGTTTGCTCTGGGTTTATATGAATTGTTTGTCAGTAAAATAGAGCAAGCAGATAATTCTGAAACGCCTTCGGTGCTCGCTATACACAGTCTTGATGATCTAAAGTCTCGTTTAGGTCGGGTTATTATCATGATTTTGATTGTTAACTTTTTTGAACAAGCCATTAATATGAAAATTAATGCGCCACTAGAACTACTGGCATTAGCGGCCGGTATTGCATTAATTGGTCTTACGCTTTATCTTACTGAGAAACATTGATTTAGATATATACCCGTGACCATTCAATCTGTAGATTGAATGGTCACGGGTATAGAACAACACTATTGCTGATCATGGGTAAAATTATCTATGATTTTACGGGGAATATTTTGAAACAATATTTGCTTTATGTTTATCTGCTCGTTGTCTCTTTCCACTCACCACAGGTTTTTTCACAAGGTGAAATCATTGTTGGTACCATTGATAGACCACCATTCTCATTTCATAATGAACGAGGCAATTTAACTGGCTTTAGCGTTGAATTATGGCAGGAAATTGCAAATAGAATTGATGCTTCTTTCGTATGGAAGCCGCAGGACAGCTTTTCTACATTAATTAGTGATACTGTCTCAAATAAAACAGATCTAGCGATTGCCAATATTTCAATTACTGCAAGTCGAGAGCAACAAGCAGATTTTTCACATTCAATTTTTGAATCCGGAATGGCAATAGCCGTTAAAAAAGGGGCGAGTGCATCCTATTTCACGCTGATATGGGAATCAGGAATTGTTTTGTTTTTGGGTGGAGCATTTCTGCTTTTACTGTTCATCGCACATGTGGTTTGGTTCTTTGAGCGAAATATAGATAACCCTCGGCATGATTATTTTCGTGATGACTATATTGGCGGTGTGTGGGATGCTTTTTGGTGGGCATTTATCATTATGACGATGGGCGGTTTTGAAAATGAAGTGCCACAAAAATTTATAAATAGAATGTTGGCTATATTTTGGATCATTGTAAGTTTATTCTTTATATCAACGCTGACGGCAAAAATCACCACTGCATTGACTGTTGCTGAGTTAAGGACAGGAATAGTAAATTACAAAGATTTATTAGGTAAAAAGGTGGGAGTGACGGAAGGCTCCTCACATCAGAAATTTTTACAAGATGTAGGAATAAGGACTATTGCATACCCGTCACTTGAAACATTATATGCTGATTTGAGAGACGAAAAAATTAATGCGATTGTTGCTGACTTACCTATTCTTTCTTACTATGCCACACATGATGGGGCAGGTTGGATGTTAGTTGCTGGAGATACGTTCAACCATGAGAATTATGGCATTATATTCCCAGAAAACTCACCTTATTTAGAAAGAGTGGACACCGCTTTATTACAGATTAGAGAGGAAGGAATTTACCGTGAATTACATGAAAAGTATTTTGGTAAAGAATTCTAATTTCTTAAAACGAATGGTAATAATAAAGCCTCAAATCATCACGATCATACCGGCCAGTAGCATCTTCATGCACTTGGTCTTTAGTCGAGTAACGTAGACGCACGCTGGAAACATCAGTGAGATTGTATTTTGCATCAAGGTTAAACTCACCATATTCATCAACCCGTGAACCGTCTTTACCATCGACATCGACATACCCCAATTTAATACTTGATTTTGCATTGGGATGGAAAATAACTTGCGCGCCATAGGCATCACTAGGTTCATAAGGGCCATAACCTTGTTGCCAATCAGTATACATGGGGCCTGATTCAACAGCTTGGAAATTACCATCTCTAATGGAGTTATAGGATAATGCCAGATCAATACTCCCAAATGATGTGCCTGTTTTTAAGCCCAACATTTTAGAGGTATCACCAACTTGGTAAGCTGTACCGCCATATTGCGCTTTTATATAGGATTTTTCACCGAAGGAAAGAGGCATTGCGGCATCAAAATAACGAAAGTTTTTGCGTGAGCCTGAATCGTCTAAGGTATCAATAAATTGACCTCGCAACGAGACATTAGCTAATTTTGTAGTGATATAAATATAAGCTAGGCCATCATTTCCCCATTTCGCATTCGGTACTTCAAAATCACTTAGCTTAGAGGTGAAGCCAGAATAGCGTTCTACATAACCCAATTCGATCACAGTGTCGGATAGACTTTTATTGCGATAAACCGCAGCGCCATAGGTCGAGGGTAACAAACGAATATTATGATCCCCCATTAACGGAGTTGATAGCCGCTGCCGCCCAAGTTTTACTTGATGTGTACCATTATCAAAGTCGATATAAGCTTCACCGATAAAGGCAATATCATCGCCATCCGATTGTAGGTAAGATGTACCCGTGCCTTTATCTCGGTCAATAATACCGAATAAACTATGGCTGCCAAAATAGGCTAGACCGATTTTAAAATTATTAAAACTAGCCGATTCATACTTGGCGATACCACCTGCGGTAAAGGCTTGCGCATCATCTTTACCGGGGTCATCAAAGCCACGATTAAAATAGCCGATGGATAAATCAAGTGAAGCGATGCCTTGCTGTAGCGCTTCTGACAAGTTATTGTTGGTGCTATCTGCTGCGCTGGAGTTCAACGAAGCGAGCATTAGTACGAATAAAAGAGTGTATTTCATTAATGCTATCTTGGAAATTTAAGCTTGATTATGGGTTTGCTGAACAGTATCAGCCAACTCTTTTTCAACCGTTTCATCAATATGAAATCCATCTGTACTGACTGTACCAGCATCAGGGTCATTGTAAGTAGCTAAATCCATTTTTCCTTCGCTTTTAGCGACAATACTAGACACTACGGCATCGCCGGATACATTTACCGCGGTTCTAATCATATCCATCAAACGATCAACACCTAAAATAAGGCCAATACCTTCAATGGGTAATCCTACTTGGGTAAAGACCATGGAAAGCATAATTAAACCGACTCCAGGTACACCCGCTGTGCCAATCGAAGCTAGGACAGACATAAGGATAACGGTTAAATAACCTGTTATGCCTAAATCGACACCATAAACATTGGCAATAAATACGGTGGCGACACCTTGCATGATTGCCGTGCCATCCATATTAATAGTGGCACCAAAAGGCACGGAGAAAGATGCGACCGAGTTATTGACACCCATGCGCTCTGTCACGGTTCTCATTGTGACGGGGATAGTCGCATTGGAGCTCGCCGTACTAAATGCAAATATTTGTGCATTTCTAATTTTTTTGAGGAATACCGCTGGGCTTAAGCCAGAGAAAACTTTAAGTACAATCATTAGGGTAACGAATAAATGGATCATTAAGCTACCGACCAGTACTAAGACATAGCCTGTTAAAGACACTAATAGATCCAAGCCTAGTTCTGCAATAGATTTGGCAATTAAAGCAAATACAGCATAAGGTGCGACCGACATAACAATGGTCACCATCTTCATCATTATTTCATTGGCTACTTCAGCACCTTCAACAAAGCCTTTAGCTTTTCTGCCTACTAATAGCATGCTAATGCCAAGTAAAATGGAGAAGAAAATAAGGGGCAACATGTCGCCATTAGCCATTGCATGGAATGGATTCTGTGGAATAATATCAATGAGTACTTGCGTGAGCGGAGGTGAATCTTTGCCTGCAAAGACGACATCTGAAGTTTGCTCCATGCCTTTACCAATGCCGAATGACGCAGCAATTAAAATAGCGGTTGCAATCGCTATTGCCGTAGTCATCATATATAAAGCAAATGATTTACCGCCAACACGGCCCAACATTTTTATGTCGCCAATGCCACATACGCCACATATAAGTGAGAAGAATACCAAGGGAACAACCAGCATTTTCAGGGCGTTGATGAACATTTTGCCGACAACGTGGAAAAGTCCATTGACGATATTATCGTTGATAAAGGAACCGGGTGCATTCAGCCCGCCAAGGTTAATTATTAAACCAACGATAATGCCGAGAGCCATTCCTACAAGCACTTTGACTGTGAGACTCATTTTAGTATTTTCCATTATATTTCCAAATAATTGGTTGGGGTGGTGTGTCGAAATTGTAACCTAGTTGTTACAAATATGTAATAGCTAGGTAATTGTTTATAGCCGTGAGCTAACTAACATAATTTGTGGGTTCTTTAAAATTAGTGATGTTCTGTATTTGAGGAGGTATTTGCACGTGAAACCCTTGTTCTTGCAAGTTTTTCATTACTGTTTCTACATTTTCACGGGCTAGTTTTCGCTCCAAGCTAAGTTCTACCTCCATTACAAAAACAGGTTCTTTCCCCATTGAATCGTAAAGAGCTTGTGGTACGTTTGAAAAATCATCTTTTTTGGCAATATAGAGATAAAGTTCGTCTTTGCGACGGCTTTTGTAGATATACGCAATCATGCTAAATAGAATCCTGAGAAATAAGAGGTGATGGTAATTTATTCATGGTGTTCACCAAATACATGATGGCAACACTTCTGCCACAGTTCATCACCGAATTGGCGTTGAATTACCAAAGGTAACGCAATTGAACCAGAAGCTAATAATCGATCGTGAAACTGTTTTAATTCAGTTTTATCTGCCGGGTTAACAATATCACGCAATGCATTTATCAGTGCCCAGCCGACGGCATAGCTCATAGGAACAGTGGGTGATTGACTATACCAGTTCAATTCCCCCAGAGCTTGTTCTTTGCTAAAACCTAGGGCATTGACCATTTTTTGAGCCGCATCTTCTAGGCTGAGGCCTTGGGTATGGATTTCAACGTCAATAATGATGCGTAGTGCCCGCCATAAGCGATCACGCAACATGATGATGTGTTGCCCAGGATAGCGGTTGAAACCTTGCTCAAGCATCATCTGTTCGCAATATAAGGCCCAGCCTTCATAAAGTGTTGCACTGGGGTTTAAGCGATGAAGTAGGCTGTTGCCTTCAGCAGATTGATTTGCGGTGACGAACTGTAGATGATGGCCAGGCCATGCTTCATGTGCACTGGTTTGGCTTATCGCGGCATGATTATGTTCTTTTAACTCATCATCATTAGAAGTTGGAGTGACGTAGTAGTAGGCCGTTTGGCTTAAATCAGCAATACTTGGATCCAGGTACGCAGCAAAAGGAATTTGATGTTGTAAAAATTTAGGTGTGCTAACAACATGCAGTGTTTGTTGTTTTGGTAAAGTAACCAAGTCATGTTCTTTTAAAAACAATTCTGCAGCCTGCATTTCTTGTTGATAGTGCTGCAATAATGATTCAGAAGTAGGGTGTTGCTGTTGAATTTCATTTAATGATAAATTGCTTTCAGCCAGCGCGGCATTCAATTGTTGTTGGGTATTTTCGAATAATTGTTGGCCAAACGCTAACAAGCGGTGTGCATTAATGGGTAAGAAATGTTGTTGGTGCAGTAAGCGTTCAAAATGTTCACGGCCGCTGGCAAAGTCACCTTCACACTTAGGTGCAAGGCGATGCAGTGTTTGGGCAAAGCGTTCTAATGCTTTAGCGGCGTCAGCTGTCGCTTGCTCGATACGGTCATTTTGCTGAAAGGCGTCATCTACCATAGGGTTTTGGTGCAAGTGATGGCAATAATCGATGCCAGCCTCGGTCTCAGCAAGCGCCATATCTAACCATGCTTTTGGGATCACTTCAGGCACGGCGGTTAAATAATTTTTTGCTTCACGAAGGTGATTTGGAATGGCCGATAAGCGTGCTTTCAGTGCCTTTTTAAAGTGGTTTACAGGCCTAATGGTAAGTTGATGAAGCGCATTAATAGGTAAAAACCGAGTAGGATCGCGATGGCGCCAATCATGCTCCATAAGTGAATGATGCTCGATTTCTGTACGACCTTGTAAAATTTGATATCGAATTTTACGCGCCGGATCGAGCTGTGTTGGATTAATCTCATCTAATGCCGCAAGACATTTTTCATTAAGCACAATTTGAATACCAATTGTTTCGTCTTCAAAAGGCTTTAACTTATCGGCATAATCATCAATACCTGCTTCCAATGCTGCTTCAGGATCAAATCGACACCAAGTGCTTAAGTAACTGTGTTCAATTCGATCAAAGGATTGCTGCGCAGTGTTTAGCGAACTACTCGACATTAATGATCTCGTAATCGTGAGTAATTTCAGCTGTTTCACCTAGCATAAGTGAAGCTGAACAATATTTTTCAGTTGAAAGCTCAATTGCGCGTTTTACTTGAGATTCCTTTATATTCTTGCCCGTTATAATGTAGTGAACACGAATCCTTGTGAATACTTTAGGGATTTCATCACTTCGGTCACTGTCTATTTCAACAACGCAATCGTGAATATCTTGGCGGGCTTTAGTTAGCATTTGTATCATATCAAATGAAGTGCAACCGCCCATTCCGAGTAGGAGTAGCTCCATTGGTCTAATACCAATGTCGTGCCCACCTAGTTCTTTAGGTCCATCCATAACGACGGTATGACCGGTACCTGACTCGCCTAAAAACAGTAAATCTTCGACCCACTTCACTCTTGCTTTCATACGTAACATATCCTAATTTAAAAAAATGTGAACAAATTTGTCAATTTATGTATTATAACTGAAACAAACTGACTATTAAGATATAAAGGATTCACGATGGATTACTTGAAACACAAAGCAATCGAAGAAGATTTAGCTGATTTTTTTCACCATTGCCACAGCAAGCAGTATCCAGCAAAATCAATCATTGTTCGTCCCGGTGATGTGGCGGACACCCTTTATTACATCCGCGAAGGTTCTGTCTCTATTAGCATGGAAAATGAAGAAGGTGATGAGCTTATTATTGCCTATATGAATCAAGGTGACTTTTTAGGCGAAATAGGTCTGTTTTCAGATATAGCCGATCGAGCAGTAACGATTAAAGCAAGATCAGCATGTAAGACTGAAGAAATTACCTATCAGCAAATAAAATCCTTAGCAAACACTGATCTTGCAAAGTGTTACCCAAAATTATTAGAGCTTTTGGCTGAGCATATGGCTAAACGGTTACTATCAGTGACACGTAAAGCAAGCGATCTTGCTTTTCTCGATGTTACAGGTCGTGTTGAATCTGCGATGCGTGAATTGGCTACGCAACCCGAAGCAATGTCGCATCCTGAAGGTATACAAATCAAAGCAACACGCCAAGAAATTAGTCGCATGGTGGGTTGTTCTCGAGAAATGTCTGGGCGTGTTCTACGTGTTTTACAAGATCGCGGCCTAGTTTGGGCTCGCGGTAAAACGATGATTATTTATGATGAAGAACATCGTAAACCAAGTGTTGTTTAACTAATAATTCAATACCCAAAGGCTTAAGAAAAAATCTGACTTAATTGTTCACCAGGGCTTTTTGCTCGCATAAAGGCCTCACCAATTAGAAAACCATTTACATTATGTTCGCGCATTAGTACAACATGATCGGCTGTATGAATACCGCTTTCTGTAATCACGGTATGATTTTCAGGTATACGAGCAAGTAGGTCGAGGGTTGTATCAAGACTGGTTTCAAATGTACTTAGATTACGGTTATTGATACCTATAAGTGGTAAGTTAAGCAATAAGGCTCGTTCAAGTTCTTCGCCATCATGCACTTCAACCAGTACATCCATATCGAGTTGCATGGCAACATCTGTTAACTCACTAAGTTGGTCATCACTTAATGCGGAAACAATCAAGAGAATGCAATCTGCTGCAATAGCGCGTGCTTCAAACACTTGATAGGGATCAATGATGAAGTCTTTACGAATAACGGGTATTGAGCATGCAGCACGTGCTTGTTTTAAATATTCTTCATCGCCTTGGAAGAAATCTTTATCGGTCAATACAGATAAACATGCTGCGCCATGTTGTGCATAATCTTTTGCAATATCCGCAGGGATAAAGTTTTCGCGTAGAAGACCTTTGCTAGGCGATGCTTTTTTGATTTCAGCAATCACCGCCGGCAGTCCTAAATTTATTTTAGTTTCAATCGCTGTAACAAAACCGCGAGGCGCATCTGCCTCCTCAGCTAATTTCGTCATTTGGTGAATGGATATTCTTGCACTGCGCTCTGCTATTTCTTCAGATTTACGTTTGAGTATTTTTTTTAAGATATCAGGAGTTTCAGACATGTTTATTTCTTTATTAAATAGTTTGTTTTGAATTGCTAGCAGTCACTAAGGCATCTAACTTTTTCTGAGCATTGCCATTATCGAGATGCGTTTGAGCGATCTTAATTCCATCTGCTAAGGTATTAGCAAGATCAGCAACGTATATCGCTGCACCTGCATTTAAAACGACAATATCTCGCGCTGCACCAGATTCACCTGCAAATACGGCATTGATAATTTGTAAGCTTTCTTGCGCATTATTGACGCTAAATTGGGCAATATCACTTCGGGCTAGATTGAAGTCTTCGGGCTGGACGGTGTACGTTGTAACTTCGCCATCTTTTAGTTCTGCTACCGTAGTTGTTGAACCAATGCTAATTTCATCTAAACCATCTTCGGCATGAACGACAAGCACATGCTTGCTACCTAATTCTTTTAATACTTGAGCCATAGGTTCAACCCATTTTTTATCAAATACGCCTAGCACTTGTCGCTCAGCTCTTGCAGGATTGGTTAACGGGCCTAATAAGTTGAAGATAGTGCGTACAGCCATTTCACGTCGCGGCCCGATAGCATGCTTCATCGCGCCATGATGTTTTTGGGCAAACATAAAGCCAATGCCGATAGTTTCAATACAGTGTTGTACTTGTACCGGCGTGATATCTAAATTGACACCGGCCGCCTCTAATACGTCTGCACTACCAGAATTACTGCTAATGGAACGGTTACCGTGTTTAGCGACGGTGGCGCCGGCAGCAGCGACGACAAATGCACTAGCAGTGGAGACATTAAATGTTTTGGCAGCACCGCTACCACCGGTGCCACAGGTATCAACTATATGATCGCCTGAGATGTTTACAGGGCTTGCAAGGCTACGCATAACGCTTGCGGCAGCGGCAATTTCTGTGACGGTTTCGCCTTTCATTTGTAAGCCAACCAAAAAGCCACCAATTTGGGCAGGTGTGGCTTCGCCAGTCATGATCTGCTGCATCACTGACGTCATATCTTCTGTAGATAAATCCTGCTTCGCAATAACAGCTTTAATAGCACTGGGTAGATTCATGGTAAACCTCTAGCGATCAAGAAAGTTTTTTAATAAGGCATGGCCTTGTTCGGTCAGTATGGATTCTGGATGAAACTGCACACCTTCTATAGCTAAGGTTTTATGACTAATGCCCATTATTTCATCTACACTACCGTCATCATTTTGGGTCCAAGCGGTCATCTCAAAACAAGCAGGTAGGCTTGATTTTTCGATAATAAGTGAATGATAACGAGTTGCTTCAACTGGGTTATTTAATCCTTTGAATACACTAGAATTATTATGATAAATAGGTGAGGTTTTTCCATGCATTATTTTACTGGCATGTACTATCTTGCCACCAAAAGCCTGACCGATAGATTGATGACCTAGGCAGACACCTAAAATAGGTTTCTTGCCTGCAAAATGTTTAATAACATCAAGTGAAATACCTGCTTCATTAGGTGTGCAGGGACCGGGAGAAATAACGATTTTTTCAGGGTTCAGTGCTTCTATTTCATCAATAGTGATTTTATCATTGCGGTGCACATGCACATCCGCCCCTAACTCACCAAAATATTGCACTAAGTTATAGGTAAATGAATCGTAGTTGTCGAGCATTAGAAGCATTGTTTTATACCCAAATTATTTGTGTTGTGTCTGATTCAGGGTGTCTAATCCTGATTCAGCCATTGCAACAGCACGAAAAACGGCGCGCGCTTTATTCATTGTTTCTTGCCATTCCATTTCAGGTACTGAATCATAAACTATGCCCGCACCGGCTTGAATATGCAATGTATTATCTTTAATCACAGCGGTTCGAATAGCAATGGCTGTGTCCATATTGCCAGACCATGATAAATAGCCCACCGCACCGGCATAAACACCGCGTTTAATAGGCTCTAGTTCATCAATGATTTCCATGGCGCGCACTTTTGCTGCACCACTAACTGTACCGGCAGGGAAGGTAGCGCGTAAGGCATCAATACAGGTCATATTAGGCACAACTTTGCCCGTTACATTAGATACGATGTGCATTACATGTGAATAACGTTCCACAATCATTTTGGCAGTGAGTTTAACTGTGCCAATTTGGCTAACACGACCGGCATCATTTCGACCGAGATCAATTAACATTAGATGCTCAGCTAATTCTTTAGGATCAGCTAATAAATCTTCTTCTAATGCCTTATCTTCTTGTTCTGTTTGGCCACGTGGACGAGTGCCGGCAATCGGGCGAACCGTAACTTCATCATCTTCCATGCGTACTAAAATTTCAGGAGAAGAGCCAACAATATGAAAATCTTCTAAATTAAGATAATACATATACGGTGAAGGATTCAGTGTACGTAAAGCACGATACAAATCCATCGCTTGGGCAGAAAAGGGAATGGATAGGCGTTGCGACAAGACAACTTGCATAATATCGCCATCGATAATGTATTGACGTGCTTTTTCTACTGCCTCAATAAAGCCATCGTGGGTAAAACCTGAAACAAAATCATCTTCACACACTGTTTTACCTGTGTTTGATGAATTATAATTAGGTGTTGATGTTCGTAAGTGGATGCTTAATGTATCTAAACTTTTCTGAGCCAGGTTGTAAGCATTATCAACACTAGGATCGGCATGTACGATAAGAAATAAACGATTGCTAAGGTTATCAAATACAATTACATCGTTTGATACCATCAATAAAATATCAGGGCAGGCTAGAGGATCAGGGTTAGGGCAGTCACCTAAGCGTGGCTCAACATAACGCACGGTATCGTAGCCAAAATAACCTACTAAACCACCATTAAAACGGGGTAAGCTATCTAAATCAGGCACCTTGTATTGCTCTTTAAACGATTCTATCCATGATAAGGGATCATCCGAGGTGGTTTTCTCAATTACTTCGCCACAATGTTTAACTTCAATATCTTGACCGGTAATACGAACAACTGTTTCACTTGGCAGGCCAATAATAGAATACCGACCCCATTTATCACCGCCTTGAACAGATTCAAGCAGATAAGAGTAAGGTGCATCAGCCAGCTTCAGATAGGTACTCAAAGGCGTGTCTAAGTCGGCTAATATTTCACGCGCGACAGGTATACGGTTATAGCCTTGCTCGGCTAATTGGTCGAATTCAACTTGGTTCATCAGATTTTTATAGAAGTCTTAAGTTCCGCAAACGAATCAATGATGATATCAGGGTTCGCCGTTGCAATATCAACACCATGGTTATAACCATAGCTCATACAAATGATAGAAAAACCAGCGGCACGAGACGCTTTGACATCACTAATCGAATCACCAATCATCATCGCATTTTCTGGTTTAATACCAAAGAATTTAGCACCATGTAGTAAAGGAGCTGGATCAGGTTTTTTCAACGGCAAAGTATCACCACTGATCACAATTTCAAAGAAATCAAACAGACCTAAGTCTTTTAGAATCTTTAAAGTAAATTGCTCGTCTTTATTGGTCACACATCCAATGCGAATACCTTGATCTTTTAACCACTGCAAACCTTCAATTACTGAAGGATACAGTTGACTACGTTTGCTAGCATTATCAGCATATAAAGCCATAAAAATAGGCGCGGCTTTGGCATATAAAGCATCACTTGGCGAACCCTCAAGTTGATCAACAAGTGCACGTTCAATAAGACGGGGAACGCCATTGCCAACCCAGTTACGCACCTTTTCTTCACCACGAACGGGAATATCAAGTGCTTTCATGGTTTCATCAACACACCAAGCAAGATCAGGCACGCTATCAACTAGCGTGCCATCTAGATCTATCAGTACCATTTCTGGTTTTTTTAAAACAGTTGTCATTTGACTAGACGTTCGCTTTTGCTAGCTCAGAGCGGAACTCAGCAAGCACGGTGTCATAAATATTGGCATCACTAGCATTTTTTGCACCGAATAACGCAGAACCTGCAACAAATGTACGCGCGCCAGCTTCAGCAATTTCACGGATATTGCTAGGTTTTACACCACCATCAATTTCAAGATCGATATCAAAACCGCTGGCATCAATCAATTTGCGAGCTTCTTGTAATTTATCTAAAGTGTGAGGGATGAAAGACTGACCACCAAAACCAGGGTTAACAGACATTAATAAAATGCGGTCAACTTTATCTAACACATGCTCAGCTAAAGAAAGAGGTGTAGCAGGGTTAAATACCAAACCCGCTTTACAGCCTTCATTTTTAATTAACTGTAAGCTGCGATCAATATGTTCAGACGCTTCAGGATGAAAAGTGATAAATGTGGCACCCGCAGCAGCAAAATCAGGAATAATACGGTCAACAGGCTTCACCATCAAATGCACATCAATTTCATGCGTCACACCATGTTTACGCAAGGCATCGCAGACCAATGGACCAATGGTTAAATTAGGCACATAGTGGTTATCCATCACATCAAAGTGAACAACATCAGCACCTGATGCTAATGCATTATCAACTTCTTCGCCTAAACGGGCAAAGTCTGCAGAGAGAATAGATGGAGCAATTTGAAATTTAGCCATTGTTAAAACCCTTAAAATTATTGGTGAATAAGACTTTCTATATTACCGCATTTAACCATCTTTTTCAGCTTTTGAGATGAAAGTATTTTGATGTGGGGACTAATCTTGATAATATAAGTGCTTATTATTTTTGGAATATATCACCCTTGTGAAAAGCATGAAAACCTTTATTTTTGTTTTGCTAGCGCTGTTTATTTTTCCGGTAAACATTTATGCTGCAGATGAAGGCTCAGCAGCCGAAGATGAAATGGTGAAGACACAAAGTGAAACGTCAGATGAAAGTAGTGGCATAGTGAGCCAAAGGAGCCCTATCAAAGGTTATCAACCTTTAACCATAGCAGGACAAGAGATTGCCGCGACTTATTTGGAGGAGACTTTGGGTGAGCGGCATGGTGCAATTATATTGTTACATGACCAAGCTGAAGAATTGGAAGATCAAGGTGTTATAACACCTCTCAGACATCAGATGCCTCAATATGGTTGGTCAACATTGACCATTGCTTTAGATTATCCTTTTGAGCCTGATATTTTATTATCAGCTACGGCTGAAAATGTATCTGAAGCGGCACCAACTGAAACTGCTTCAGAAGAGACGGCAAAGGCTGAAGGCAAACAAAAGAAAACACCTTTACCAGCAATTTCTAATGCTCAGCGATTAGATGCTGCTATTGCTTTTTTAAAAGAAAAAGAGATTGATCGCATCATTTATGTGGGGCATGGTGTTGGAGGCAATTTGGCAGTAACCTTATTAGATACAGAAACAACCCCTATACAAGCATTAATTTTGGTGGGAACACCGGCATTAAAAACGGATAAGGTGTTTAAAACCTTTAAACACCCTGTTTTAGATTTATATGGCACAAATGATTTGGCGGGTGCTGCCGAAGCAGTACAGCAAAGGAAAACAATAATGAAGCGGACAGGGAATAGTCAGTATGTTGCACGTAAAATTGCGGGAGCAGATCATCTGTTCACTGGCTTACAAACCACATTGGTTAACAGCTTGCGCGGCTGGCTAAAAGTGACATTTCTTGATAAGAAAAAGAGCAATTAATGCGTCTTTATTATGGTGGCGTAGTGGTACATCAGGCTCAATCTGACGAGGGTATGATTGAGGTTGTTGATTTGGGTGATACCCGTTCGATGCATTTTGGTTCTTTACCCCGACAAAGCAGTATGTCTTTGAAGACACCTCATTCGTTGGAGTTGACTTATACCCAAGCGATGATGGCATGTTTGATTGTTAATCCTAACCCCCAAAAAATACTGGTTGTTGGTTTGGGGGGCGGCTCATTAGTCAAGTTTTTGCTTTATCATTTTCCTGAATGTCATATTGATGTAATTGAGTATCGACAAGATGTGATTGATGCCGCTCAAAGCTATTTTAATGTGCCTAAAAATGATCCTCGTTTAACGATTCATCATGGCGATGGCTACTTGTTTGCTCAGCAACGTTATTTTCAGGATGAAGCGCAGTATGACTTATTGCTGGTCGATGCTTATGATCACGTTGGGATGGCGGCAAGTGTCGGTGTGCAGGCATTTTTTGATGCCTGCGCGGGCATATTATCAGCATCAGGTGTGATGAGTATTAATCTCTGGGGAAGTGATCGTCATTTGTTTAATCAGTCGATGACGCGGATCAATCAAAGTTTTGATGGACGAACAATGGTTTTGCCCGTAGAGAATAAGGGTAATGTGATTGCGCTCGCCATGAAACAAATAGTGACACAGGCTCATTTGAAAAAGATTAGATCTAGAGTCGAGCAGCAAGAATCTCAATTAAATATAGATTTACTTCGATCATTACAAGAATTAATGCGGCAGAACCGATCATTTATTAGCCGATTATTTTCAGTGTAAAGTGAAAAGTCAGTGTAAAATAGTCGGTTATTCTACAAATTAATGGAGTATCCATGTTAAGCGTGTCTGAAATTAAGCAAATCATTCAAAATTATGAAGATATTGCTGCCCAAATGACCTTGGGTGAAAGCAAAGCAATAATTAGTGTCAATTTAGAGGGTGATAAGTTAATTGTTGCTGTGACTTTAGGCTATCCCGCAAAAGGCTTTGCTGAAACATTGCAAACAGAGCTTACTACTTTATTACAAAAAGAAACCGCATTAACCGATGTGAGTGTTACTGTTGATTGGAAAATTATCAAGCATAAAGTTCAGCCGGGTATTCAAGGCATTAAAAATGTTAAAAATATCATTGCCGTTGCATCTGGAAAAGGTGGCGTGGGCAAATCAACTACATCTGTTAATTTAGCGTTAGCCTTGTCTGCTTCTGGGGCGAATGTAGGTATTCTTGATGCCGATATTTATGGCCCGAGCCAACCGCAAATGTTGGGCACAAATGAACGACCTGAATCTCCTGATGGCAAGACGATTGAACCCATTCTCAGCCATGGCTTACAAAGCATGTCGATTGGTTTTTTGATTGATGCTGAACAGCCAATGATTTGGCGAGGCCCCATGTTAACTCAAGCATTAGATCAAATGCTGAATGATACAAATTGGTCGGATATAGATTATCTCGTTATTGATCTACCACCAGGCACAGGTGATATTCAATTAAGCCTGTCGCAGAAAGTACCTGTGAGTGGTGCAGTGATTGTGACAACACCGCAAGACATTTCATTACTTGATGCTAGAAAAGCATTAAAAATGTTTGAAAAAGTAAATGTGCCGGTATTTGGCATTATTGAAAACATGAGTACGCATATCTGTAGCCAGTGTGGCCATGAAGAACACATCTTTGGTGCAGGTGGTGGCGATAAAATGGCAAAAGAATATGATCTTGATTTGTTAGGTAGTTTGCCGCTAGATATCAAGATACGCGAAGATGCTGATCAGGGTAAGCCAACAGTTATTGCTGATCCTGAAAGCACCATCAGTTTTGCTTACCGCACTATTGCACAAGGTGTGGCGGCAAGATTGGCACAGCAAGCAAAAGCATTTTCTACGGCGTTTCCAGATATCGTTGTGAAAAATGACTAATTAGCTATTTGCTGACGATCATAATCACGTTATTATTAAGGAGACTTGAAATAAGTCATGGTTGTTTTATGCTGGCTGAAATCGCCCCAAACTTATTCGAAAATTACCGGAATAGAACAACTATTACCGCAATTTCTGAAGAAGTTTAGAACCATTTCATCTGAGCCTAAATTCAACCAGACTTAATCAGAGATCCCTTAAGTTTAACTAAGAAAAGCGATTTAGAAAATGAGTATAAAATCAGATAAATGGATCCGTCGTATGGCGGAAGAGCACGATATGATTTCACCTTTTGAACCGGGTCAAGTGCGTGAAGGTGATAATGGTCGTATGATCTCATACGGCACATCGAGTTATGGCTACGATGTGCGCTGTTCAAGTGAATTTAAAGTATTTACCAATATTAACTCTGCGATTGTAGATCCTAAAAACTTTGATGAAGGTAGTTTTGTTGATGTTAATTCTGATGTTTGTATTATCCCTCCAAATTCATTTGCTTTAGCACGAACAGTTGAAAAATTTAAAATACCTCGTAATGTATTAACGATTTGCCTCGGTAAATCAACCTACGCACGCTGCGGTATTATCGTTAATGTCACACCATTAGAGCCAGAATGGGAAGGTTATGTGACCTTAGAATTTTCTAATACAACAACATTGCCTGCGAAGATTTATGCCAACGAAGGTATCGCTCAAATGCTGTTTTTTGAATCAGACGAAGTCTGTGAAACATCGTATGCTGATCGTGGCGGCAAGTATCAAGGTCAAGAGGGCGTAACCTTACCCAAGTCATAGACTTTATTACTGATACTTAATATTTAAGATTGAAGACTTTGAAGCAGAACAAGCTTTTATTGTCGAAGATAGAGTAAATTTAGTGTGGGACAAACTTGGAAAATAAGCACGGAAAATTTATGTTGACACAATTTTATCGTATTCTTCAATTAAGCTTACTGGCACTTTTATTAAGTGCATGCAGTAACGAACGTGAGTCGGATAAACAATGGCCTCACAGTGATTTAAGCAGCTATGCAGCCGCTTTTTCACCAAATGGAAAATACGTATTGGTCGGGGATACTGATGCACCGGCACGACTTTGGGACATTGAAAACAATAGTGTTGTTTATACATGGCAAAATAACGAAGAAATAGGCACAACAACGGTTGTTGGTTTTTCTGCCGATAGTAAGGTGGCTGCAACTGTTGAGCAAGGTGGAAAAGTATCGGATGTAAAAGCCTCGTTTAGGAACGAGGTCGAAATCGTAGAGCAAGATGTGATTGTATTGTGGGAGGTAGCGACAGGTAAGCCAATGTTGCGCTTGAGCTTCCCAGTTAGAATCAAGGCTATTGCTTTGTCGCAGCATGGTGATTATTTACTGTTAGCTTTGTATGATCGCACCGTGGTTTATTTTGATGTAATCGAAAACCGAGTTTTACAGATCTTAGAACACGATGGTGAAGCCGTTAACTCTCCTATCAATCAATTGATTAATGCGGTTGCTATTTCACCTAGTGGTAAATATGCCTTAACAGGTGGCGATGATCAAACCGCACGATTATGGCGTTTAGAAACGGGTGAACAGTTACGTAGCTGGAAGCACGAAAATAAGGTCAATATAGTGGCATTCTATCCTAAAGGTGGTTATGTTTTGACCGGTGCAGGCAATGGCCAAACTCACTTTTGGAATATGAAAACAGGTGAAGAGAAATATATTTTACGTGATTCTTTATGGCCTAAAGACATGGCGTTGCCCAATTTTCCGGCATTTAAAAGTACAACCTCAGCATTTGATTTTTCACCTGATAATAAATATCTAGTAACAGGCCACCCCTCACAAAAAATATGTCTATGGAAGGTAGCAACAGGTGACAAAATTGATTGCTGGCAAGTCGCAAGAAAAAAAGCATTGCGACCAGGTGTGGTTTTGCAAGCGGTAGCCTTTTCTCAAGATGGGAAATCTGTCTATAGTGAATCAGGCAATGGTATTGGGCAGAAGTGGAAAATAAAATAGAGATGCCCTATGCTTAAATTAGTTTTCTTTGTGCCTGAAAGTCATAAAGAATCTGTAAAAGAGGCTGTTTTTGAGCAGGGCGCTGGCCGCTACGAAGGATATGACTGCTGCTCATGGGAAACACTGGGAACGGGTCAATTTAAACCGTTATCAGGCAGCCAGCCTTTTATCGGGCAACAAGATAAGCTTAAAACTGTGGCTGAATATCGAGTAGAAATGATTTGTTCAGAAGAACATATTCGAGCGGTACTGCTAGCATTAATGAATAGTCACCCCTATGAAACTCCTGCCTATGAAGTACAGTCAATTAAAACACTAAACGACTTTTAACCTATCAGAGCTATTACATGACTACACCTAAAGAAACTTTTTTAGCTGACTACCAAGTACCTAACTATCTAATTGATACAGTGCATTTGCATTTCGAATTAGATGCATCAAAAACGCATGTGAGAAGTGTGTTGAGTATGCGTAAAAATCCGCAAGGTAATGGTGGCGACTGTGTGCTTGATGGTGAGCAACTTGAATTGTTATCAATTAAAGTTGACGGGCGACAGCTACAGGGCAATGAGTATCAGCGAACTGAAAAGAGTTTACGTTTATCTTCACTGCCTGATAGCTTTGAATTAGAAATTGAAACGCTTATTCAACCCGATCAAAATACGGCATTAGAAGGCTTATATCATTCTGGAACATTACTTTGCACACAATGTGAAGCGGAAGGGTTTAGACGTATTACTTATTATCTAGATCGACCTGATGTGATGGCTATATTTACGGTTTCTCTTGTCGCGGATAAACAGCTGTGGCCAATTATGTTGGCAAATGGAAACCTCGAAGAGCAAGGCCAATTTGAAGATGGGCGACATTGGACACGTTGGCATGATCCACACCCGAAACCAAGTTATCTCTTTGCTTTAGTGGCGGGTGACTTATATCGCCAGCAAGATAGTTTTACTACACAATCTGGTCGAGATGTAAGCCTGCAAATATATGTTGATCATGAAAATAGCCACAAATGTGATCATGCGTTGAACTCTTTGAAGCAAGCGATGAAATGGGATGAAGAAACCTATGGCCGTGAATATGATTTAGATGTGTTTATGATCGTTGCTGTTAATGATTTTAATATGGGGGCAATGGAGAATAAAGGCTTAAATATATTTAATGCTTCATGTGTACTGGCAAGCCCTGAAACTGCAACAGATGCAGATTATTATCGAATTCAAAGTATTGTTGGTCATGAATACTTTCATAATTGGTCAGGCAATCGCGTCACATGTCGTGATTGGTTTCAGCTTAGCTTGAAAGAGGGCTTTACGGTATTACGAGATCAACAATTTAGTGCTGCACTTAATTCTGAGGCAGTGCAACGAATTGATGATGTAAACCAACTACGCACCATGCAGTTTGCTGAAGATGCCGGCCCAATGGCGCATCCTGTGCGGCCAGCCTCGTTTATCGAGATCAGTAACTTTTATACGGTGACAATCTACGAAAAGGGCGCTGAAGTTGTAGGCATGATTAAGACGATTGTCGGTGATGAGGGCTTTAGAAAAGGAACCGATCTCTATTTCGACCGTCACGATGGTCAAGCTGTTACCACCGATGATTTTGTGCAAGCTATTGAAGATGCTAACGCTGTAGATTTAAATCAATTCAAACGATGGTATTCACAAGCTGGTACACCGCAAATTGTTATTGATGGGCAGTATAATGACTTTAATAATACATATAGTTTGACGGTCTCTCAATCATGCCCTGCGACACCGGATCAAGAAGATAAAGAAGCGTTTCACATTCCTTTAGCTGTGGGGTTATTAGACCAGAAAGGAGAAGCACTTTCATTACGACTTGAAGATGATGAAGCCGATTTTGATGGTGATACACGTGTCTTATCTATTACCGAATCAACACAGACCTTTATATTTAATAATGTGCAATTTAAGCCGGTTCTTTCGGTATTACGTGGCTTTTCAGCCCCAGTCATTGTTAAAGCCAAGTATTCAAATGAAGAATTAGCCTTTTTAATGGCTCATGATAGTGATAGCTTTAATCGCTGGGATGCAGGGCAAACGTTGTTGATTAATGTGCTGTTAAAGCTAGCTGAAGACATTCAACAACAAAACTCGCTTAGTATTCCTAACGACTTGATCCAGCAGTTTAAATTTATTCTGATGGATAAAAAACTAGATCCTGCATTGATTGCTAAAATGCTATCGTTACCGACAGAAAATTATTTGGCCGCACAAATGGAAAATGCCGATGTTGATGCAATACATAATGCTAGACAGTTTTTGAAGAAGAAATTAGCTAATGACTTGAAAGATGAATTTATAGCGATATATCAACAGCATAACTCACTAGATAAGTATCAATTTAATGCGCATGATATGGCGCGCAGAACGCTTAAAAATAGTTGCTTAAGCTACTTGATGGCAACGGATGATCCCATGCAGACACAACGTTGCCTCAAACAAATGAAGCAGTCAGATAATATGACCGATGCGATTGCTGGACTAGTTTTAGTAGCAAACCAAGCCGGGCCAGAAGGAGAACATGCACTTCGTGCATTTTATGAACAATGGCAACATGATCGTTTAGTCGTAGATAAATGGTTAACGGTGCAAGCTCAATCTAGCTTACCAGATACATTGTTACGGATTAAAGGCTTGATGAAGCATCCTGCCTTTAGTATTAAAAACCCTAATAATGTGCGTGCACTTATAGGACAATTCTGCCGAAATAATCCGATTAATTTTCATGCAAAAGATGGTTCTGGCTACCGTTTTTTAGCAGAACAAATCTTAGTACTCAATAAACTGAACCCGCAAGTTGCTTCACGCATGCTAGGCGCTTTTAATTCTTGGCGGCAATATGATGAAGTGCGGCAAGGATTAATGAAGAAAGCATTATCAGAAATTGCGAACTATGATGACTTATCTCCTGATGTGTATGAAGTTGTGAACAAGTATTTAGCCGATGTTTAAGCTGGACCCGCGATTAGAGCAAGACACAATCCAACTCGGCGATTTTTCTCTGAGCAAAGTATTGTTGATGAATGATGCACGTTATCCATGGGTGATCTTAGTGCCAAGAGTCGTAGGTTTGACAGAAGTTTTTCAGCTAAATAATAAACAACAAGTTCAATTAATGAATGAATCAAACTTTGTTGCAGAAAAATTAAAGGCCTTGGCTCAAGCTGACAAAATGAATGTTGCCGCATTAGGAAATATTGTATCGCAGTTACATATACACCATGTTGCACGGTTCACTGGCGATGAATCGTGGCCGGCGCCTGTTTGGGGTAAGGGGCAAGTCATTCAGTATGATAAAGCTGAGCGAGATGCTGTGTGTCAGCAACTTACACAATTATTTTCTGATTTATTACAAGATAATGATGGAATTATACTTTAGTCTAAATGTAAGCCGAGAGCAGGCCTTACGTTATTATCAAGGTAATGCAAGAACGGTAATTGTAACTGCGGTGACAGGTCAAAAGCTGCAATTCCCTGCTGAGCATATTAGGTCTTTTATAGATCAAAATGGTATTCAAGGGCAGTTCAGAATCCAATTTGATAAAGATAATAAATTGATCGAACTAAATCGTATCTAGCCGTAACTTAGGTTTTGCTAAAGGATTACCGTCTAAAAAATAAGGTTTAGGCTTACCAATATAATACCCTTGAGCAAAATCAACGCCCATCGTTTTTAGTAAAGCAAGCGTTTCGGCATCCTGAACAAATTCAGCAACTGTTTTTTTACCCATACCTTTTGCAAGATCAACTAGTGCTTTGACAAAGACCCGGTCATTATCATTATTGATTAAATTGACAATGAATGAACCATCAATTTTAATAAAGTCTACAGGTAGCTCTCGCAATGAATGGAATGAAGAAGCGTCTTTACCAAAATCATCTAAAGAGAAGCGGTAACCTAAGGAATTTAATAATTCTATAAAGTCTCTTGCCTGAATAACATCTGACGATGTTGTTGTTTCAGATAATTCAAACATTAAGCCATCTGCGGTTGTATTATTGTCTTTTAATAAGCGTTTTAGCAGTGGCACAAGAATAGAGTCGTTAATGGCCGCAGCGGATAAATTTACTGAAAGTGAAACATCTGCATTCACCTGTTTTAATTCAGCTTGTAGTTTAATGCTGTTTTTTATAACAAAATGATCAATATCATGAATAAGACCTGTCTGTTCGGCGATAGGAATAAATGATGATGGCGGATGGATCGTATTGCTATCATCAAGCATTCGAATTAATACTTCATAATGATCAATAGCTTCTGATTGAATGTTCATCACAGGTTGATAATGAAGGATGAAGCGATTATTTTCTAAAGCATTTTCTATTTGTTGCTTCCAAAATACGCGAGATTCTAATTGACCGCGAGTCGTATCATCAACACTAAACTGGTGCCATGTGTTTTTCCCTTTTGCTTTTGCTTGATACATCGCTATATCAGCATTACTTATTAACTCTTCAATCGTTTGGTCCTCCAGAGGAAACTGGACGATACCGATGCTTGTTGTTACTTTATATTTTAAGCTGTTAAAACTAATGTTAATTTGTGCCAACTGCTCGATGATTTTTTGAGCAAAGTTAATGGCACCATCTTCGTCTGTTTGCGGCAAGATAATGGCAAACTCATCACCGCCTAGACGTGCAACACTATCTGTTGTACGAGAGAGTGTTAATAACGTTTCAGCTACTTGTTTTAGTACTTGATCTCCTGCTTTATGACCATATCGATCATTGATATCTTTAAATTGGTCAAGGTCAAGAAATAGTAATGCACCTTGATGATCAAAACGTTTTGCATTATTAAGTAACTGTTCAAAAGTAGAATTGAATTTTCGACGATTATAAAGCTCGGTTAATACATCATGCTCAGCTAACCAGATAATATGTTCATCACTGCGTTTTTTCTCAGTAATATCAAGTCCGACAGCTAAGATGACAGAATCATCTGTCGGGTGATTGAGACTGGAAAAGAGCCAAGAAATGATGTGAATAGAGCCTGTGCTATGATTGATAAGCTCAGATTCTTGCTGGCTGATTGTTTGGTCAGTAGTTTGTAAGCGAGTAAGAATATTTTTAGTTTCTGACCATTGCTCCGTGGGGAAAAAACGTTCAAAAGATGAATTAACTATTTCAGTTGATGCATAGCCAGTTATTTCCTCTGAAAAATGATTAAAAGAGGTTATTAGACATTGTTTGTCCATTGTTATAATAACCATTTGTGCCGTATTTATTAAGCTTTGGACAAAATCACGTTCTTGTTGCAACTCTTCACTGCGTTTACTTAATGTAATTGTGTGGTCTTTTATTGAATCGTACAAACTTTCTTGTTGAGACGTTAGTTCGAACGTTGACTTCTCTAATTGAGTTAGCTCATCACTAAAAGCCAAAAAACTGTTTTTCTGAGGGATTAGCAGCTTAGCTTCGGCATACTTTTGTTGGGCAATAAGTGGTAATGCTTCGGATATTGAAACTAGTCGAGACAAAGGTCTTGATATAAAAAAGAATAAGCCAAGCCCCATTATCAGCATACTGGTGAGTGAAAACAGGAAATTACGATAGCTTGTATCAATAATTTCTTGATAATTTGAAGAAATATTCTCGATGATAACGAATAAAAGGTTTTTATCTTGTTTTGAATTGATAAGCTGAAATTCAATTGGAGATATATCTTCTTTTAAAAGTGAAAAGGGCGAATTACTTGCCCTTATTATTTGATCTGTCTTAACATCATAAGCAGTGTAATTTTTTGCTAGCTTATCTAAATGAAACTTATTTTCGTCAGGTGAAGTGGTTGCTTCAACGTTCATATTCCATTCCGGAATGAAACGATTAGCTTGCAGGCTTAGCTTGTTTTGTCGTTTACTAAGAATAGCAACGTCAGCTCCCGTCTTTAGATTAAATTTTAATAATGTATCATCCATACCTGATGCAACAACTAACATTGAGCTGACACGTTTTTTAATGAGTATGGGAATCAGGTTAAACTGAGTGCATTTCTGTTCACAATGAATATAACTACGTACGGCGCCATCCTCAATTATAGAGGGGATAAGTTGCTTAATGCTCTTGGGAAGTTCATCTCCCCATCCAGCTAGCTGATTACCAAAAGCATCTAAATATTGGGCATGAGAGAGTTGCCAGTCGACCTCAAGAGAGGTTCGGTTACTATTTAATAGGTGTGTTGTTGTTACTAGATATTTTCTAACAGACAAATTGTTATCAGGAAGAAGCATGAGCTCTGCCAATTGCTGTAATTGGTTACTAGAGCTTGATATTTCATTGTTTAGATCTTGCTTAAATTGATGCTGAATTTGATCACGAGAGAAATTTAGATCTTGGAGTGAATTCCAATAAGTCAAAAAGAGAAAGCCCGCATTAAACAGGAGCAATAGCGCACCAAAAAAGAACGCAGCTTTCCACTTCACACTTAAGAAAAATTGATTAAACAGACCCATGTATTATGTAAGGAATACCAAATTAAAAACGGTTTATTAGATATAACAATACGGATACTTATAGCCTTAATCTACACATTAGTCTATTGTACTATCGTACGTACGATAGCAAAACTTGATAGTGAGGGCGCTAAAGGAATTCACCTATATTCTTTATCACAATGGAGATAGGTGGTAGAAAATTTATCCCTCCAACTTCTATTATTGCCTTTTAAATATGGCCACCAAAAACCCAATCCAAGAGGGAGCCATGATAAAACTGCGGCGGCAAAACGAAGTGTCGCTTGTCGCCAACTAACGTTTTTTTGTTGTTCACTCAATAAAACTACTTTCCAAGCACGCATTCCGACAGTTTGGCCACCATGGGTCCAAAACCAAGCATAGAATAACCAACTTACGCCAAATAAATAGGCTATAAAAAATAGATTACCTTGGCTGATAGCCTCACTATCATTAATAATAACGGCTATGAGCGATGCAAGAAATAATATTGATAATAAAACGATAGAGTCGTAGAACATAACTCCGAGCATTCTAAATAAACTCGGCCGATGTACTGTGTTTGAAGGTTGGGTCATAAAAATATAAATATAGTTGGGTATAAAGTATCATTATTACATTAAGGAGACACTTAGTAACTAGCTAGAAGATCCACCCGAAGTGGCTTAGCCAAGTTTTCAGCCTCTGCGTTATAATTTTACGCAATAGCACACTATTACTGTAAAATTATGCCTTGATGCTAAAAACTTGGCGTTGCCAGAATTCAAGTTAGTTATTAAGCATCTCCTTAAGATATATGAATAGGGTTTTAGCATGTTGCAATTGATAGGTCGATCGGCATTTTCGGTATTTCGACTAGAGAAACTATTAACATCAATACAAAGTGATGTTAAAAATGTACTTTCGGTGCGTAGTGAGTATCGCTATTTCATTGAAATTGAAGATGAAAGTTCACTTGAGGCTGAAAAAAAAGAGGTATTAGAAACTTTATTAGAAGGAACCTCGAAAAGCAGTAACGCGGCAGCTGATGAAAGTTTCTTTTTGGTTACTCCGCGTCCCGGAACCATTTCACCATGGTCAAGTAAAGCAACAGATATTGCGCATAACAGTGGCTTGGCTAATATTCTTCGTGTAGAGAGAGGCATTGCCTTTTTTGTGCAATCGACGGCGCCACTAACAAAAAATGAGCGCCAATTAGTTGCAAAAGACCTTCACGATCGAATGACAGAGACCATTTTTGACTCTGTAGATGAAGTCGAACGATTATTTGTCCACAATCCATCACGGCCTCTAGCCGCTGTAGATATTTTGAATGGTGGGCGTGAAGCATTAGTTTCTGCGAATAAGACAATGGGCTTGGCTTTGGCTGAAGATGAGATTGATTATTTAGTTGATAATTTCACTTTGTTAGAGCGTAATCCTAATGATATTGAATTGATGATGTTTGCCCAAGCGAATTCAGAGCATTGTCGTCATAAAATATTCAGTGCCGATTGGATCATTGATGGTAAAAAACAACCACATACCTTATTTAATATGATCCGTAACACTCATGCCTTGCATCCTGAAGGTGTGATAACGGCATACAGTGATAATTCATCTGTTATTGAAGGTGCAAACACACACCGTTTCCACGTTGATATGGCTAGCAACCAATATAGCTACCAAGGTGAAGTGCAACATATTTTAATGAAGGTCGAGACGCATAACCATCCTACGGCTATTTCACCATTTCCTGGTGCAGCTACAGGTGCTGGAGGAGAAATTCGTGATGAAGGTGCGACAGGGCGAGGCTCTAAACCTAAAGCAGGCTTAACCGGTTTTTCTGTTTCAAATTTAAATATTGAAGGTTTTGAGCAAGCATGGGAAACGGCCTATGGAAAGCCAACACGAATGGCATCTGCACAAGATATTATGCTTGAAGGGCCTATTGGTGGAGCAGCGTTTAACAATGAATTTGGCCGACCTAATTTATGCGGTTATTTCCGTACTTATGAAGCTCTAGTGCCCAGTGCAAATGGCTTTGAAGTACGTGGTTATCATAAACCTATTATGGTTGCCGGTGGTATGGGCACTATTCGGCCGCAACATGTTAAAAAGAACATTTTTGAACCTGGCGTTCAATTAATCGTGCTTGGTGGCCCTGCGATGCTAATTGGCTTGGGTGGCAGTGCTGCTTCTTCAGTGGATTCAGGTGCAAGTACCGAAGGTCTAGATTTTGCCTCAGTGCAACGTGGCAATCCTGAAATGGAGCGCCGGTGCCAAGAGGTAATTGATCGCTGTGTCGCACTGGATGATAACAACCCAATTATTGCGATTCATGATGTCGGTGCAGGTGGACTTTCAAATGCATTTCCTGAATTAGTTGATGATAGTGGCCGTGGCGGTCGCTTTGAATTGCGTTTAGTTCCAAATGACGAGTCTAGTATGTCACCGATGGAAATTTGGTGTAATGAATCACAAGAGCGGTATGTATTAGGTGTGTCACTGGAACAAGTAGCTGAATTTCAAGCCATCTGTGAGCGCGAACGTTGCCCGTGGGCGATTGTAGGTGAAGTGACCGAAGAACAACATTTATTAGTAGGTGATGCTGATAATGACAATAACCCGGTAGATATGCCGATGTCATTATTATTAGGTAAACCACCTAAAATGCTGCGTGATGTTCAACATAAAACCTTTAAAAAACCAGAGTTGGATTTAACGGGTGTGACTGTTAGTGATGGACTAGAACGTGTATTGATGTTACCTGCAGTGGCCAGTAAAAACTTTTTAATCACAATTGGCGATCGTAGTGTGACCGGCTTAGTAGCTCGAGATCAAATGGTCGGACCTTGGCAAGTTCCTGTTGCCGATTGTGCTGTCACATTAGCGGATCATCATGGTTTTAAAGGTGAAGCAATGTCAATGGGGGAGCGTGCGCCTCTAGCATTAATTGATGCGCCTGCATCAGGACGAATGGCTGTGGGTGAAGCTATCACTAATATTGCAGCAGCAACTATTGCCAATATGGGTGATATTAAGTTATCAGCTAATTGGATGGCCGCTTGTGGACATGCTGGTGAAGATGCGGTTCTTTATGAAACGGTAGAAGCCGTGGGCATGGCGTTATGTCCACAATTAGGCATAGCGATACCTGTTGGCAAAGATTCATTATCTATGAAAACCTTATGGCGTGATGGAGAAGAAAATAAATCAGTTACATCACCTTTATCATTAATTGTAACCGCTTTTGCACCGGTAACAGATGCATCAAAAACCGCAACGCCAGAACTACGAACTGATCAAGGCGATACTGATTTAATCTATATTGATTTAGGTAAAGGGCATAACCGTCTTGCAGCCTCTGCGATTGCACAAGTTTATAGTCAAGTAGGTCACCATGGTCCAGATCTTGATGACCCTAAACTGCTGAAAAAATTCTTTTATGCTATTCAGCAATTACAACAAGATAACTTGTTGCTGGCTTATCACGATCGTAGTGATGGTGGCTTAATAACGACTTTATGTGAAATGGCCTTTGCGGGCCATTGTGGTCTTGATATCAATATCGCCGGTTTAGGCGGTCCATTAGCACTAATGTTTAACGAAGAATTAGGTGCGGTAATTCAAGTACGCCACTGTGATGTTGAAGACGTGCTAGCGGTACTTCGTGAGCAAGATTTATCACATCATAGCCATGTTATTGGCTGCGTTACAGATGGACAGAAAATATCTATCACAGTTAATGGTAAACAAGAAATTAATAAGCCTCGTGCAGAGTTACAACGTGTTTGGGCTGAAACGAGCTATCAAATGCAAAGGCTTCGTGATAACCCTGATTGTGCACAACAAGAATTTGATAGCCTTTTAGATGAAAATGATCCTGGTTTGAATGCAAAATTGACCTTCGATCCAACCGAACATATTGCCGCTGCACTTATTGTAAGTAGCGAGCGTCCTAAGATGGCAATATTGAGAGAACAGGGCATTAATGGGCAAATAGAAATGGCTGCAGCTTTTGACCATGCTGGTTTTTCAGCGATTGACGTGCATATGAGTGATATTATTGAAGGTCGTGTAGATTTAGCTGACTTTAAAGGTTTGGTGGCGTGTGGTGGTTTTTCTTATGGTGATGTATTGGGCGCGGGTCGAGGTTGGGCAAGCACAATTCTGCATAACGAAACGGCAAGAAAACAATTTAGTGATTTCTTTAAACGTGATGACAGCTTTGCACTAGGTGTGTGTAATGGGTGCCAAATGTTATCACAACTTAAAGAGTTGATACCGGGTAGCGATCATTGGCCACGTTTTGAGCGAAATACATCTGAGCAATTTGAAGCACGATTTTCATTAGTTGAAATAGTTGAGTCACCGTCGATATTATTGCAAGGCATGGCAGGTTCTATTATGCCGGTTGCTGTCGCGCACGGTGAAGGCAGGGCTGATTTTAGTGATACTGGTTCAATGAATGATTCATTAGTTGCTATGCGTTATGTTGACAATTATGGTCAAACAACAGAGCATTATCCACAAAACCCAAATGGATCGCCTGAGGGTATTACCGCGCTTACTACGACTGATGGCCGAGTCACTATTATGATGCCTCATCCAGAACGTGTGACAAGAACAGTTCAGCATTCATGGCATCCTGATAACTGGAGTAAAGATGGTCCCTGGTTACGGTTATTCCAGAATGCTCGTAAGTGGGTAGTTTAGATTTTTGTGGACAAGTAGACATATTTCTCAAACTACATTATATTAACCTGTATTGCGTGATTTTGAATGTATTCTGATTTTTAAGGAGCAAAGATGAGATTAAGCGTTATTATTGTATTAGTGCTTTCATTAATTTGGGGTATTTGTAGCTGGAAATGGTATACCTGTAATATAAAAGGCTTCTGTGGCACGGAAATGGTTGAGACAGAAGTGGAAACGAAGACTTCGGTTATTCTTAATGCACCTACTTCAGAGTCTGAAATTATGCCTGCCGCTGTCACTGATATCGATTCAGACGGTGATGGTCTTACCGATAAAGAAGAAAAACGCTTAGGTACCAATCCTAAAAAGCCCGATTCTGATGGCGATGGCTTTTCTGATCGAAGAGAAGTGGGAAGTGTTTTATCACCAAATGATACTGATAGCGACGGTATTATTGATGCCTTGGATGATGACGATGACAATGATGGCCTTTTAACCAAGGTTGAAGGGTTATTGGCGACAAGTGCTTATACGGCAGATAGTGATAATGATGGTCTTTCTGATGGTGTTGAAGTTGGTGGTGACCCACGTGATGCATTAGATTCAGATAATGATGGTCTTATTAATGCTATTGACTATGATGACGATGACGATGGTATTCCAACTGTATCTGAACAAGCTGATCCAAACGGAGATGGCAAGCCGACTGATGCGGTTGATACAGATAAAGATGGCATTGTAGATTATCTTGATGCAGATACGAATACGGACCGTGATAATGATGGCCTGAGCGATGAGCTTGAAGCAATGTTAGGTACTGATCCTGATAGCCCAGACACGGATGGTGATGGTATCCTTGATGGAGAAGAAGTAGGGGCTGATTATAATAAACCTACAGATCTTAATAACAACGGTGTAATTGATGCACTTGAAGCTTATGTTTACGAGCCAGCAGAAGCGGTTGCTTATGTCGCACCGAAACAAGTAGAAATTGTAATTGAACAAGATCAACGCGCTCGTGTTCACTTTCCATTTAATGATTCACAATCGCCGATCCTTTCAACTGAAACAGAACAGTACTTTACTAATTTAGTTGTGCAGCTGAAAGCAGGAAGTACCGTGAGATTAACCGGGCACACAGATGATGTGGGAGATGAAGAAACTAATTTGCGCTTATCATTGGCACGGGCGAAAATGATCCAAGGATTATTAATTGAGCGCGGAGCTCCTGTAGATAGTGTCTCTATTGATGGCAAAGGTGAATCACAACCATTACAAAGTAATGATACTGAGCTTGGTCGCGGCACTAATCGCCGTGTTGAGTTAGTTACTACTAAATAATTTAAGTTTAACAAAAAAGGATTACGATATGTTTAACAACGTTACTACTGGATATGATATGTCTGATGCGACATGGGAAATTATTATCATGTTGTTGATTGCATTTATTTTAGGCTTTATTTTACGCCACTTATTTGGTTGTAAATCAGAATCAAAGTCAGATGATAGTTATGTACCACAAGCCGCAGCAACAGTTGTACCGCCAGTATCTAACGAACCCGAAAGTTTACAACGTGTTGAAGGTATTGGTCCTAAAATTGAAGGCTTATTACATGCCGGTGGAATATTGACGATGAGGCAATTAGCAACAGCTGAGCTTGATGTAATACAAAAAATACTAGATGCAGCAGGACCTAGATATAGAATGCACAACCCAAAATCATGGTCTCCACAAGCAGAGTTAATTGTTGATGAAAACTGGGATGAGCTTGAGAAATATCAAGATTTTTTAG
This sequence comes from Methylophaga sp., assembly GCA_026988435.1. Classification (GTDB taxonomy): domain Bacteria; phylum Pseudomonadota; class Gammaproteobacteria; order Nitrosococcales; family Methylophagaceae. The sequence goes on from JALSLH010000040.1 coordinate 36,284, forward strand.
TAGCAGGCAGAGAATAAGTTTCTAGCCAATGATTTCTGATAAAAAGGGTCAATTAATGGCCCTTTTTTATGCCTTATGCTTTTGCTCTACGTAATAAAACATATACCGCTCCTGTTCCACCATCTTCAATTGGCGCAGAGCAAAAAGCTAAAACATTATCATCTTGTTGTAACCAACTATTAAGTTTGGTTTTTAGAACCGGTTTTTGGTTTTTAGAACTCCAGCCTTTTCCGTGTACTATACGCACACAGCGTAGCATATCAACTTGGCAGTCTTGAAGAAATTGTGCCAGCGCCTGATGGGAAATGGAAACCGTCATGCCATGCAGATCAAGTTCAGCTTCTATTGGTATATGGCCATTACGCAGCCGTGAAAACAAGCGATGTTGAATTCCACTCCGGCGGAAAGACAAGGTTTCTTCACTACCGATAGTATGTGGTTCATATTGATCGGAAAAACTACTGTTTAATGCTTGATCTATACGCTGTTGGCGAAATTTGGCTATAGGTTTTGGTAATGCCGTAACGGGATGTATTTTGTCATGTTCAATCTTTTCTATAATCCCCATCTCTTCTCGAAAAAGGGTAATATCAGATTGGTCATTACGAGAATCTTTTTTCTTCATAAAACACAACTAGCAAATATAGGGTCTAGGATAAGTTAAACTATTTCTTTTTAATCCGATCAAACTCACCCCAGCTTGGTTTTGGTGGCGGCGTTCGGTTAGGTTCACGCATTGATGAGTCGTCATAGAAATCTTGCTGATAGTCTACACTACTTGCATTGCGTATGGGTGCGATTATATTAGACTCCTGAATACTCTGCTGATCTTGCTTTATCATTTCTTGCTGATTTATTTTAGCTTCTAAGTCTTTAATTTGTTGTTGCATACGCATGTTTTGTTCTTGCAATTTGTCTGTTTTTTCTTTTAATTCCGTAGATTGTTGCTGGGATACAGGTTCTACTATTGTGGAGCCTGACTCATTTGTACTATCATCGGGAGCATCAATTAGATTGAGTTCAAGTTCGTCTTCGATGCTATCCATATCGTCAGACTCTGACATGAGATCACTCTCTACTTTTTCAGAAATATTCTCTTCGCTTATTGTTTCTGATTCAGCAACCGGGTCTTCAGCTTCGTTTGCAGGTGCTAAAAAGAAATAAGCTCCACCGGCTATTAGAAGTAAAATAATGACTCCAGCAATAATTAAAAATAATTTTGATTTAAAAAAGCTTTTTTTTGCCTCTTCAACCTCAGTTTCACCGGTACTCTCAACTATTCCTTCCTCAGGGCTTACTTGCACATCTTCGTCAGCCATAAGATACCTCTAAATTATAATTGGTTATTATTTACTCATCATCATCCTGAATAAGTGAGATAAGAATCCAACCGGCTTCAGGAATAAGCTCAGCATCATTAGTAAAAAAATGAAGCTGACTTTTTGTATCAAAAGCAAATAAAGGGATGGCAAGCTTTCCATACTGATCTTGATAATCTCGGTAGCTAAAACTATCACTTATATTTGTTTTTTTAGGTGATGCGCCCTTGCTAATCAAACTGGCCAGTTTTGCATAGGTGACATCATCTCCAAATAGGACTTTCGCTTTATGATTTATATTAGTTCGCGAACTTTGCTCCTTATCATCTTTATCGGTCGACAAAGCGAAAACATGATTAGCACCAAATTCTGAACGATAGCGGAGACCTGCAAGGGCATTTAATTCTTTTTGTGGTGTTAATGTTAATACTTGCCCTAAACCAATCAAATCAAGATGTCTGTCAGCATGCTCAGAGACAGCATTACCATAATAAGTATCAAAGCCTTCCATTCTGGCAGCAGTAACATTTGTCCAACTAGTATCTGCTAAACGTGTGCGGTAGCCATTATCATTTAATGCTGTAGCAATGGCACGCGCCACCAAGTTAGCACCAATAATTAAAAAACCTCTATCATCGGGTTCTGCCACACCTAAGCGGTTTGCCAAAAACTTAGCTGTTGCACCTTGTAAAAAAACAGTACCTATAATGATGGTAAAGGCAAGCGGGACTAATAAATCAGCTTGTGGAATACCTAGATCTTGTAAGCGAAGAGCAAATAAAGCACTCACCGCAGCGGCAACAATACCGCGAGGGCCAATCCAGCTAACCAGTGTTTTTTCTTGCCATGTTAAGTCAGAGCCTAGCGTACATAAAAAAACTTTAATAGGGCGGGCGATAAATTGAATAATTAGGAACAATGCAATCCCTGCGATTCCAATCGCTTCAAACTGTGCAAAATCTAATCGTGCAGCTAATAAAATAAAGAGGCCTGAAATAAGTAAAATACTGAGGCTTTCTTTAAAATCAAGAATATCTTCAACGGAAACATCTTTCATATTAGCTAACCAGATACCCATGATGGTCACCGTCAATAAGCCCGATTCTTCAGAAATATGATTAGATAAGGCAAATACGGCAAAGACTAGCGTGAGTGTGGCGACATTGTGTAAATATTCTGGTAATAAATGTTTGCGTAAAATTAAGCCTAAGAGATAACCTGCTATTGCACCAATCAGAGCTCCTACAGCTAATGTTTTTCCAAAGATAAAAAAGGTGTGCCCTAATGATATGGCTCCTTCACCTTGGCCTGATAGAATAAATTCAAATACTAATACAGCGAGAATAGCGCCAATGGGGTCAATGGCAATGCCTTCCCAGCGTAGAATATTAGATATTTTAGTGTTTGGCCTGACTGTCCGTAGCATAGGTACAATTACAGTTGGCCCAGTTACAACCATAAGTGCACCAAATAACAGTGATAACTCCCAAGTAAAATGGAGTAGATAATGAGTGGAAACAGCGATAATGGCCCAAATTATTAATACGCCAAAGGTCAGTAAATTACGGACAACTTTTTGTAAATCGCGGATCTGATCAAAGCGTAGTGTTAAACTGCCCTCAAATAAAATAATGGCTACGCAGAGTGAGACAACGGGGAATAATAAATCGCCAAATAAGGCATCTGGATCTAGCCAGCCTGTTAGAGGACCAAGTATAATGCCAGCAAGTAGCAGGAATACGATAGCAGGTAATTTAACCCACCATGCAAACCATTGGCAGAGAGTGGCAACCACTCCAATAATAGAAAGTGCAATGACAGCATGTTGCTCCATGAATTTAACCTTTGATGCTAAAAGTGAAAGATTGATTCTAACGTATCAGTTCAATTTCTGCACGACGATTATGTGTTCTGCCCGAGCTAGTTTTATTAGTAGAAGCGGCTATAAACTCACGATGAAATGAGGTTACAATCATAGCTTCATCAATATTATGTTCGTTTATAAGAAAATCTTTGACAACCAGAGATCGCGCTTCTGACAAAGGTATATTAAGCCGTTTTCGACCATAATTATCAGTGTGCCCAGACACAGTAATACGCTTGATGCTGTCGTCAATTTTAACGTAGTCTGCCAATTTGCTAAGAGCTTGTTTTGCCTCGTCACTTAGCTCTGACGACTCGGAATTAAAATACACAGTGAGTTTACGCATCTGCTCAAAAGTATATGGGGTAAGTTGCTCAACACATTGTGTAAAATTGACATTGGAATCTCTAAAATGCACTGTTGAAAGTAGCACGCTAATTTCTTCAATCGAATTTTGACTAAGATAACGAATAGTAGGAAACATGCCTTCTTTAATATAGGTAAAGGCTTGTTTTGCAAGTTTTCCCGTTATGGTAAATGTTTGTTGATTCTTTTCAACAGGAATAGCAACGAGCATTAGGCGATCTTCACTATTTTGCCATGGCGCTTGAGCAATTTCGAAGTAAATATCAGTCTGTTTGGAAGGATACAAGGCGGTGGTAAATGTAAGCTTAAATTCGTCACCAGGTGTTTGTATAAATTCAGCACTGCCAAAACGAGCAATATCCTGGTGCATACTACACTTCAAAGGTGATTGTGTAACTAACCATTGGGTGTCAGTTATGGGGGCTTGAAATTGTTCAGCCTGAGCGGCCACTGTTAGCAAGTATAGTAGTGTGATTAAAAATTTCATTTAATATTGTATAAGTGAGTGGATCGGATAATTATTAATTTTTTCTCGACCTTTTAGATCGGTTAATTCAATAACAAAAGCACATGCAATAATCTTGCCATGTAACTGTTCAATTAATTCACAACTGGCTTTTGCCGTTCCACCGGTTGCAAGCACATCATCGATAACTAGAATACGATCGCCACGTTCGATAGCATCAATATGTGCCTCAAGGCTGGCTGTTCCGTATTCCAGGTCATAATTTACACGCTGCACATCATAGGGCAGTTTGCCAGGTTTTCTAAGTGGAATAAAACCAACGCCTAACTCCCATGCAACAAGGCTTCCAAAAATAAAGCCGCGTGCTTCCATGCCTGCAACGGCAGTAATGTCGCTATCTTTAAAAGGCTCAACAAGCTCGGCGATAGCTAGGCGTAAACTGGAAGGGTCTTTTACCAACGGCGTAATGTCTTTAAACAAAATTCCTTGCTGTGGAAAGTCAGAAATATCACGAATTTTGGCTTTTAATTTATTCATATATAGCATTATGTTTTATTATATACCCGTAATCATTCAATCTGCAGCTTTATAGCACTCATACTGAATGCGCTAGCTACGTTATAATAGTGAGTAATAGAATGACTATTACATCACTATTATGCCTTGCCAGCCCATTCATTATACGCACAAAAAAACCGCAGATTGAATGATTACAGGTATATCGGTTGAAATGGATGCGACTGTAGCATGCAATACTAAATAATTATTGAAATTTGGAGTAGAGAGTGTCAATTAAAGCAATAAGTGGCCGTGCTGGGATAATCATTTTATTAGTATTACTGAGCGGATGTTTAGGCTTAGGGAGCAAAAAAGACAATGATAATACGCCTCATTATTATGTGGTTGATGTTGATCGAGGTGCTGTTGCTTCACAGTTTGTTGCGGATAGGGTGTTATATTTAAAACCCGTTAAGATTACCTCGCATTTTCGAGGTAAAACCATCGTATTTCGTATTGGCGATAATGAATATCAAGAGCAAAAATCTCACCAGTTTTTTTCTGAACCACAAGAAATGATGACGGAGCAATTAAAGCGCTGGTTACAAAAAACGGGGCTTTTTAGCCAGGTAGTTGTTGATGAAGATATTCCTGCTGATATGGTTTTGGAAACTGCTGTAACAGCTTTATACGGTGATGCCCGAGAACAGTTTTCTCCGCAATCTGTGCTGGAAATGCAGTTCTTTTTATTAGATGCAGATCAAAATAAAATGCAAGCTTTGTTTCAAACAGGGCTAAATGTTGAAGTTGATATAGCTGAAACTACACCGCCAAATGTTGTAAAAGGTTGGAAGCAGGGGCTTGAAGAGTTACTGGCGACCGTAGAAGATGATTTAAGCGATTATTTCTCAAAACGTAAGCCCTAGTACCACTCAGATCTAATCGTGCAGGAAATCAGCCGTAATGATAGAATCATGCCTTTCATAGTGATGATTTGGATAACATTATAAATGACTGCAATTGCCTTAGAACTAGAGCCGATTACTATCGAAGAGGAGATGAAGCAATCTTACCTTGATTATGCAATGAGCGTGATTGTAGGGCGTGCTTTACCTGATGTTCGAGATGGTTTGAAACCTGTTCATCGTCGCGTCTTGTTTGCAATGCGTGAACTCAATAATAACTGGAATGGCTCCTATAAAAAATCGGCACGTATTGTCGGTGACGTTATCGGTAAATATCATCCACATGGTGATACGGCTGTTTATGACACCATGGTTCGCATGGCGCAACCATTTTCTATGCGTTATATGTTGGTTGATGGGCAAGGTAACTTTGGCTCGGTAGATGGTGATTCACCCGCTGCGATGCGTTATACCGAAGTACGTATGGCAAAAATTACCCATGAAATGCTGGCTGATTTAGATAAAGAAACGGTCGATTTCATTGCTAACTATGATGAATCAGAACATGAACCTTCTGTTTTGCCAACAAAGATCCCCGCCTTATTAGTCAATGGTTCATCAGGTATTGCGGTAGGTATGGCGACCAATATTCCGCCACATAATCTAACCGAAATTCTGAATGCCATTATTGCTACGATAGATAATCCACAAATCGATCTTGCAGAAATAATGAGCTATGTGCCGGGCCCTGATTTCCCGACTGCAGCGATGATTAATGGCGCTCAAGGTATGGCGGAAGCATATCGGACGGGTCGAGGTCGAGTTCATCTTCGTGCTCGCGCAATTATTGAAACAAATGAAAGCACGGGTCAGCAAAGTATTGTCGTTATCGAATTACCGTACCAAGTCAATAAGGCACGCTTGATTGAGAAAATTGCTGAATTAGTTAAAGATAAAAAAATCGAAGGTATTTCTGCACTACGTGATGAATCTGATAAAGACGGCATGCGTATGGTCGTGGTGCTCAAACGTGGTGAAGTGCCAGAAGTCATATTAAACAATCTCTATAAACAAACCCAAATGCAAACCGTCTTTGGCGTTAATATGGTGGCGATTGTTGATGGTCAGCCTAAATTATTAGGCCTGCAAGAGATTTTAGCTGCCTTTATTGGGCATCGCCGAGAAGTCGTAACACGCCGTTCATTATATGAATTACGTAAAGCACGTGATCGTGCCCATATCTTAGAAGGTTTGGCGACTGCTTTAGCCAATATTGATGAAGTGATTGAACTCATTAAATCTTCTCCTAGCCCTTCGGAAGCCAAAGAAGCGTTATTAGCACGTGGTTGGGCATCAGAAATGATCCTTGAAATGTTAGGTGCGGCGGGTGCTGAAGCATCTCGCCCCGAAGGCTTGGCCGATGAGCTAGGTTTGATTGACGGTGTTTATCATTTATCACCTACTCAAGCACAAGCTATTTTAGAAATGCGCTTGCATCGATTGACTGGCCTTGAACAAGATAAGATATTAGATGAATACCGCGAAGTTTTAGAAGAAATTGCGGCCTTGTTAGCTATTTTGAGTGATCCAGATAATTTGATGGCAGTTATTCGCGAAGAATTGCTGAAAGTTAAAGAAGAATTTGGTGATGAACGCCGTACTGAAATATTGGATGCGCATTTAGATCTTACGCTAGAAGATTTGATTACTGAAGAAGAGATGGTCGTGACACTTTCTCATGCAGGTTATGCAAAAACTCAGCAGCTAGATACCTATCGTGCACAGCGTCGTGGTGGAAAAGGTAAGTCTGCAACGTCAATGAAAGATGAAGATTTCATTGAGCACTTATTTATTGCTAATACCCATGACACATTATTATGTTTCTCAAGTGCCGGTAAAGTGTATTGGAAAAAAGTATATGAATTGCCTCAGGGTGGTCGAGCTGCTCGCGGCAAGCCGATTGTAAACTTATTACCACTAGAAGAAGGGGAACAAATTAACGCAATTCTACCTGTGCGCGAGTTTGATGAGGATAAATATATCTTTATGGCAACTGCATCGGGAACAGTTAAGAAAACACCTCTTGAAGCATACTCACGCCCAAGAGCAAATGGCATCATCGCATTAGATCTCAAAGAAGATGATCAATTAGTAGGTGTAGAGTTGACTGATGGTCAATCGGATATTATGTTGTTTAACTCTGTCGGTAAAGTCATTCGTTTCTCTGAAACAGATGTACGCTCTATGGGACGTGTATCACGTGGCGTACGTGGAATGCGCATGCCGGAAGATACTGAAATTATCTCATTAATTATAGCGAACCCAGAAGATGGCGCTATTTTAACCGCGACTGAATTTGGTTATGGTAAACGAACTGATCTAGAACAATATCGCGTTCAAGGTCGAGGTGGTAGCGGTATTATTTCGATTCAAACTTCTGAACGTAATGGTAATGTGGTAGGTGCGGTGCAAGTGCAAGCTGAACATCAAATCATGCTAATCACCGATGGTGGTACATTGGTTCGTACACCGGTGAAAGATGTCTCAATTGTCGGTCGTAATACACAAGGTGTGAAACTGATTAATTTAACTAAGAAAGAAAAGTTAGTTGGTTTAGAGCGTGTGTTAGAAGAAGAGGACGATGAAGATGCAGATTTTGATGGCGAAGAAGGCGAAACTATTACTGAAGAATAACTATGGCGAATACCGATATGCATGAACAACAAGCCTTGCAGGGCATTAGACAAAAAATTGATGAAACTGATCTGCAAATTCAAGACTTGTTAAATAAGCGGGTGGCGATGGCGCAAGAAGTCGCTAAAATAAAAATAGCTAATGGTGAGCAAACTGATTTTTATCGTCCCGATCGCGAAGCCATGGTGTTGCGCCAAGTTATAGAACGTAATGAAGGGCCATTAGATGAAAAAGAAATGGCGCGGATATTCCGTGAAATTATGTCGGCTTGTTTGGCAGCCGAAAAACCACTTCAAGTTGCTTATTTAGGCCCCGAAGGTTCGTTTACTCAAGCCGCTGCACTAAAACAATTTGGCGGAGCGATTGAATTACAATCAATGGCGACTATTGCTGATGTGTTTCATGCTGTTGAAGCCGGAAATGCTAATTATGGTGTCGTGCCTGTTGAAAATTCAACAGAAGGCATGGTGTCACATACATTAGATCGTTTTTTAGATTCATCCCTTAAAATTAATGGTGAAGTGTCACTTAGAATTCATCACTGTCTTTTAAGCAAAGAAACAGCTTTAACGACTATCTCCAGAGTTTATGCCCATCCTCAAGCTTTAGCGCAGTGTCGTCATTGGCTGAGCGAAAACTTACCTAGCTGTGAACTTATCCCCGTCAATAGTAATTCTGAAGCAGCAAAAAGGGTTGTGAGTGACAATCAATCGGCGGCAATTGCAGCGGATCGTGCTGCCGAAATTTATGATTTATCAATATTGGCAAGTAATATTGAAGATGAGGCTGATAACACAACCCGCTTTATTGTAATCGGTATGCAAGATGTAGGAGTTTCTGGGGCGGATAAAACAGCATTATTAGTTTCTACTAAAAATAAACCGGGTGCATTACAAACTATACTGCAACCCTTGGCAGAGCAAGGTATTAGTATGACACGGATCGAATCCCGGCCATCGCGACAAGGTGTGTGGGAATACGTATTTTTCATTGATATTGAGGGCCATAGCCAAGATAAATCTGTGGCAGACGCATTAGCCATCTTGGAGCAAGAATCAGCAATGTGTCGGGTTTTAGGCTCTTATCCAAAGGCGGTGCTTTAATGCAGCTTATTCTGGCCAATCCACGAGGTTTTTGTGCGGGCGTTGATCGCGCGATTGAAATTGTCGAGCGGGCATTAGAGCTATTCGGCGCCCCAATTTATGTGCGGCATGAAGTGGTACACAATCGCTTTGTAGTGGATGGCTTGCGTGACAAAGGCGCTGTTTTTATAGAGGAATTATCGGATGTCCCTGATAATAGCACTCTAATCTTTAGTGCACATGGTGTCTCGAAAAAAGTACAAGCAGAAGGAAAATTACGCGGCTTAAAAGTATTTGATGCTACCTGCCCATTGGTAACAAAAGTACACCTAGAAGTAGCCAGATATGAAAAACAAGGGCGTGAATGTGTATTAATTGGTCACGCGGGGCACCCTGAAGTAGAAGGTACAATGGGGCAGTATACTTCTGAAAAGGGTGGAATGTATTTGGTCGAGACGCCAGATGATGTGGCCAAGCTACAGGTTAAAAATCCTGACGATTTAGCATTTGTAACCCAAACCACTTTATCAATGGATGATGCCTCAGTTGTAATTGATTCGCTCCGAGAATACTTCCCTGCTATTGAAGGACCACGCAAAAATGATATTTGCTATGCAACACAGAACCGCCAAGATGCAGTTAAAAACTTGGCAATAGAATGCGATATCATGTTTGTTGTAGGTTCAAAAAATAGCTCTAATTCCAATCGCTTACGAGAACTATCTGATAAATTAGGTACGCCAGCATATTTGATTGATGATGCCAGTGGTATTAATTCAGAATGGTTAAGTAATAAAGAAGTAATTGGGGTGACTGCTGGCGCATCAGCCCCCGAAATATTAGTTCAACAAGTAGTAGAACGTTTAAAAGAGCTTGGTGTCACTCAAGCTGATGAAGATCAAGGTCAACGTGAAACGGTAGAATTTTCTCTACCAAAAGAGTTAAAAATAGATATTTCTAGGCTTTCTCAATAACTTCCGGTCGTGAACACTTCATTTTTACCTGTATTGCTTTGGACAGATGTACTTGTCTATCTACTTATAACTGTTGTGATTGCGAGTATATTCTATATTCGCAAACAAGCCCATTTAGTTACACCCTGGAAATTAGTATTACAACGTAAACGTGGCGTAATTTCAATTATGATTTTACTCTGTTATGTCGCTGTTGGATTGCTTGATTCTGTACATTTTAGGGAGGCGTTACCTAAGACTTCAGTCGACGAAATGCAGCATTATTCAACGGAAGTAATTACTTTATTAGACCTTGCTGCAACGCCTCTGCGACAACATGTTGAAAAGACCTATTCTGCACCGTTTGCTACGCATTTATTTGTCCGTGAAATACGGTCAAGCATTGATGGGCAGGCTGAGTACAATTATCCGATATTAAAATTTGCTGGTTCTCATTTAATACATCCAGATGAAAAGTGGTTAGATATCAAAAATACGGTAGTAAAAAGTACTCTAAAAGGGTTAATTATCTGGCTGATAGCATGTTTAGCATTCTCTTTTTTTATTGCAAAACGGCAACGCATAAGCTTAAAAAAAGCGATTTCTAGAATTCTAATGGGTCATTATCCCTACCCGATTAAAACAGCATTCTTTATGCTTTTATTATTAATTTTATTTGCAATTAATATTACGGACTTGAGTATTAATTATCATGTAATGGGAACGGATAAAGTGGGCCAGGATGTACTTTATCAAGCATTAAAAAGTATCAGAACAGGCTTGATTATAGGCACGCTTACTACGTTGGTTATGCTGCCATTTGCATTGTTTATGGGTATTGCAGCGGGCTATTTTAAAGGTTGGATCGATGATGTTATTCAATATATTTACACAACCTTAAACTCAATTCCGAGTGTGTTATTAATTGCTGCAGCCGTATTAATGTTACAAGTGTATATGAATAACCATGCGGAGGACTTTGTTACCGTGGCTCAGCGTGCCGATATGCGATTATTATTTCTGTGCCTAATTTTGGGTTTGACCAGCTGGACAGGTCTGTGCCGAATATTACGCGGTGAGACCTTAAAACTTCGTGAAGTGGATTATGTTTTAGCAGCACGTTCTTTAGGTGTGGGTAGTTTCAGTATTTTGCACCGTCATATTTTACCCAATTTAATGCATATAGTGATGATTGCGATAGTGCTAGACTTCAGCGGACTGGTATTAGCTGAAGCTATTTTATCGTATGTAGGAGTGGGGGTGGATCCTTCAATGAACAGTTGGGGCAATATGATCAATAGTGCTAGATTAGAAATGGCACGTGAGCCTATTGTTTGGTGGTCATTATCGGCAGCTTTCTTTTCTATGTTTATACTGGTATTAGCGGCTAATTTATTTGCTGATGTTGTACGTGATGCCTTTGATCCGAGAGTGCAAACTGCAAGATGAAGTCAGCACTCTTACAGGTCAGAGGATTAAAGACATGGTTGGGTGATAAAGCACTGCCTCTACGTGCTGTAGATGGTGTTGACTTTACGATTAGTCGCGGCGAAACCTTTGCGCTTTTAGGTGAATCTGGTTGCGGTAAGTCGATGACGGCATTGTCGATACTGCGGCTTAACCCACAGCCTATTAGTCACATTAAAGGTGGACAGGTCATCTTTAATAATCAAGATCTATTGTCACTCTCAGAGTTTGAAATGGAAAGCATACGAGGCCGGCGTATTGCTATGATCTTTCAAGAGCCACAAAGCTCATTAAATCCTGTTTTATCTGTAGCAGAGCAAATAGGAGAATGTTTACAGTGGCGAGATTATTCTAAACAACAACTCAGCAAAAAGATTATTGATTTATTAGAATCGGTGGGGATTTCTGATCCACAACAGCGTATGAATGCTTATGCTCATCAATTATCGGGCGGCATGAAGCAGCGGGTTATGATTGCAATGGCATTAGCCGGTGAACCTGAGCTATTGATTGCTGATGAGCCAACCACAGCCTTAGATGTCACTATTCAGGCACAGATATTAGATTTGTTAAAAGACATTCAAGTTAGAACAGGCATGGCAATACTACTGATTAGTCACGACTTAGCGGTTGTTGCTCAAATGGCCGATCATGTGGCCGTTATGTATGCGGGGCAGATTGTTGAAACAGGATCGAGCGAACAGTTTTTCAAAAACCAACTACATCCTTATACACAAAAACTATTTGAGGCTTTGCCGACACAACAAAAACGACAACAGCGGCTCACAGTCATCAAAGGGCAAGTGCCTAAGCTAGATCAAGAATTTAAAGGCTGCCGGTTTGCAGCCCGTTGTGAACATGCTGAGCAGCACTGTCATAATCAACCCCCTAAGTGGTATGAAAATGACGAACAGGGCGTACGCTGCCATTTATTTAATGGGGAAGGTTTACAAAAAAATATATTGGGTAAAAGAGCAGATCATTTATCTCCATTGTCTGAAGTAATAGCAACAGAAAAAATAGTGTTAGAACTAAAATCACTATCTGTATATTTTCCAATTCGCAAAGGTTTATTACAAAGAATAGTCGGCAATGTGCGCGCTGTAGATGATGTGAGTTTAACATTAAATGAGGCCGAGACTGTTGCATTAGTGGGGGAGTCAGGTTGTGGAAAAACAAGTTTTGCAAAAGGGATTTTACAATTAATACCTATAACGGATGGACATATTTATTACCTTGGCAGTAAATTGAATGGATTATCGGAGCGACAACTAAAGTCGTATCGTGCAGCGATACAAATGATATTTCAAGATCCCTTTTCATCAATGAACCCGAGAATGACTATTACTCAAATTATTGAAGAGGGCATGTTAGCGAAGCGAGAACAAATTGATTCTTCAGCTAAATCAAACAAAGTCAGCGAATTATTAGAACGAGTTGGTTTACCATCAGATATAAAACATCGCTATCCTCATGAGTTTTCAGGGGGGCAGCGTCAACGCATATGCATTGCAAGGGCTTTAGCAGCTGATCCTAAAGTGATTATTTGTGATGAGCCAACTAGTGCATTAGATGTTTCTGTACAGGCACAAATACTCAATTTATTGCGCGATATTCAGCATGAATATGGCTTAACATATTTATTCATTAGTCATAATATTGCTGTAGTAAACTATCTAGCACATCGTGTGGCAGTGATGTATTTAGGGCGTATCGTCGAACAAGGTGAACGCGAGCAAGTACTAAACTCACCAAAGCATCCCTATACACAGGCTTTGTTGGCCGCTGTTCCAGAAATAGATAAAGATAAGCAGCGTGATATCATTCGTTTAGAAGGTGAGTTACCCTCAGCCACTAATCCACCAGAGGGTTGTCATTTTCATCAACGATGCCCACAAGCCATGCCAATTTGTCGGCAAAAATACCCAAACCAAACCGAACTATCTAAGAACCATGAGGTACGGTGCTTTTTATATGAGGAAAACAATGAATAAACAAACACAGTTAGAACTTGAGGCTGCTGCATTTCGTCGCTTAACAAGTCATTTACAAGAGCGTACTGATGTACAAAATATTGATTTAATGGAGCTTGCAGGATTTTGCCGTAATTGTTTAGCTAAATGGTATATGGCTGCAGCAGAGGATAAAGGCTTAGACATTGATTATGATCAAGCACGAGAGCATGTTTATGGAATGCCTTATAGTGAATGGAAAGATAAACACCAAATAGGCGCTAAGCGTTAAGAGGCGTCAATGATCATGGTTTTTACACAGATCATGTAGTTTCTCAGCTAATGCTTGTGTATCAGTATTATCATCTTCTTTAGGTTTGGAAACGGTAATCACAGAAATCGTAGAACGAATTTGTTGTAAATAATTACGGCAACAACTGCAAACTAATAGATGAAAAAACAAGCCCACACGTTTAGATAGCGGGAGATCGCCATCAATATAGTTGTTCACTTCATCTGCAATGTCTTTACATTGATACATTTACTTATTGTCCTGATATTTTTCGATGCTTTGATGCAATGTTGTTCGAGCCCTGTGTAGTAATACCCGTACATTAGACGCGGACACATCTAAGATGTTACAAATTTCTTTCATTTCGATGCCTTCAAGATCGTATAGTGTTAAGGCGGCTCGTTGTTGGGCAGGTAATTTCTGGAAGCTTTGTTCTATAATCTCTTGCAATTGATCGTTGGCCAATATTGCTTCAGGTGTCGCTTGTTCCCATGCAAATACATCATCATATCGATGACCGGTATTATCGAATTTGTCAGAGGATACTGATTGCCAGCCTTCATCTAAAGAGCTATGCCTATTTTCACGGCGAACACGGCTCTTTGCACCATTGCTTACGATATGAAGTAACCATGTTTTTAATGATGAGCGACCTTCAAACTTTGGTAATGCTTTAATAGCCGAGATCCAGGCATCTTGCACAACCTCATCAGCAAAAGCTTCACCAACAATGGCTCTAGCTACTGATATCATGAGGTTTTGGTATTCTGAAACCACTTTTTCAAAAGCAAGTTTTTCCCCGTCAATTAACTGTTTAATTAATCGTTGTTCATCCCGTGATTTTAATTTTGAAAAAAATTTCATTCGATTTTGTAACAAATCCATTTTAGGGGGGTCTATGTTAGCAAGCTGAGTCATGAATGACCGGTTATTATTATTTTTCACAATACTATAGGAAGTTTATGATGTCTATTACTACTAATAAAAAAACAATCGCCCTAGTTACTGGCGCTGCATTAACAGCAGGTCTTGCACTCACTCCGATGATGGCTAGTGCTGAGACTGCTAATCCATTTTCATCTGCTGAATTGTCTAGTGGTTATATGCAACTTGCCGAAGGAAAATGTGGCGAAAATATGAAAAAAGAGGCTGAAGCTAAATGTGGCGCTAAAATGAAAGCAGAACATGAGGCTAAATGTGGCGAAAATATGAAGAAAGATGCCGAAGCTAAATGCGGTGAAAATATGAAGAAAGATGCTGAAGCTAAATGTGGCGAAAATATGGGTAAAGAGGCTGAAGCTAAATGTGGCGCTAAGATGAAAGAAAAAATGGAAGAAGGTAAATGCGGCGAAGCAAAATGTGGTGCTAATAAGAAAAAAGCTGAAGGCAAATGTGGTGAAGCAAAATGCGGTGCTGACAAAAAATAACCGTCTTTATTCGAGCAGAAAATAATGAAAGGGGGCTCTGCGGAGCCCTTTTTTATAATGGTAAGTTATATTAATTTCAAGCTATAACAGGGTGTAATTAGTAGAGCTATCCAAATTTAGGAGAAGCACGATGTTTATATGTAAAATTGCGCATACATTTCAAGGCTTGTTAAATAAGACGCGAGCGGTGGATTTCCTAGCTCCATTAGCATTACGTTTATATTTAGCGCCAGTATTTTGGATGGCGGCAAATCATAAGTGGAATCCTTTTGATAGTGAGAGTTCGTTGCAGGGCACTATTGATTGGTTTGGCGGTTCGTTAGGCATGCCCTTTCCTGAGATTATGGCTCATTTAGCATGGAGTGCTGAATATTTTGGTGCTATCTTACTGGTCTTAGGTCTGGCAGTGCGCTGGGTTTCTATTCCGTTAATGGCAACAATGATTGTAGCAGCACTAACGGTGCATTTAGATAACGGTTGGTTGGCTATTTCAGATTCAGCAGGATCTCAAGTTGCAGCAGCGCGGAGTATTTTGAAAGAGCATGGTAACTATGAATGGTTAACGGAGCAGGGTAACTTTGTTGTGCTTAATAATGGTATTGAATTTGCTACTACCTATTTCATTATGCTGTTGACTTTATTTTTCATTGGTGCAGGTAAATATGTCAGTGCTGATTATTGGATTGCTAGAAAATTCTCAAATTGTTAAATCTGGAGACAATACATGTTCATTCGTAAAAAAAGACTAGGTGAATTGCCGGCAAGTGAAATAACTGATCATCAAGTCTATCTTGATCGCAGAAAGTTTTTAAACGGTACAGCGGCTATTGCTACGGCAAGTTTATTACCTTTTTCAATGGTTAGCGCTAAGTCAGGTATGCCCGAAGCGACTTATTTAGATCTAAAGAAAAGTCCTTATTCAACGGATGAAGAGCCGACAAGTTATGAATCTGCCACGACTTACAATAACTATTATGAGTTTGGAACAGGTAAGTCTGATCCAGCGCTTAGACTAAAAAATATAGACTTTCCTGATAAATCAACGCCATGGCGTATATCCATAGAAGGGGAGTGTGATAAGCCGGGTGAATATGATTATGATGATTTAATTCGTCCCTTTACACTAGAAGAACGTATTTATCGATTTCGTTGTGTAGAAGGTTGGTCAATGGTGATTCCATGGGTAGGCTTCCCATTAGCAGATTTGATTAAGCGGGCACAGCCTAACTCAAGGGCAAAATATGTTGAGTTCACAACGTTTTATGATCCTGAAATAATGATCAAACGTAATGTATTGGATTGGCCTTATACAGAAGGCTTGCGAATTGATGAAGCAATGAATCCGCTTACTTTGTTAGCGGTGGGATTATATGGTAGTGAATTGCCAGGTCAGAACGGCGCACCTATCCGATTGGTGGTGCCGTGGAAATATGGCTTTAAAAATATCAAATCAATTGTAAAAATTCGTTTTGTTGAAGAGATGCCCAATTCGGCTTGGATGAAAGCAGGTCCAAGAGAATATGGCTTTTATTCTAATGTAAATCCTGATGTGCCTCACCCTCGTTGGAGCCAAAGCAAAGAACGACGTTTAGGTGAGTTCTTGAAACGTAAAACAGAAATGTTTAATGGATACGAAGAACAAGTTGCAAGCTTATATACGGGTATGGATTTAACAAAAAACTTCTAAACTTATGTCAAAGCTAAAAATCAGTTTATTTGTTGCCAGTTTAATTCCGGCAGTCTGGCTTACGTATGCCTTATTAACTAATCAGTTGGGTGCAAACCCAATTGAGGCAATTACACGTGAAACGGGCTTATGGGCCTTACGTTTTTTGTGGATAACATTATTGATAACACCGCTACGTTGGTTAACGGGCTGGAATAAATTGACAACATTACGGCGTATGCTAGGTTTATATGTGTTTTTTTATGCCACACTTCATATGTTGCTTTATCTCTGGTTAGATCAGTTCTTCGATATTAACGATATCATCACTGATATTATCAAACGGCCGTTTATTACGATAGGATTTTTTACTTTTACAGCTTTAATCCCATTAGTAATCACATCTAATAATGCAATGGTTAAGCGCTTAGGTGGCAAGCGTTGGAAAAGGCTCCATCGCCTAACGTATTTCATAGCTATCGCTAGTTCTATTCATTTTTATATGCTGGTTAAATTAGATAAAACAGAACCACTAGTTTATATAGTTATACTTTCAGTTTTGTTTGCTGTGCGCATCTACAACAAGTATAAAAAATCAAACTCAATTGCCGTATTTAGCTAGTTGGAAATCAAAAGCCTAATACACCATAATCGCTTTTCTAAGCGACTTTAGTAGTAATTTAATAACTAAACCTCCTGCTTTTCATTATTTATTGGAATAAATCCTGCATATAAAATGTGGAATTTATTTTATGGCACTGTGCCTTCTAATAATTAAATGGAAAGTAATAGATGAAATATCATGTACAACCCACCAACCAAGAGCAGGTCATGAGAGAAAATGACTTTATTGTCTCAAAAACGGATACCAAGGGTGTTCTGACTTATGCAAATAGAATTTTTATTGAATTTTCTAAATATTCAGAAGATGAATTAATTGGTAAACAGCATAATATTATTCGTCATCCTGATATGCCACGAGGTGTCTTTAAGTTGTTATGGGATACGCTTTCTCAGCAGCAGGAAATATTCGCTTATGTAAAAAACATGTCTAAAGATGGTGGGTTTTACTGGGTTTTTGCAAACGTTACACCATCATATAATCCTGAAGGTAAGGTGATAGGTTATTATTCTGTTAGAAGAAAGCCAAAGCCAGGGAGTATTGATGTTATTTCGGGGCTCTATAAAGAGATGTTAATGGCCGAACAAAAAGCTGGTTCTAAAAATGCTATTGAAGCATCGTTAGAATTAGTAACTAACATTCTTACAGATAAAGGAATCTCGTATGAAGAATTTATCCTTAGCATCTAAACTTAAAACAATCATATTTGTAAG
>JALSLH010000041.1 GCA_026988435.1 Methylophaga sp.
CAAGGACTAGTCATTGCCTTCACATTGCGCCTTGTTCTGACCTTCGTGCTAAGCTCTGAAATCTGCATCTTCAAGTAATTTGGGTATATAAGAATTAGGCAATGACAATTAGTTTAAGATCTCAACCTCGTGGATGATGTTGCGCGTGTAAACTTTTTAGCCGTTCTTTTGCTACATGAGTATAAATTTGTGTAGTAGATAAATCTGAATGCCCTAATAATAATTGCACTACGCGCAAATCGGCCCCATGATTCAATAAATGTGTTGCAAAAGCGTGACGTAACGTATGTGGCGATAAGTCTTTTTCAATGCCCGCTTGTTTTGCATATTTTTTGATCAAATACCAAAAGGCTTGCCGTGTCATCGCCTTGCCGCGTTGCGTAGGGAATAAATCCTCATTCACATTACCTTTTAATAAAACAGGGCGGCTTTCTACAATAAAACGTTGCAAATAGTCTAAAGCTATTTCACCTAAAGGCACTAATCGTTCCTTATTTCCTTTACCCACACAGCGAATCAAACCTTGGCGCATATTTACTTGCTCAAATGTCAATGACACTAATTCTGATACGCGTAAGCCGGTTGCATACAAAACTTCAAGCATCGTTCTATCCCGCAAACCTAACGGTACTAATGTATCAGGCTGTTCTAATAAACTTTCCACTTCATCTTCTGTCAAGCTACTAGGCAAGGGTTTACCTAAACGCGGCGACTCAATTTTTGCTGTTGGATCAGAATCACGAATTTCTTCACGACATAAATAGCGATAAAAACGCCGTAAGGTTGAAAGTAATCGGGCTTCACTGCGGGCTTTGCGACCTTCACGCATTCGGATGCCTTGGTATTCCAAAATATGTTCGCGCGTCGCCGCCACTAAATCAATATCCGATTCTTTGAGCCAAGCTGCAAAACCTAAAAGGTCACGCTGATATGCTTCAACCGTATTTTTACTTAAACCTGATTCTAACCATAATGAATCAAGAAAAGGTTGTAGATGATGAGAAATCGTATCAGCGCTCATGATCTAATAGCCACCTCTTAACATTGATGCTGTCACCTGAAGTTTGGCCTGCAAAACCGCCTAAGCCCAATTTAGAAACAATTCGGTGGCAAGGTATAACAATTGGAAAATGATTAGCACGACAGGCATTACCCACAGCTTGAGCGGAAGAATTGAGCGCTTTAGCTACCTCACCATAGCTACGTGTTTCACCTACAGGTATCGCTTGCATATAACGCCATACTTTCTGCTGAAAAGCTGTGCCTTTTGTAGGTAAAGATATTTCCCATTGTATCTGGGCATTAGAGAAATAAACTGTTAACTGTTGCTCAAGTTGCTGCAAAATAGTAGATGCTCGGTTAGCAACGTTTGATGGTATTGGAAACAATTCAATCTGTTGCAGACCATATTCATCCGCATGAAGTCTAATAGGACCAAAAGGTGCATTAAAAATTGTTTGAAATTCCATAGCCCTATAATACAAAAAAGGGCACAACTAAAATAGTTGTACCCTTCTTTATTTTACAGACGGGATCAAGATAGATCCAAAAAACTGTTCAAATTGCCGTTAAAATTTATCAGTTCAAGGCAAAAAATGTAAACTCACACGTGTGAGTGCCCATTTTTAAACGCAGAAATGATGAATTTAAACGGTGAGTTGAACCGTTTTTTTAGCCTAGTTTTTCTTTAATTCGTGCTGCCTTACCTGTTAACTCACGCAAGTAATAAAGTTTGGCGCGGCGAACATCACCACGACGTTTAACTTCAATACCCGCGATTGCAGGGCTGTGAGTTTGGAAAACACGCTCAACACCCACACCGTTTGAAATTTTACGCACTGTAAATGCTGAATGTAAACCACGGTTACGAACGGCAATAACTACGCCTTCGAATGCTTGTTCACGTTCGCGGTCGCCTTCTTTAATTTTTACGCCTACAACAACAGTGTCGCCTGGTGCAAAATCAGGAAGATCCTGTTTCATTTGCTCCGCGTTAATTTGATCAATAATATTGCTCATATACTACTCCTAAAATCCTACTCATTTTTGCCGGTATTATACTCAGCAATAAATTGTTCTAATAATGCACTCTGTTCGCTGGACAATGACTTCGCCTCCAACAGATCAGACCGCCTCAACCACGTTCTTCCTAAAGCTTGCTTGAGCCGCCACTTTCGTATCGCCTCATGATCACCGCTCAACAGCACCTTTGGCACTGTCTGTTCGGCTAACAATTCTGGTCGTGTGTAATGCGGGTGATCTAATAAACCATCCATAAAAGAATCTTGTTGTGCTGATTCTTCATCACCTAACACGCCGGGTAACAATCTTGCCATGCCATCAATGATGGTCATTGCGGCAAGTTCACCACCACTGAGAACATAGTCACCAATCGACCATTCCTCATCAATTTCTTCGCTAATCAGGCGTTCATCAATGCCTTCATATCGTCCTGCAACAAAAATCATCGCTTCTCTTGTTGCTAATTTTTTTAAACCTTGTTGATCAAGCTTGCGCCCCTGCGGTGACATATAAGCCACTTTAGTTTGCTCGCCTAATTGCTGCTTTGCAGCACGAATGGCTTGTTGCAATGGCTCAACTTTCATCACCATGCCGGGGCCGCCGCCATAAGGTCTATCATCTACCGTTTGATGCTTATCCATCGTGAAATCACGTGGAGTCCAATAATCTAGGCTTAACTTGCCTTGCGTTACCGCCCGACCTGTCACGCCATACTTCGTTATTGCATCAAACATCTCAGGGAACAAGGACACAACGCCAAGTCGCATTTTTGTTACCTCAGACTAAATGTTAGTAATCTAATTCCCAATCAACTCGAATAATTTTATTATCCAAATCAACTGAATCAACGATCTCATCCATCACAAATGGAATCAAACGTTGCGTTTTTTGTTCTGCCTCGATCACCTGTAACACATCATGTGCGCCGGTTTCAAGCAAGCTATCAACAATACCGAGTGGTTCATCTTGCCTATTCACCACTGCCATGCCAATCAACTGTGACCAATAATAGTCATTATTGCCAGCAGGTTTTAGCTGTTGTTTAGTAATCGCCAACTCATTACCAATTAATGGTAAAACTTGGTCAGGATCGGTTACATTCTCAAGGCTTAACACAATGCCTTTTCCTTGAACACGGCCCGTCATTACTTTTACTTCTATCCACTCGCCACGTTGTGACATATATAACGGTGAATAACTTAAAATGTTTTTGCGTGGGTCAGTGAATGAAAATATCTTCATCCAACCTTTCACGCCAAAGACCCCAGATATTTTCCCTACCGGAATAAATTCCTCGGAAGTACTCATAACTGAAATCTTTCTTCTTATTTAAGCTGCTTTCGCTTGCTTAACAAGTTTTGATACGCGATCAGAAGTTTGAGCACCTAAACCTACCCAGTGCGCAACACGATCTAAATCTAAACGTAAAACTTCTTCTTGGCCTTTAGCTAAAGGATTGAAAAAACCAATACGTTCGATGCAACGACCATCACGTTTGTTACGTGAATCTGCTACTACTACTGTGTAATAAGGGCGTTTCTTTGAACCGCCGCGAGATAATCTAATTGTGACCATATTCCTGCCTGTAAAAAACTGGATCGAAAAACAGATATATTCTACGCAAGTATTTAGTGTTTGGGAAGTTTAAATTAACTTTGTCTGTCAATTACCGTTTCACATTCAAAAAGCATCCTATTCAATTAGGGTTGGTCAATTGACTTTGTATTACATATTAATTATATTGAATACAATCCAAGCATCACGGAGTAAATTATGACACAAACAACAATGACCGTTCGTTTAAATGGTGAGTTAAGCGATTTTGTGGCAAGTAATGTGGGTAATAATGGTGATTATGAAAATATCAGTGAATATGTCCGCAACCTTATCCGACATGATAAAGAACGTGCCGAGAAACAAATATTTGAGCGCCTAAAAGCAGAGCTTACATTAGCTTTTTCAGCGCCAGACACAACATATTCACCCGTTACCGCCGCAGATATAATTAGCAGAAACACCCTTTAAAAAATGGCAACATTTTTATTACAAGATGCCGCCTCGTTTAGGCTTGATGAAATATATCGTTATAGCGTCAATAAATGGGGGCAGCAACACGCTAATAATTATATTGAAGGCTTATTTGATACGTTTGCCAAGGTCGCTAAAAAAACGGTATTGTCACGCCCTATACCTGCTGAATTTGGTGTTAGCGGGTTTTACTTAAAATATCAAAAGCACTTTATCTATTGGAAATATCTAAGCAGTGGCGAAGTGGGTATTGTCACCATTTTACATGAGCGAATGCATCAGATTAAGAATTTTAATGAGGTAGCACCATAAAAGTAGCTAAATTAAACGAGTCCGATCCTAGTGATTTGCCTGATTCCTTTTTTATTTCTCATCGTCCTTTAAAAAGTCAAATGGATCTGGTGATTGTTTAGTTTCAGCTTCAATGCCATTATCAGAAAATTTATTGATAAGGAAAATAATAAACGATACAGGTATTAAACCGAACAAACCAAACATAAACCACATGAAACCACCTAAAATACCAGCACTAAGAAACGGACCTAATACGCCGCATTGCTGAGAAGCTCCTCGGCCACTATCGACATCACAACCTGGTATTAAGTAAGTGATTACCCCGGACAGTATCATTATGCTTATAGGGAGGAGAAAAGCTATATACGTATAATATTTCATAGTATTTATAACTTGTTTTTAATGAGAATTAGAGTGAGTCTCGATTGATTTTTACAAGCTTTATCTATCATAAGTTTGAACCCTAAAAAGGCATTCCACCGCCACCACCCATGGGCATTTTTCCACCTAGGGCACGCATCATCTTCTTCATACCACCTTTTGAGTTCATTTTTTTCATCATGGTTTGCATCTGCTTGAATTGCTTCAATAAGCGATTTACATCTTGAATTTGGGTGCCTGAACCTGCGGCAATACGTTTTTTACGTGAGCCTTTGATTATATCTGGGCGTTTGCGTTCTTTTGGCGTCATTGAGTTAATAATGGCTTCTAGCTTGCCGGTTTCTTTATCATTGACTTGTGCTTTTGCAGCGGCGGGAATATTGGCCATGCCCGGCATTTTATCCATCATTGAACCGATGCCGCCCATATTGCTCATTTGGCGGAGTTGATCGCGAAAATCATCTAAATCAAAACCTTTACCTTTTTTAAGTTTGCCAGCTAATTTTTCAGCCGCGCCTTTGTCCATTTTCTGTTGTGCTTCTTCCACCAGCGACAAGACATCGCCCATGCCTAAAATGCGTGATACTAAACGATCAGGATGGAAGGGTTCTAGGGCATCAGTTTTTTCACCGACACCCATAAATTTAATCGGTTTGCCGGTGATATGGCGAATTGATAGTGCCGCACCACCGCGTGCATCACCATCTGTTTTAGTTAGAATCACACCGGTTAATGGCAAAGCATCATTAAACGCTTTGGCGGTATTCGCCGCATCTTGACCTGTCATGCTATCAACTGTGAATAAGGTCTCGATCGGGTTGATTGCCGCGTGAATATTTTTGATTTCGGTCATCATATCGTCATCAATATGCAGACGACCTGCGGTATCAATAATGACTACATCAATTAATTGTAGCTTGGCTTGTTCTACTGCCGCACGGGCGATTTCAACCGGATCTTGATCGATTTGACTGGGGAAGAATTGCGCATCCACTTCGGCTGATAATGTTTTTAACTGTTCTATCGCCGCAGGACGGTAAACATCGGCACTGGCGACCATGACCGATTTCTTTTCACGTTCTTTTAACCAGCGAGCTAATTTTGCAACACTGGTTGTTTTACCCGCGCCTTGTAAACCTGCCATCAAAATAACGGCCGGTGGTTGTGTGCTGAGATCGAGACTTTCATTTGCCTCGCCCATTACCGCGGTTAATTCATCTTGAACTATTTTAATTAAGGCTTGGCCCGGTGTAAGGCTGCGCAGGACATCTTGCCCCATTGCGCGTTCTTTTACATTATTGATAAATTCGCGCACAACTGGCAGAGCTACATCTGCCTCAAGCAATGCCATGCGCACATCACGCATACTTTCTTTTACATTATCTTCTGTGATCCGGCCTTGGCCGCGTAGCTTTTGTAATGTACTGCCAAGTCTATCTGTCAAACTATCGAACATGGTTCACCTTATAGTTATCTTTTATATATAATGAGTATGATTATAACTGATATAGTATGCTAATTAAGATTACATCGATGATTTTGTATAAAACTATGCCTATCAATATAAGGAGTGAGAACTAGTGGCAATCGCCAATTCACTCGCCTTTCTGCTTTATCTCTGTTGCACAGCACTATTGATCCGCCGCTTTGTACAGCGTGATCAACCTGCCTCAGTATCGTTATTACCTGTGGGTATTTTGACGGTGCTTGCGCTGATTTTCCATGGTGCCGATATTATGCTGACCATGGAAAATGGCTGGGTATTAAACTTATTTACCACCCTATCTATTGTTGCTTGGCTGATGGCTCTGACTGCTCTTATTTGGGGCGCTAAAACGCCTAATGCGCCACCGGGGATCATTGTCTATCCCATCGTTGCTTTAAGCCTTATTCTAAAAATATCATTACCTCATGAAGAGGCGCGCGCACTGTTAGACCCAGCATTAGAGTGGCACATTTTACTTTCACTAGCCGCATATAGTTTATTCGCTTTAGCGGCAATTCAGGCTATTGTGTTATCCATTCAAGAACAACAATTAAAACAACGACATATTGCTGGACTAATACAAAAGCTACCGCCATTACAATCAATGGAAACCACCTTATTTCAACTTATCACCAGCGGTTTCATTTTACTTTCCATAGGGCTTATTGCGGGTGCATTTTTTATTGATGATATCTTTGCTCAGCACCTTGCACATAAAACACTTTTATCGCTTATAGCATGGTGTGTGTTTGCAATATTATTATGGCAACGTTGGCAGAATGGTTTACGAGGGGCAACCGCGATTAGATGGATATTAATTGGTTTTATATTTTTATTATTAGCTTACTCTGGTAGCCGATTTGTTTTGGAATATATTATTAACTGATGCTTGAAAGTACCTCGCTCTCCCTTTTATTTATTATTCTGTTTATCTTACTGCTTCTTTCGGCCTTTTTTTCTAGTTCTGAAACAGCATTAATGTCTCTGAACCGTTATCGATTACGTCATTTAGAAAATGAGGGGCATGCTGGAGCCATTCGTTCCAGCCAATTATTAGAACGTCCCGATCGCCTGATAGGTTTAATTTTATTAGGCAATAACTTTGTCAATATCCTTGCCGCATCGATTGCCACTGTAATTGGAATTAAATTATATGGTGAAAATGGGATTGTTATTGCCACTTTTGCGCTCACCTTAATTGTATTATTGTTTGCCGAGGTAATGCCTAAAACCTTAGCAGCGTTACATCCTGAGCGTGTTGCATTTCCTGCCAGCTTTATCTTAAAACCGCTGTTGTTTTTGCTTTATCCCTTGGTTTGGTTTACCAATCTTATTACCAATTATTTACTGTCTTTATTTGGCGTTTCAGCTGTTGAATCTTCAACATCAGCAATTAATAGAGAAGAGCTCCGTATCGCTCTGATTGAAGCCGGTGGCTTGATACCTAAACGACATAAAGAAATGTTGGTGAGTATTTTGGATCTTGAAAAAGTCACCGTCGATGATGTTATGACCCCCAGAAATGAAATCGAAGGCTTAGATATCAATGCCGCATTGCCAGATATTATTAAACAGCTTTCACATTGTAGTCATACTCGTCTGCCAATATATGAAGATAATATGGATAATCTTATTGGTATATTGCATGTGAGAAAAACACTTCATTTGCTAGCACAGGACAATTTCACCAAAGAATCGTTAAGCAATATTGTTAAAGAAAGTTACTTTGTACCTGAAGGCACTCCTCTCAATGTGCAATTAATTCAATTTCAGCGCCAACGCCGTCGTACAGGTATCGTGGTCGATGAATATGGTGATATGCTGGGTTTGATTACGTTAGAAGATATTTTCCGTGAAATTGTCGGCGAATTTACCTCTGATTTGATCGATGAAGATAAAGATATTCATCCCCAAGAAGATGGCAGTTATCTTATTAATGGTTCAGCAACTATTCGAGAAATAAATCGTCATAATCAGTGGAGCTTGCCTACCGATGGCCCGAAAACGATCAATGGCCTAATTTTAGAATTATTAGAAAGTATTCCTGAAGCAGGTGTCAGTTTGCGTATTGAAAATTATATTATTGAAGTCATTCAAACGGCCGATAACACAATCAGAACTGTAAGAATTTGGAATGAAAAAGAACAGGATGTTTAAGGAGCCTCTGAACAAGTCATGAACTCATATCTCACGCCTAAAACATCCAGTTTCTGCGTTAAAAAACTTTGTAATAGCTCGCTATTACCTGCGTTTTTCGCCCCCGTATCAAGTACGGGGCAGGCTTTAAAACTAAATCTTTTTGACGCAAGCTATTTCGTGCATGACTTGTTCAGAAGATCCACTAGGGTACCGCTTTAATGTCAACGTTAAAAATTAAACTTTGTGAATTAAATGATGGTGATATTGGCTCAATCAAGTCAATGTTTCACTTAACAAAATCTCAACGTAAACACGATTGGGAAATTGTATTATCAGGCTCTGCTGATCTGTATATTTATTCGTTTGAATCAGAAAGTAGCATTTCCGCATGGCAAAATCATTCTAGTTCAGATGGCATGTCCGTTTTATTCTCCACTAATCTAGATGTGGACGTTGCTGTAGATATTGTTTTAAAAAAGCCATTACGTACAAAGAGCTTTTCCGAAGTACTTGATACAGCTGCAAAGCAAATTCACTTATCCACAAGATTAAAAAATCACTCTCCCGAAGAAATAGCCTTACAAGACATCTATGCGGCTGAAAATACTGAAGCTGAACCCATTGTTAAAGAAAAAGAATCTATTCTAAGTTCTGTTTCTAAACGCCTGACACGTAAACAATCGGCTCATCGTGATTTGCCATCTATAAATTTCGCGTTACCTGAGCAAACAGAAATACAAACTGATTTAATAATAGATCACGTTGAATTAAAACAAACCTTAAAGCTTCTGCTCGCTGGCCATAATGATAATGCACTGATAAGCGCGGTATTAGATAATCTCATACCTCTAAACCGTTTTATTATCCCATCAAAAACACGCCAAATATTACTTGAGATCTATCGTAAATCGACCTTTCAACTAATGCGTGGTTGGGAAGCAAGAGTAAATTTACTTAAAGAGTTATCTCAGGATGATTATTTAAAATCTGTGCAAGCATTAGCGATGTTAATTGATGAACTCACGATAGGTTATAAAATCTTATTTATGGAGGCTTATCATCAAGGCAACCATCCAAAATCGAAAGAGTCATTTTTACTAACTATCAACCGAGTAGCAGAATATAGTAGCTTAAATTTATTACATTCATACTGCTTTCTTCGAAGCTCTCAAGCTGCATCAATAAATACATTGCACCAGCTTTATTTGTGCTGCGAGGCAGCAAAAGTATTGGAAACTCAAGTTTCTACCAAAGATGATCGAGCATCACTCTCATTTTCTAGCATATACAACCAAATTATTCTTACCAGCATTGCTGATCCCTTCCGCCTGACTAAGGTCGATGTATTAAAGCTATATCGACTTATGGCTAAATATACAAAAAAAATAACCATTAATTTACTCTCAGAAGACCAAAAACAGCCCAACAAAGATACCCTAATGGGAGGTTTTTTCTGTCTAGATCTTACTAGTGATCATATTCCTACTTCATTAGATAGAATGACACATAAAGAACGTAGTTTGCCTAAGCTCCGTATTTTTAATACACATTCAGCATTAATTTCTATTGAAAGAATATTCCAATTAGCCGCATCTTCACCTGACGACACTGTTTATACTTCAGAAATCCAATTGCTAAAAAAAGTTATTCCCCATCTTAACAACTCTTATGAACGCCAATTTAAACGTATTCAATCTGATGATGATATTCAAGTTAAGTTAATTAATGGCCTCGAAGATATTCAGAATGCCCTGCATACTGGCTCATACGATATTGCTAACAATTGGGAGCTGCATAATCGTGGCTTAGGCGGCATGATGCTCAGCAATAAAGAGATTCCTTATAGTCATCTTGATGTGGGTGATTTTTATGGTGTTTTTGAGGATGAAAAGCCTTCATCCTTGGCACTAGTCCGTTGGTTGCGTCTCGATCAAAGTAATCTAGAAATGGGGATTGAAGTACTCCGTGGAGAGCCAATTGCCATCCATTTCTTTGTAGAAAATGAACCTGAACAAATACCCGCTTTATTATTACGAAATAAAAAGCAAGCTGATACGCTAATAACACCAAAAGGCCTACTCAATATTGATGACGCGTTTGAGCTTACAGAAAATGATAAAACCTATATAATCTCAATTAATACATTAATTGATAATTCATTTCACTATGATCATTTTAGTTTTTCAACAATCTAAAATATTACAAGGGTAAAAGCCATGCGCACTTTGATTAAAATAATTATTTTTCTTATTATTCTTGTTGTAGCGGGGCTTATTGCCTTACCTTTTTTCTTTGATCCGAATGATTATAAAGAAGAAATTTCTGAGCAGGTAGAAAAAGCAACAGGCCGAACACTCACTTTAAATGGTGATATTGAGCTCTCTGTTTTTCCGTGGGTCGCACTTGAATTAGGCCCACTCTCATTGAGCAATGCAAAAGGCTTTAAAGCTGAACAATTTGTGAAAGTAGAAAATACCGAAGTGCGTATCAAGTTAATGCCTTTATTAAAAAAACAATTAGTGATGGATACCATTCTTCTTGATGGTTTAACTCTTAATTTAGAAAAAAATAAAGCAGGAAAAACAAACTGGGATGATCTTGCCAGTGACGATAAAGCGGTTCAAGATAAACCTGCTAATTCAAATAGCGATAAACCTGCACTTTCATCTATAAATATAGACGGTGTCGAGCTTACTAATGCAAATATTATCTGGACAGATGCAAGCACATCGCAACAGTATAAAATTAACAATTTCAACCTCACAACAGGCTCCCTAGCCCCCGGCAAGTCTTCTACCATAGACATGAATTTTGACTTAACGAGCATTAAACCTCAGGTCAAGGCACATATCAGCTTAGATTCAGATGTAATGCTCGATTTAGCCAAGCAGCTTTATACGCTAACAGGTCTAAATTTCACCATTAATGCAGAAGGTGAGGCATTACCTTTCCCTAAAACAGACATTACTTTAACTGGCGATGTTATTGCTAATATGGAACAACAAACTGTTGCAGTTTCACAATTAGCAGTTCAAATACAAGATCTGTTGATTAATGGTGATGTTAAGGCAAGCAAGATTTCATCGGATACGCCAGATATATCAGGTAATCTTACCGTCAATCCTTTTAACCTACGTCAATTGGCAAATAAGCTGGCCATAGAGTTACCTATAATGGCTGATAACTCGACACTTGAATTAGTGAAGTTAACTACTGGTTTTACGGCTTCTAATAAACGATTTAACGCCCAAAACTTAGAAGTTACACTCGACCAAACTAAACTAAGCGGCCAATTAGGCATAAGTAATTTTTCTGACCCTGCCATCACATTCAAATTAGTCTTAGATGAAATTGATCTTGATCGCTATTTGCCTCCAACAAGTAATAAACCTGCCGCATCAGATACCAAACCAACGCCGGCTAAAGCTAGTGATGATAAATTGCCACTAGAAGCATTAAGAGGAATCAATGCCAAGGGTACTTTTGATATTGGGAAATTGAAAATTAGTGGCACCCATAGTGAAAAAATTCACTTGGAACTTAATGCAAATAAAGGCTTAATTAAACTCGCACCATTAAGCGCCAATATGTATCAAGGACAATACAAAGGCAATGTTAGTCTAGATGCTAGAGGAAAAACATTAAAACTCGCTCTGAATGAAAGTCTAAAAGGAGTACAGGTCGGTCCTTTATTAAAAGATTTAAATGGCAGTGATAAACTTTCTGGTGCCGCAAATGCTCAAGCAAAACTGACAGGAAATGGTGCTACTGTCGATCAAATTAAAGCAACACTAAGTGGCAACGGAAATTTTTCCTTTACCGATGGCTCTATAAAAGGCGTTAATATTGCTGAGAGTATTCGTAAAGCGAAAGCGGCTTTAGGCGGCAAAAAAATAACGTCAAATGAACCTGTGAAAACTGACTTTTCAAGTCTGACAGGTTCATTTATTGCAAAAAATGGTGTTATTAATAATCAAGACTTACTGGTTAAGTCCCCATTATTACGTATTGACGGCGCTGGCAAAATCAACTTACCTAAAGAAGGTATCGATTACGGTTTAAAAGTGTCTATCATCAGCTCTGCAACCGGCCAAGGTGGTAAAGAACTGGCTGATTTAAAAGGCTTTACCATTCCCGTGAAAATTACTGGTAGCTTCGATAACCCAAAACCTACCGTTGACCTAGCAAGCCTATTTAAAGACAAAGCCAAAGAAGAAGTCAAAGCAAAAATAGCTGATAAACTTAAAGATAAATTAGGCGGTGATTTGGGTGGTTTATTAGGTGGTGTGCTTGGCTCCAAAAAATCGGAACCTGCTACTACTGAAGCAACTGATGGTAAAACGGCTGAACAAGCAAAACCAGAAAAACCTGCTAAATCAGCTGAAGACCAAGCTAAAGATGCATTAAAAGATAAACTTAAAGGCTTTTTCTAACAATAGTATCAGCTGATTTTGAATAGTTTTAGTGAGCGACTATTAACTTGGTTTGATAAGTCAGGTCGAAAAGATCTGCCGTGGCAACAACAGGCTACACCTTACCATGTTTGGCTATCCGAGATTATGTTGCAACAAACCCAAGTTAATACGGTTATCCCCTATTACTTACGGTTTATTCAACAGTTTCCTGATATCGAAGCCCTAGCAAACGCATCCGTTGATGATGTGCTCGCGCTTTGGACTGGTCTAGGTTATTACGCAAGAGCACGAAACCTTTATAAAACGGCAATAATCGTTCGCGAATCTTATCAAGGTAATATGCCAGCGACTCTTGATGATTTAATAGCCTTACCCGGGATTGGACGTTCAACAGCAGGAGCCATTATGGCGCTAGGTCATCATCAGCGTTTTTCAATTCTTGATGGCAATGTAAAGCGTGTATTAACTCGATACGCAGCCATTGAAGGCTGGCCCGGTAATAAAGCAGTTGAAACTAAATTGTGGCTCTACGCCGAGCAATTATTACCCCAACATCATTTTGCTAACTATATTCAAGCACAAATGGATCTAGGCGCAACCGTATGCACACGTAGTAAGCCTAATTGTTCCTCATGTCCGCTTAACAGCGATTGCCAAGCATTAGAACAAGGTGATCCAACCCAATACCCCACGCCTAAAGCTAAAAAAACAATTCCTACTCGACAAATACATTGGATTGTTGCCCAATCATCTAATGGTGAAATATTGCTTGAGAAGCGTGATAGCCACGGTATTTGGGGAGGGTTGTGGAGTTTTCCTGAAACAAAAACAGCTGATGAAAGCAACGATTATTGCAAGCGTAATAGAATCTTCTCGGTGAAGACCACCCAGTCTCTTGACCCTATAAAACATGTTTTTAGTCATTTTAAGCTTAATATTCATCCTCATCTAATGATCTGCACACCTAATTTAAACTACATCGCTGACAATAGTAATCTCAAATGGGTTAAAATAGACGAAGCATTACAACTGGGCTTACCTGCTCCAGTAAAACTATTAATACAATCATTATGAGATAGCCATGGCACATACTGTTACTTGCATAAAACTAAATAAAGAAGCCGAAGGACTAGACTTTCCTCCCTACCCTGGTGAATTAGGTAAAAAGATTTACCTATCAGTTTCAAAAGAAGCATGGCAATCATGGCTTAGCCAACAAACCATGTTGATTAACGAAAATCGCCTTTCATTGGCGGATCCAAAATCACAACAGTTTCTAAAAGAAGAATTAGAGAAGTTTTTCTTCGGTGATGGCTCTGAACCACCTAAAGATTTCGTTCCAGAATAAAGCTTTATCGCCTTTTTTTGCGCGAAATGTACTTTTATCTAAAATTTCAGTCTAAAATAGGTTATCTCGGCTTCACATGCTACCGCGTATCGAAATTCACATTAAAACATTTAATATCATATGGTTACGTACATTTTATTTTAATTAATAGCTATAATTCAATATAAAATACAGTTATTTTGTGTGGTGATTAGGCTTAAAATGAATAAACGTGTACAATGCGAAGAGCTTCTCGTTAGGAGTTACGTAAGCTAGCTTCTAAGAATGTTAGTTAAAATATTAAGTTACACAAGTTAAAAATTTTGAGGTAGTTATGGCAGATCAAGTTACAGGAACCGTTAAGTGGTTCAATGATGCAAAAGGATTTGGATTTATCGAGCAAGAAAGTGGCCCAGATGTATTCGTACATCACAGTGCTATTCAAGCAGATGGTTTCAAATCATTGAAAGAAGGCCAAGCAGTAACGATGGAAGTTACTCAAGGCGCTAAAGGTCCACAAGCTGAGAATGTTCTTCCAGCATAAGTAGAACTTAGCAAAAACAAAAAAGGCCGGTTGGATTTATCCTCCCGGCCTTTTTTATTGCCAGAAATAAGTTCACCTCTCATAATACTCATATGAAAGTATTTAGTTTTAGAAATTTCCGCGTTGTATTCTTACTCATAATTTTAGCGCTCGCTGCCATTTATACCCAGAATCAACGATTAGGTACTACGTCATGGTATCAGCCCATTGAAGTAACCATTTTCCCTATAAATGGTGATGGCAGTGCTGCAACGGAAGCTTATATTAATTCATTGTCCAAAAAGCAGTTTATCGATATAGATAATTTCTTTATCAAAGGTGCAAAACAATACCAACTCACGGTTGTCAGGCCAATTATTACACGTCTAGGTTCAACAGTCATGGCACACCCTCCTTCCCCACCCAAAGATCGCAATGCAACACTTCAAGTTATCTGGTGGAGTATGAAATTACGCTACTGGGCTTATAAAAATACGCCTGATAGCAAATCAAATACGGAGCGCATTAGGCTCTTTGTGCTATACCATCAAGGCAAAAATAACCAAGCACTTGAACACTCTCTTGGCCTACAAAAAGGTTTAATCGGTATTATCCACGCCTACTCACTGCCAAAACAAAATAAGCAAAATGCACTTGTTATGGCGCATGAAATACTCCATACCGTCGGTGCCAGTGATAAATATGATTATCGTAATAACCTACCTATTTATCCTGAAGGTTATGCAAAGCCAGAACAACGCCCTCGCTACCCACAGCGATATTGTGAAATCATGGCTGGGCGGGTCCCTGTATCTGCGACACGAGCTGAAATACCAAAAGATTTACGTTTTTGTAAAGTAGGCAAAACAACAGCTAAAGAAGTTAATTGGATCTTATCCCCATGAAAAAACTCGATCCCAAACAATTCATCCAATCACAAAATTTTGGTGTGCTCTCAACACATTCAAAATCTGAAGAAGGTTTTCCTTTTGGCTCAATCACACCATACATAATCACTGAACAAGGTGATATTGCTATTTTTATCAGTCACCTTGCAGAACACACTAAGAATATTGAAGCTAACCCGAAAGTATCACTTACTATTTTTGATCCTAGTGATATGGATGAGCCTACCGCTAGAGCGCGTATTACTTGTTTAGCTATAGCAGAGTTAACAAAAGAAGATGCCGCTTTACGTAAACAGTATCGAGAACAATTCCCTAATGCGGCAATGACCTTAGAGTTACCCGGTTTTAATTTTTACTTATTAACCTCAGATCTGTTTAAGAAACAGTCATCATACTAAATTCTTCGCTCGTAATTCTCAACGATGGTTTATTGTCTTTAAGTGAGTAAGCGATAAGCCCAGCAATGATATTCAGCATAAAGC
>JALSLH010000042.1 GCA_026988435.1 Methylophaga sp.
CATCGGAGAAAAAAACATCCTGTCTACGATTTCCTCGCTGGATAATATGATGTGGGTAGTTGGGTAAAATTACCCTTGCTAATCGTGCCATGGTTGGATTGTAGCATAATTAAGTATTGTGTCCCCAGAATTCTTCCCAGAATTCTAAATTCTAAGATGTTAAACATAACGACAAAAACCAATGGTCGTCAATGCGTTTCATGGTGCAGTCACCTGGTAATAACCAGTCAGGCACCTGATCTAAACTCTCCGAAATCACCTCAAAACCAATTCGTTCTGGATGTATATCACTAATGGGGTAAAGCAACTTGCCATTTTCCACTTTGGCAAGTTGCGGGATATACAAAAATTCTTTGTATGCCGTCTTGGCCCATCTTTTATAAAAAACACGAGCCCCTTTTACTGTCAAACTGACATATACATCCTGTCGACTTCTGTCATGTACTGTGTCAATTATTCTAGCGTTAACATCTTGCCTATATTGTATGGCGGCCTCAAGTGAATAAGGGTTTTCGTGCCAAGCATTATATTTATACGCCATCCGATCCACAGATGCCTTTTTCTGCAAGGCTTTTAATTCAGGTGAGGCATTTTTGAAACTGCCCCATTCTTCAGGGTTAGTTAAATAATCATGCATCAGTGTTTCCATTTCAAATCGGTGTTCTTTGAAATGTGTCAACATTTGTTCATCAGTAATTAATTGTTGATGGCTTCCGGTTGCAGGAATAATTATAAAGTTGACAATCAATGCACCAATGAATGCTATCTTTTTGTTATGTTTAATCTTCTTTAATAAAAAAGAAAAGATAAAAAACATAACTATTAATCGTAAAAGGTGGGGCCCCATCAATATTAATAATTGGTCAAGATCAAAAGAAATCATTTGGAAGTGCCTATGTAGTTGGGCAAAGCAATACGGGGTATTCTGGGGGTATTCTGGGGACACGGTATTCTGGGGACACAATACTTGGAGTTCTGGGGAGTTCTGGGGACACAATACTTAATCCCGCCCAGCGATAAAAACCAAACCAAGCGGCTTGCTTGATGTTGTCGTTTTGGATTATCACAGTTGCTGTGTATGGTTTCCATTATTCCCTGTCCTTGTGTGATGTGATTCACGCTTTGTATTTTAATCATGTTTTATGCGGCTAGTCTAGGGCCGTTTTTCGCATCTGTTTCACTCTTTTGTCTTGTTTATCATTGACACTCTCCCTCTTTTATTTGGTCATTATAAAGTGTCTAGTGAAATAGTGGCGATTCATGTTTTAGGTTTGTGGCTTATAGATTCCGGCTAAAAGCCTACAGGGATGACGGTGACTTTGGGCCTACTGGGATGACGGTGAATGTAAGCCTACCGAAACGAAGTAACCGCAGGGTAAATGACGGTGTGAATGCCTAGCTGGATGACGGTGAATGTGAGCCTAACGACTATAAAGATGAGTTTGAATCTGCCTGATGACGATTATCAGAGTTTCAACACCAGATTAATTAACCGTTAAGATGTTTTCAACGAGCATTTGCACTGTTTTCTGTTGCCGATAGTCATTGACAGCGAGGCGATAACGTAGCAAGACTTGCTCTCCCTTCTCTAGCCAATCAGGTTGTTGCTGCCTGAATGCCATTGCGGTTATTTGTTGGCCGTTACCACTATCGATTGTGAGTCGCAAATGGTCTTGTTGTTGCCCCACTGTTCGCACGGCTATGATGGTGAATATGCCATGAAATAGTGGTTCAGCAAACCCTTGCCCCCATGGTGCGGCTGTGGGTAGTAATTCTGCTAGTTGTAATGCTATTTCATCGGGCTTTAATTCGCCATCTGCCAATAATTGTTGCTGTAATACGCTGGGGTCTACCGTTTGCTTTAGTGCGGCTAGAAAGTGTTGTTCAAACGCGGCTAGGTCTTGCTTGGCAATAGTTAAACCTGCTGCCATCGCATGGCCACCGAACTTGGTTAACAAACCTGCCGGTGCTTGGTTTGCCACTAATGCTAAAACATCACGAATATGTATGCCGGGGATAGAGCGAGCCGAACCTTTTATTTCACCTTCATTACCCAGTGCGAAGGCGATTACGGGGCGGTGTTGGCGTTCTTTAATACGTGACGCCAATAAACCAATTACGCCTTGATGCCAGTGTTCATTAAATAAACAATAACCTAGTGGTGGTTCGTCTGCATCAAATGACATAGTTTCAAGCATTGTTAAGGCTTGGCTTTGCATATCTTGTTCGACTTCACGGCGTTGTTTATTGATGTCGTCTAACATGGCGGCGTAGTCTATTGCTTCGTTTATGTCGTTGGTTAACAGTGTTTCTATGCCTATACCCATATCTTCTAAACGACCGGCGGCATTAAGCCTTGGTGCAATAGCAAAGCCCATATCGGGTGCGGCAAGTTGGCGTGCATTACGCCCTGAAATTTGAATCAAGGCGCTAATACCCGCACATGATCGCCCTGCTCTAATTCTCGCTAAGCCCAGATTGACTAAGGTTCTATTGAGCTTGTCGAGTGGCACAACATCTGCCACAGTGCCTAATGCTACTAAGTCTAATAATGTATTCAGTTTAGGTATGT
Organism: Methylophaga sp.; assembly: GCA_026988435.1. Classification (GTDB taxonomy): domain Bacteria; phylum Pseudomonadota; class Gammaproteobacteria; order Nitrosococcales; family Methylophagaceae. The sequence goes on from JALSLH010000042.1 coordinate 2,573, forward strand.
CGATTTTTTGATCTTCAAACCAATTTTGACTTCGTAACTGTTGGCGCAAGCCCAATAACAAATAAAAGCACACCCCTACTCCGGCCATATTTTTGCTGGGGAATTCATCTCCCTTTTGATTGGGGTTAATAATGGCATCGGCTTTGGGCAAGGTTTCACCGGGTAGGTGATGATCGGTGACGAGTACTTTTATGCCGCGTTTATGAGCAGCTTCAACACCTTCTATGCTGGCAATGCCGTTATCAACAGTAAGTAATAAATCAGGTTGCTCTGTTTCAGGGATTTCAGCTAACAATTCAGGGGTAAGGCCATAACCGTGCACAAAGCGATTAGGCACTGTGTAATCAAGGTATTGAGCACCCATTGCTTTTAAACCACGAATGGCAACAGCACAGCTTGTTGCACCATCAGTATCAAAATCTGCCACAATCATAATTCGCCACTGTTGCATGACCGCCTGTGTGAGTAGTTGAACGGCCTTATTCATGCCCATCATTAAGTCTGGTTTTGGCAGATCGGCTAGCTCATAACTGAGATCAGATTCAGATTGAATACCGCGTGCAGCTAATACGCGGCGTAGGCTATCTGGCCATGTTTTAGGTAGATTTTGCCAGCCTGTTGAATCTCTGGTAGTTATTTTTTTAGACATCCTTGTTGCCTTTATCATAATCAATCTCTGTTATTAAGGAACTACAGATTCCCGCTAACAACATGCGGGAATGACGACCAGGAATAATCATAATTATCACCAAAACTTCCAGCTACTGACTGGTGTTAATAGATATTTTCCATGTTCTGGAATAATAAGCACCAGCTGACTAATTTTAGCTTTTCGGCATTGTTGCAATGCAGGTTTAAGGATATCGTTTTCCCATTGTGCTAATTGTTGTTGCCAATCTGCTTCTAAGTTTAGTTCATCGAGCACATTTAGCTGTTGCCCTGAGGTCTTTGATATTGATGTGGCTTTGGCTAATTGTTTAAGCAGGGGGTGATTACCCTGTATATCTTGCCAGTAATCGCATTTAGCACTAAACTCACCCATTCCCCAGAACCAGAGGCTGTTTATCGGCATTTTACCTGCTGATTCACGTTGTTGATTAAAGTTTGATTCAAAAAGCTTCATTTGAATTTCACTCCACAAGCGTACCCAGTTAATTTTATCGTCACCAGTGGGTAAATAATGTGTCACTGCTTTGCCATTTACATCTGCTAAAGCTGAAAACTGCACATTAGGTAAGCTTTTTAATTGTAATATTATTTCGCCCGTTTTATGTTGTATTAGCGTGGCATTAAATTCTTCGAACAATTCCTGTAGCTCATTAATTAACTCATGCGCTTCTTGTGTTGTGAGCGTATGTTCGTTGGCAAACAATAATAAACGATCGCGATCAGCATGCAGATAACAGGGTGTGGCACATAAAACTGGCGTAGCGGTGTTTAATAATTGTGTATAAGGCAAGTCACTTGAATCAAGAGGGGTGTCACTAAAGAGATTAAATAATAACCGTGTTAGATTTGAATCATCTACGGTAAATTGTGCTTTTGAGGTAATCGTTTTTAATGATTTTGGTAGGATATTGGCATTAATTTTTTGTTGCAATATAGTTGCAAGGCCAGGAAGGACAAGTGTCAGTGTAGTCTTAGCCATTGGCGAGTGTTTGCCGTACAAAAGGGATGGTTAAACGACGTTTTTCAACCATTGATGCACTGTCTAGTTGCTTTAATAAAGACATAAGTTCATTGGTATCACGGCTATGGTGGCGTAGTAGATATTGGGCGACTTCTTCTGGTAATTTAAGCCCGCGAGATTGTGCTTGTAACATAAGCATTTTATTCTTCTGCTCATCATTTAATGTGTCTAATTGATACACTAAACCTGTTGCTAATCGTGAGCGTAAATCAGGCAATTTAATGTTTGTCATTGCAGGATTAGATTGTGAAGCAATAAGCAATTTACAGCCCGTATGTTGTAAGCGATTAAAACAATGAAAGAGTGCTTCTTCCCATTCTTTTTTGCCGGCAATGGCCTCTAAATCATCAATGCAAAGCGCATCTAAGCCTTCAACAGATTCTAAAACGTCTGGGCTTGCTTCTTCAACAAGTTCGGCTAATGGTAAATATAACGCCCGTTTTGATGCATTTTGGCAGTGTTCTGCAACGGCTAATAAAAGATGTGTTTTGCCCGATGATTGATTGCCCCAAAAATACAAAAAATCAATATTATTTAATTCACAAAAACGTGAGGTGACATGCTCTAGCTCAGCTTGGGCGAAGTAATAATTATCTAATTTATAAACCTGTTGCAGGCTTAGTCGCAAAGGTATTTGCATTAGATATAGAGCTGGCTTTCAATATATTGCTGATGTGCATGGCGTAATAACACCATCACTACAGCGGCAACCGGCAAGGCTAATAATATACCGGTGAAGCCAAATAGTTGTGCTCCCGCCATAACAGCAAATAGTACCGCAACAGGATGCAAGCCAATTCGTTCGCCCACAAAGCGAGGGGTTAACACCATGCCTTCTATCATTTGTGCAAAACCAAATACACCAACAACCATAAGCACGGGAAGCCATTCATGGAATTGTAAAAATGCTGCTAAGCCAGCTAGGCTGATACCTACGATAAGCCCTAGATAAGGCACAAAGCTGACTATGCCAGCAACAACCCCTAGCAATAACGCAAGATCAAGCCCAATCATGGCTAAACCAATAGTATAGATAGTAGCCAGTGCCAGCATCACCATAAGTTGGCCACGAATAAAGGCCGCCAACATATCGTCACACTCTAATGATAATGCGATGATTTTATCGGCATTTCTCCGTGGAATTAATTCTCTGAAACGTGCAACAAGTAGGTCCCAATCACGTAATAAGTAAAATGTCAGCACAGGAATAAGCACCAAATTAGCTAACCACTGCAAAGCTACAACACCAGAGTGTGTCATATATTTAACAATATTTCCGGCAATATGGCCTGCTTCTGCCCAGTAGTTGATAATGGATTGCTTTATGGTGTCGATATCAAAAATATCTACCGGGAATCCTGTCGATGCTAGCCATGGAATAATATTTGTCTGAAACAGTGCTAAATAGCCAGGTAAGCGTTCAATTAATGCCGCCACTTGCGCTGTTAGCATGGGTAATAAGACTAGCAATAGTAGCAGTCCGATTAATAACAACACACCGAAAACGATGGAAACAGACATTGTTCTAGAGAGCTTTTTCGCTTCTAATTTATCAACAATAGGATCACCAAGATAGGCCAATAATGCGGACACAAAAAAAGGCATTAAAATAGGAGACAGTAAATAAAATAACCAGCCTGAAGCTAGCACAATAAGTGTCAGGTAAATTTTATGTTCATCCGTCATTGCTTGCTGCTTTGCTGCCATGCACGTGCTCCCCAGATTAAAATATATTCAGTTCCGCTAATAAAAACGCTTGCCGCAACTAGCCAAATACCCGCTGTTACGATTGTTTGTAATTCGCCCATTCCGTATTGCTGTAAAATGACTAATAGAATCAATAAGATTTGGGCTACCGTATTAATTTTACTACTCCATAGCGGGCTTAGGTTAAACGGCCCGATAAAGTAGTGATAAGCCAGCCCACCCGACACAATTAATACATCACGCATTAATACAAGTAGTAATAACCATAATGGGATTAGTCCTAACCATGTAAGTGTTGCAAAACTGGCTACTAGCAACAGTTTATCCGCAATAGGATCTAATATTGTTCCTAAGCGAGATTGCCAATTATATTGTTTTGCCAAAAAACCATCTAAGCCATCGGTAAACCCTGCCAGAGCAAAGGTCGATAGTGCGTAGCCATACTGCTGCGATATTAGCATCCAAACAATGGGAATGATTAATACAATCCTGAAAATAGACAGTAAATTGGGAATGTTGTGTCGGGTCATAATACCAATTTGTAATGAACAATGTCTGTGGAGAGATAATTAGTCTCTTCTTCTAATACACGACCTATAGCTATAGTTTGGTTTAATGCCGATAAGTCTGAAGATAATAAAATGCTTATTTCAAGTTTATCATTTGCCAAATTTGAGAGCTGCACGTCAGATATAGCCTGTAATTTTGACAGATATTCTTTAACACGAATATAGTCAGCGTATCCTTTCACATTGCTGATTTGTAAGTCGTATCGTTGTGCATATTGATTATCTATTACCTGCGTAAATCGTCTGGCAGTGCGATCTGCTAATTCAGATATACCTGATATTAAGGCATCATTTCCACTTGATTGCCATTGTTCGGTTTCATTCTCATTTATTATTTGCCACTTAATCTGCATTGCACCTTTTTCACTGCTCACTACACGGGCAACAACGATAACTTGTGCATTATAACGTTGCGATGCTTTTAATATGGGGTCGGCGAAACCTGCCCATAAATCAACAACATTCATCTGCATTTGATCTTGCAAATCCATTAGCGGCATTAAAAGTGGCAAGCCTCTTTTTGACAGCGCGCTCTTTATAGTCTGAGGTAGTTTACTTCTGCTATCCTCTCCTATAATAGTTCGCTTATTATTCTCTTCAATGGTGAGCCATAACAGTATCTCTGGCCGTGATGCCCCCCAAATAGCTAGACCCGATTCAGTCAATAAGTGATTCAGTTCATCCTCGTTAAAGATAAGTTGCAATTCTAAAATATCTGGTTGAGTGAGATCGTCACTCATTTTATTCATTTGATGATATTGATATTGCTGAATCAATTCATTGGATTGGCTAAGAATGGGAGTCAAATCAGTAGTCTTGAACGCCGCACGATCACCCACAACTTTAAGCAATACTTCTTTTAATACCTCAGGGGATATTTTTTTACGCTCATCTTCATCCTGTGTCATAACAGGAAGCTGCGCCTGATAAAGGTCTATAAGGTTTGCAGCAAAGCTATTGCTTGCCGTTACCAGTAAAATTAGTGTTAAAAATAATCTATGCATTGTGGTATTCTATCACGCTGTTTTCGGGGTATATAGTCAGGAATAAAACACATGGTAGATACGACCCATACAAATGAATCGCTTAGCTATCGTGATGCCGGCGTTGATATAGAGGCGGGCAATGCTTTAGTTGACCGTATTAAACCGCTAGCAAAGAAAACACGTCGCCCTGGTGTTATGGCTGGTTTAGGTGGCTTCGGAAGCATGTTTGAGTTGCCCGTAGACCGTTATAAACAACCCGTTTTAGTTTCGGGTACCGACGGCGTGGGTACTAAGTTACGTTTAGCTATCGAATCTGGTATTCATAATACTATCGGTATCGATTTAGTCGCAATGTGCGTGAACGACATTATTGTATTGGGCGCCGAACCGCTTTTCTTCTTAGATTATTATGCTACAAGTAAGCTGGACATTGATGTAGCCACATCCGTTGTTTCAGGTATTGCCGATGGATGCATACTTTCTGGTGCCGCCTTAGTGGGTGGTGAAACAGCAGAAATGCCTAGCATGTATGAAGAAGGTGATTACGATTTAGCTGGGTTTTGTGTCGGCGTTGTTGAAAAAGACAATGTAATCGATGGTAGCCAAGTGCAAGCCGGAGATGTGCTGATTGGATTGGCATCATCTGGACCTCACTCTAATGGCTACTCATTGATTCGTAAAATACTTGAACGCAGTGGACAGGCTTTAACTAGTGAATTTGGTGGCAGCACATTGGGCGAACATCTTTTAGCTCCAACAAGAATTTATGTTAAGAACCTGCTTCAACTCCATGAAAAAATTAATATTCATGCCTTATCTCATATTACTGGCGGTGGCTTATTAGAAAATATTCCTCGTGTTCTACCAGATAATGTTGATGCGATTATTGATGCCAAATCATGGACTCGTCCACTTATATTTGATTGGCTGCAACAGCAAGGTAATGTGATCGATGAAGAGATGTATCGTACTTTTAATAATGGTATAGGTATGGTTATTGTTGTTGCTAAAGAAGATGCCGTAGAAACCTTATCAGTATTAGCTGATCTGGGTGAAACAGCTTTTCAAATTGGTCATATCAAAGCTTCAGAACAAACAATTCCTAGCGTAATCATTAACGACTAATGGCATTACCAAAACTCGTTATCCTAATTTCAGGTCGTGGTAGCAATATGATTTCGATTGTTGAGGCAATTGAAGCGGGCTCGTTACCTGTTACTATTGCAGCAGTGATTAGTAATCGTCCTAATGCCGCAGGCATTGACTATGCTAACAAAGCCGGTATTACTACAGCCGTACTTGATCATAAATCATTTGAATCACGCGAATCATTTGATGAAGCTTTGGCTGATAAGATTGATAGCTTTAAGCCTGACCTAGTGGTTTTAGCAGGGTTTATGCGAATTTTGACTACTGATTTTGTTCATCATTTTAAAAATAGTTTAATCAATATCCACCCTGCTTTATTACCTAAATTTAAAGGGCTAAACACGCACCAGCGTGCGATTGATGCCGGTGAAAAAGAACATGGTGCTAGTGTTCATATCGTGACAGCTGAACTTGATGATGGTCCTGTGGTCTTACAAGCACGAGTCCCTGTTCTAGAAAATGATACGGCAGAGACATTAGCGGCTAGAGTACTTGAACAAGAACATAAGCTCTACCCCGCCGCTATAAAAAAACTGATTGAGGATACTAGCGACTAGTAAACAAATACATGATAAGTCGAATTTTTACTCTTATATTTCTTTTAAGTATGCCGCAATGGTTATTTGCACAAGATATTCCTGACTTTTCAGCAAATTACTTAGTCAGACTTAAAGGCTTGTCTGCGGGGGAATTAAAACGTGAGCTTTCCACCAACATTGATGGATCACGTACATTTAGCTCTAAAAGCCAAGCCAAAGGTATCTTTGCGTTTTTTAAACCTGATCTTGTTGAAGAGACCAGTATTTGGCTACAAAAAGGCAAAATTATCCAGCCACAGTCATATCTATATCAACGAACAGGCGGTAAAAAAGATAAATACCTAAACCTGAGTTTTGATTGGGAAAATCATATAGTCAACATCGATAATAAAAAACAAACATGGGCATTAGATGCAAAACCCTATACTTTCGATAAACTGACCTATCAATTAGCCTTAATGTCAGATCTTGGGCAAAAAAAGAAAGAGTTTAGCTACCAAATCGCCGATAGCCACAAATTAAAAACTTACAATATCATTATCTTAGGTACTGAAATAATCACCACGCCATTAGGCAAAATAGAGGCGATAAAACTAGTGCGTCAGCGTAGTAGCAAGTCACAACGCCAAACCACGCTATGGTGTGCTCCTGCACTTAACTATCTACCCGTTAGAATTGAGCATATTGAAAAAGACGGTACCAATTTCACTGCTGAATTACGTCGTTTAAAAGGCATCGATATTACTTCTGCTTTTGAGAAGAAGGTGGCTAAAACTAGTGCACTACCTTCGCATTAAAACAGAAATATGATAAAAAAATTCACTATTATTAATGAAACCACGCCTTTCCAAGGTTTTTTCAGTATAAAAGAAGTTGAACTCAAACATACTTTATTTAACGGTGGTTGGAGCAGACCGATTAAACGTGAGCTATTCCAGCGTGGTAATTGTGTTGCCGTGTTGCTCTATGACCCTATTCGCGATGAAGTCGTTATCATCGAACAATTTCGTATTGGTGCTGTTCAGCTCGGTGAACAAGCTTGGTTATTAGAAATTGTAGCAGGTGCAATTGAACCCGGTGAAACAGCTGAAGAAGTAGCCTACCGCGAATCTATTGAAGAAGCAGGCTGTGAAATACAAAAGCTTGTCAAAATTAATGACTTTTTCACTTCACCGGGCGGTACATCAGAACTATTAACCTTATTTTATGGAAAAATAGATAGTAGTAATGTCGGCGGAGTACACGGCTTAGATGAAGAAGATGAAGATATTTCAGTTACAACGATGAAATTTGATGATGTCTATCAACTTCTACTTGACGGTAAAATTCTTTCTGCTATTCCCATCATTGCTCTCCAATGGTTAGCTATTAACCGAGATAAGTTACGCTCTTAGCTGTGCTTAAGTGACAGCATAGCTTACTGAAAGGCTATGTTCTTTTCCAGCTGCGATTGTAACACTATCTTTTGCCGTATTAGCTGTTTCAACACATACAAAGTGCCGGTAAGCATCATCATCTAAATCGGTCATTCTAGACGCTACTGTTGTCCATGGGTTCCAGATTACGGTTGTTTTACAACCGGTCACTGAAAAAGTGATTTTGCGATCAAAGCCTTTATCACATAGATAAACATCATTATCCACGGCTTGGTAAACACGATCTATTTCTTCTGAAACAGTTACATCACCCGTCTGTAAGCTTTCTGAGAAGCCTTCTAATTTATCAAGGTACTTCTTACCATCTAATCCTAAGACAGTAATTTGATCAACATCACTTATATTAAAATAAGTATGAAATGCCTGAGTAATAGCGAATTCTTCCTGTCCTGTGTTTTGTGTTGTTAACTTTAATTCAAGTGATTGCCCTACTCTAATTTCAAGTATTAATTTAAACTCATAAGGCCAAATTGCTGTGGTCTCCTCATTAGATGAGGCACCTAATGTAAGTGTCGCAACCCCATCGATATCAATACGGCTTCCAATAACTTGCCACTGTTGGTTTCGCATAAAGCCATGGGAAGGCCTGCCATTGCCTGATGTGTCATCACCAAACCAAGGCCAACAAATAGGGACTCCCCCCCTTATTGCTTTACCTTTTTGGTAGACCGCATTTTCACTCAGAAAAATAAGATCATTTTGTTGTGTATGGGGCTGAAAAGAAAGCACTTGACCAGCATACGTTGAAATTCTAGCCTTGGCATATTGACTATTGATATCAACCATAACAAAGCCACTATCTTCGATAAATTGTAGCTGCCCTGCTATACCAAATTGTTCATTTAATGTATCAATATTTTGCATGTATTTATTTTTTATTCTTCAAAATAAATGACGGACCCGTAGGCCCGTCACGTTCAATCATCGTTATATACCCGTGACCATTCAATCTGCAGATTGAATGGTCACGGGTATAACAAAGACTTTTAGTGATGGTGACCACCTTCACCATGCACATGTCCATGTTCAAGTTCTTCTTCACTTGCTTCGCGCACTTCACGAACTGTCACATCAAAGTTTAAATGTACGCCTGCTAACGGGTGGTTGCCATCAACAGTGATCATTTCTTCACCCATTTCTACAACTGTTACCATAACAGGGCCAGCATCTGTTTCAGATTGAAACTGCATACCTACTTCAATTTTATCAATACCACCAAATAATTCTTTAGGCACTTCTTGCTTCATATCTTCAACACGTTCACCATAGGCATCTTTAGGTTCAATGCTTGCTTGCACTTCATCGCCTGCTTCTTTACCTAAAAGTGCATCTTCTAAACCTGGGATTATATTACCTGCGCCATGCAAAAAAGCTAATGGACCAGCACCTTCTGAGCTATCAATCACTTCACCATCATTATCTTTTAGCGTGTAATCTATTACTACAACTGCATTTTCTGTAACTTTCATTTTTATTCCTTAAACTATTTATTTTAAAATAACTATTTACTATATTTTCTAGCGTAGCCATAGCATGATCACTATAACTTTCTCCACACACTGCAATGGGCCGGGGCTAGTATTTCTGTTGATGAAGACTAAAGTTTATTTAAATTACTTTATATTCTTGAAGGGCACCGAGTTTTATTGAACCTTATTCGCTTCCAGAAAACTAAAAGTGCGATAGTCTAACATTTATACCCGTGACCATTCAATCTGTAGGTTTCAGAGTTTAGCACAAGCGTCAGAGCAAGGCGCAATGTAATGGCACAAAAAATATGCTCCTGCATTTTTTGCATACAGTCCATCCATGGACATAAATGACTAATCCTTGTCAAACATTGTAACGCTGCACTGGCGCGTGTGCTAATCTCCCATAGGGCAAGAGAATAAGCCACACTCTTCGTCGTTATAAAGCCTTAAATTATGCTTACATGGATGTAGGTAAGTAGAGCAACGCAGGAGCAGTTGCCGAGAATGACTAATTCTGCGACTTTATGCCTAGAATAGTATGGCTTCTTCTCCTGCTGAATTCTGCACATTGAATGGTCACGGGTATAGACAATCTACTGGGAAATACAGATTGAATAAATGTTAAAAAGGATTAATTCTTTAGATCCTGTATAACTGATTTTTTGAAGTCAACCTCTTCTACATTCACATGTGAAAAATAGTTATTCTGCAATACCAGTTCAAGCTCTAATATAGGCATTGGCTTACCAAAATAATGGCCTTGATAATAATCACACCCCATCTCTTCAAGTAAAACAAACTGTGCCTCAACTTCAACACCTTCAGCCACAACACCGATATTTAACATATGGCCTAGAGCAATGACCATTTTTATAATCAATTTATCGTGTTCACTGTCCATAGCGCGAGAAACAAATGAACGATCAATCTTAATTTGATCAACGGGTAAACGGCTAACATAATTTAATGAAGAGAAACCGGTGCCAAAATCATCCATTGAAATAGTAATGCCAGCTGCTTTTATTCGTTTCATTTTTAAAATGGCAACATCTACATTATCCAAGACGACTGTTTCTGTAAGTTCAATATTTAGCTTCTGTGGATTGATTTCATATTCTTTAACAATATGTAAAAGTTTCTTCACAAAATCATCTTTCTGAAAATGTAAAGCACTGATATTAATTGATAATACTAGGTTTTTTGTTACATCTATTTGTTTCCACTGCTCCAACTTTTGACAAGCTGTTTCAATAACCCACAAACCAATATTTTCAATAATGTTAATTTCTTCGGCAAGCGAGATAAAATCAGATGGATATACCAAACCTCTTGTGGGGTGATGCCAGCGAATTAGTGCTTCAGCCCCTTCTGCTTGTCCCTCGTTATCAACTTGGATCTGATAATATAATTCAAACTGTTGCTTATCAAGCGCCACCCGTAGCGCTTGTTCATCTGAAATTCTTTTTTCTATTGCATCTTGTAATTCCACACCAAAAAAGCGAAGTGTATTTCTGCCCGCATTTTTAGCGGCATACATTGCTGTATCTGCCTGCGATAACAATGTGGCTATATCAGTAGCACTACTATGGAATAATGTCACCCCAACACTTGATGAAGTATTATATGTGAAATCATCAAGCAAATATGGTTGATTTAAAGTGGATACAATCTTATTGCCGACCGTATTTGCCTCAGCCATAGCGAGTCGTTCATCTTGACCTAAACCCTCGAGCATTACCACGAACTCATCCCCGCCAAGCCTCGCAACTGTATCTACGGCTCGCACTATTCCCGATAACCTTTTGGCAACTTCGACTAATAACATATCACCATAATGATGACCTTTAGAATCATTTAATATTTTAAATTTATCTAAATCAAGAAAAAATAAGGCGCCATAATAATCGTGGCGTTCGCTTGTTTTTAGTGCAACTTTTAATCTTTCAATTAATAATCGTCGATTAGGTAGTTGTGTTAATGAATCATAAAAGGCTAAGTGTCGAATTTTTTCCTCCGAAGCCACACGTTCACTGATATCAGAAAACGTCATTACATAGTTTGTTATTTCATTACCAATATTTTTCACAACAGTGATCATGTAATCTGCAGGGTAATACGCTTTATTTTTATGAACCCCTATCAGCTCGCCTATCCAAAAACCTTTTTCTACAATCTCATTGTCTATTTGTTTTAACTGTTCCTCATTTTGAATATTCGATGTAAAGGATAAAGGTGTTTTTCCTTCAACGTCAGCAAATTCATAACCTGTTATTTGTGTATAAGCAGGATTAATTCGAATAATACTTTTTTCAGCATTGGTGATAACGATGGCTTCCTGAGTATTGAAGGCTGTCGCGGCAATTCTTAACTCGCCATCACGTGTTTCAATTAAATCCAGCATCTCATTAACTGTATCTGTTAACTCGCCCACTTCATCATCACTGTATTTTTCAGTACGAAGACCATATTTTTCTGTCTTAGTGATAATTCTAGCTGTTTCGGCTAGTTTTTTTATAGGTTCGACAATAGACGATGCAAACTCTGGCACTAGAAATAGTGCGAAAAATAATGCACCAGTTAATACTGCTAATAGTACTAAAAGATCTGCAATAACGTCATTCCACATTTTAGACAAACTAGCAACAATATATATTTCACCAATTTCATCTTCATCTAGCATTATTACACTTCTGTATTCAATACTTTTCCAATAATCGTTAGTTTTCGGTGCTTCACCATACGTAACAAATTTTGCATGGTTTGCATCGACCACAGAGGCAAATTGAATGGGTGAATTACTATGGGATAACACAGCTAAAGTCTGTTTAGCTGTTGCTTTATCTTTAAATAGTAAGGAAGCATTAATATTGCTTGCAATAATTTCGGCTAAAAGCGTTAATTGCGCCTGCTCTCTTTGATAAGACTTATAAATATTTTGTACTGATAGAAGCACGAGTAAAAAAAGAAAAGAAACCACTAATACGCGAATAATAATGACTCGCAATTTACTATAGATAGATAGTTTTGATTTCAGTCCATTTATCATATATTTCTTTAAGCCAATTGAGTTGCAAAATTTAGTCTAACACAGAAAAAGTTACCCAATCACTTCAGCACATTATGTGCCAAACGTAATAAATTAGCATTTAGAGTTAATTGACTTTGTTGTGCAACCGTTAGATTAACGTCAAACCGTATTCTGCCACCTAACTGCTTTAAGTTTATTATGACACCCTGACTCAAATAATGTTTTGAGTCACTAATTGTAAGTACCTTTTGGCTTATTGCATGGTCGATTATTGTTAGAAGCTGACGTTTTTTAGCTATTTTTCCAATAAAAAGACTATCACAATATTTCAGTGAGTTACTATTTGGAGATACATTAATAACCTCAATTTGTTTGCCATGAGCCACTTGTTTGTTTAAATATTCCAAATTCTCATTAAGAGAACTATTACCCACCATACAAAGATGATAAGAATCCTCTATAGGTTTTACGGGTAATGTTAATTTTATAAAGTTATATATAAAACCAACTTTTAGCTTTTCTTCCTGATTACTAATTGGTTCAGCCATGACGACTGGAGTGAAAATCAATAATAGCATTAATAAGGTAATCCCCCCGAAAAATAATTGAAGTCAAAAGTGGAATTTTCTCTTATGCTTAACAGCAGGAGATTATTCATGAAAAAAGCACATTTTAGCGATAGCCAAATATTAGCTATTTTAAAACAA
>JALSLH010000043.1 GCA_026988435.1 Methylophaga sp.
GCGTCCATTTATCTTGAGAGAACGTAAAGGTGATTGACAAGTTGATTAATATCCCTAATAGTTGAGATTATGTTACATAGATTTTTAGTTCTTATATTCGCGTTTAACATTATTATGCCCTCTGCTTTTGCGGCTGGTACTATGAGTGGTTGCGATATGGACTCGATGAAAGAATCTAGTTCAATGATGGATTCGATGACTTCATCTTCTATGATTGACAGCATGTCAGACATGAGTTGTAGCATGGACGACGGTACACCTTGTAGCGTATTAGAATGTATTGGTAGTTGTTCGGCTTCGATTGTTCCTCAATTACTTTCTGAGAATCATCGTCCCCTTGTTTTAGTTGCAGGTCGCCATAAGCCTGATACGGGCTTCGCATATTTTTATAAAATAGTTCACCCGATCCAAACCCCACCACCTCTCGTTTAACCCCCTTTCAGCATTAACTCATCGAGTTTTGTACACTGAAAGTGCGGATTAGTCATAAAGTTTTCCATAAAAAGAAGACTTGTTCCCTTCTTTTTATATCCACTAATCTAAGTCTCTCTTAATCTCGAAGCTTTGCTTCGCTATTACTCCTTAAGTTTAAGCCTCTAAATGTTCAAAGCATTTGGGTTGATGCTGTCTAAATACTAAGTCTCAGCTAAGTTTTATCCAATAAGCTCGCTGAGGATTTATTATATACGTTAACTAGCTTAAGAGAAAACAACATGAAAAAGACAATACTAACAATCTTAATGGCAACATCTATAGGGGTAGCTTACGCGGGCCCATCTGGTCATGGGGACGAAAATAAGGTGGCTGCCCACTGGATGTCTCCTGCAGAAGCTTCTGAAAAACCTAATCCAATTAAACGTGATGCTGCATCGATAGATCGCGGGAAGAAATCTTATTTTCAATATTGTGCATCCTGTCATGGTGCAAAAGCGATGGGTGATGGACCTGCTGCAGTAGCATTGAATCCAAAACCAACAAATTTAGTGGCTATGTCAGGCGGTCACCCAGATGGTGATTTTGCTTGGAAAATTGCCAACGGTCGTGGCGCGATGCCAGCATGGAAGTCGGTTTTAAATGAGAACCAAACATGGGACTTGGTGAATTACATCCAAAATTTAAATCCTAAAGGAAAAATGATGGATATGTCAAAGATGGATCATAGCAATATGAGCAAAGAAGACATGAAAAAAATGATGGGTAATATGGGTCATTCGGATGCAGATGGGCATCATGACGCACCTAAGAAAAAAGTTGAAGCACACCATGATGATGGTGGACATTCACACTAGGAGAATATGATGAATAACAATTTAAACAATAAACGTAGGCGCTTTGTAAAAGGCCTAGCAGCAGGTGGTGCAGTCGCTGGTTTGGGCTTGAGCGGTTGTTCAAGTACCTCGAATAAGGTCGCGGCGGATAAAGGGATGACGGTAGGGAAATTTTCCCACGAGCCCGAATTAAGGGGTAAAGTTTTTGATTTAAATATTGATGAGCAGCGTGTTAATTTTACGGGTAGATCTCGAATCGCTACAGCTATTAATGGAACCGTGCCTGGACCAACACTACGCTGGAAAGAAGGTGAAACGGTTACGCTTAGAGTAAAAAACAACTTATCTGTAGATACATCCATTCATTGGCATGGAATGATTCTGGATTATCGAATGGATGGTGTGCCAGGTCTTTCATTTGACGGTATTAAGCCCGGTGAAACGTTTACTTATCGTTTTAAGGTTAATCAAAGTGGAACTTATTGGTATCACAGTCATTCTGGCTTTCAAGAGCAGACAGGTATGCACGGCGTTATTGTTATTGAGCCAAAAAAACCTTATCCCTACAAGTTTGATAGAGAGCATGTAATATCGCTGGCTGACTGGACAGATGAAGATCCGACACGCGTCTATGGCAAGCTAAAAAAGCTGAGTCACTATTATAATTATAATGAGCGTACGGTTGGAGACTTAGTTAAAGAGCTGAAGAAAGATGGTCTTAAAAAGACCTTCAATAATCGCAAAATGTGGAATGAAATGCGCATGAGTCAGCGCGATTTATCTGATGTTACTGGCTATACCTATACATATTTAATGAATAGCAGTACTCCACGAGAGGGCTGGCGCGGTATTTTTAAGGCGGGCGAAAAGGTATTACTACGTTTTGTAAATACTTCTGCTATGAGCTTTTTTGATGTGCGCATACCTGGTTTAAAAATGACAGTGGTAGCGAGTGATGGGCAATATGTAAAACCTGTTTCAGTGGATGAGTTTCGTATCGGTGTGGCAGAGAACTATGATGTGATTGTCGAACCAGATGCTTCACAAGCCTATACAGT
>JALSLH010000044.1 GCA_026988435.1 Methylophaga sp.
CCAAAGCACATCCGTAAATATTTGTCGTGGCATATCTTGCTCATTTTTGACTGAAAACAAGCAAAATATGAGGGCAAGCCATTAAAATTCAAGGGAAAACCACGAAACGGCAACAGCCCCTAGTATCATTCTATTGCCTCAAGTACAGTACTCATCAAATACAATGAGATAGATCAGTTATATTATTAAGCATATTTGGTATTCAGTTTCATCCTTAATCTAGAATCCACTAAGTTAGTTCTTTTGGCCAGTAATTTTTGACGGGCAGTGTAAAAATTACTGACGATTGAATTTTTGTTAGCACTGGATTTTGAGGTATCTGCCGATTCAAGGTTAATTATTTTTTGTAAATCTGTAACATAACAACAATGACTCAAATTTTCTTCATTCAGCAGCATAGCAAAAGAAGAACCCACTGATTGAAGGTATTTGTAGTCACCTACAATAAGAGCCATCGGTGTTACTAAACCGACGCCAGGGTAATGAGTTTGCTTGGCAAAAGGGCGAAAGCCGAGCTTTAAATATGAATTCATATGATGCTGTTCACAATTAAGCAATACGACCTCAACCTTATTCTTAATAACAAAATTCATAACTTCTTGATACATCCGTAAAATAGTTAAGGATCCACGTGCGTTATTTTCGACCATTAATCGTTCAACTATACAAATTTGCTTTTCTTGCAATAATGAAGTGAATTTTGAAATATGATAAGTTTTTTCGTGTTCTTGGGTAAAATAAGTATCTCCACCCCAGAAAATTCGTAGAGTGCCAATGGGTTTATTCTTTTTAATTGCAATAACCGCACGGGCATTTTTATCGTGCTCGTCTTGTAATTCTTTTAACTCAAAATTGCTTTTATCAGAAAACCTGTTCATTCCTTCAACATAGATTTTATGGCGCAACTGGTAAGATGCACGAAGCTCAGCCTCAGTTTGGGCAAACCGAACGCCATCTTCTAGTCTATTTGTCGTTTGAACTTGCTCGGCTATAGCTTGTTTTTTTACTGGGTTAAAGGCTAAATTTGGTAACATCTATGTCTCCTCAAAAAGTATTTATTTAACAAAAGCAATCTATGTGCCATTAATGATATTTTTTATGTAACTTATTGTATATTAAGTTGTTTTTGAGGGTGGTATTTATATGATGAGATAATGCAGTTATGGGGAATGTCCCGATTAGGCGACAGGTATGTAAATTGAGGACTTAGTCATTTGTTTTTAGGCTTTAATAATCTCCTATTGGTATAGCATGCGCTAAAATTAGGAGAATAGAGTGTGTGAAGTTGAAGTTGAAATTGAAGTGGGAGAGAGCATTCAATTCCGTACAGCATGTAGGTTAATGCTTGGCGGCAGGCACCTTAAGTATTTATGGGGTAGGATGGAGTGCTTAGGAGTATATTTATTTTTTATGGGATATTGTCTGTGTTTTGTCGTTTTTTTGTGACAAAGCATGCTTTTAATAAGGTAATTCTTTGTGATTGAGATGTGGTTTTTTTATTTTGAGTTGATTGTCTATGCGAATCTACAGGTAGTAGCTAATTGGGTTTGGGTTTGAGTTAATGCAGCCTTGAAATAGGCTGCATTAAAGAAACTTGTCGCCATTTAGCGACAAGTATTTTCCAGGTAACAAATGAGTTTGAGGGAGGCTTAAAGTGGCCCCCATTGTCAAGACCATTTTCTCCCAACAATAAGGAGAAATATTTAACATTCTCATACAAAATGTACTTCACTTGGTGTTTTATAACCCAAACTTTGATGCAACCGTTCTTGGTTATAAAACTCAAAATAACGCTTTAATCCAGATCGTAATTCAGGCACTGTCTGATACTCATTCATATAAATATTCTCATATTTTACTGTTCGCCATAAGCGCTCTACAAAAATATTATCTAACGCACGGCCACGCCCATCCATACTGATCTTAATCTCCTTATCCAGTAAGACTTTTGTGAATGAAAGGCTAGTAAATTGAGCACCTTGATCTGTATTGAAAATCTCTGGGGTACTCACATCACTCTAACGCATCAATACAGAACGTTGTATCCATCGTGTTAGATAGTTCCCACGACAAGACATAGCGGCTATGCCAATCAATCACTGCAACCAACTACATAAACCCCTTGGTCACTGGAATATAAGTAATATCAGTGCTCCAGACCTGATTTACTTTATCAATTAACCGGTCACGCAACAAGTATTACATTTCCCATATTAATAAATCATACTTCAGTGTGCTATAGTTCCCCCTTTCTCATTTACCAAAAATATTTTTGTGCCAGCCCCTTACTCAACCGATATTCGAAAAAAAGTTATTAACGCT
>JALSLH010000045.1 GCA_026988435.1 Methylophaga sp.
GACCCATCGTCGAGGATGAAATGATACGGAAACGAAGGCAATACAATCAAGAATTAAAGGCTTTTCAAAGGGAGCTTTATATTTGATATATTATCTCGGACAGTAGTGGGTGAATACCAGTATCCATCTATGAGCTGTCACTATGCTTCTGCGATGGATACTGGCATCCGCCAGTATGGCGACAATAAGACTAATAATAGTTTGAAACAATAAATAGAAACATCAATTAAACCCTACTTAATCATAGCCACCCCCCTCCTTTTTCGATGATTTGTATTTTAAAACACGTACAAATCTTCGAAAAAGGAGGGGGGTGGTCTTAAAAAACAGGCATTTTTATTAGTTTTTCAGCTGAAAATAGACAAACACTCTATCAAGCCCTAATAAAAGCAGTTAGGAATTACAAAACCTCATCCAAAGCAGCTTCTAAGCTATCGACTGTTCGGGGAATATTCTGTAATTTATCCAAACCAAATAATCCTAGGCGAAATGTTTGATAATCTGCGCGTTCATCACATTGTAATGGCACACCAGCAGCAATTTGCATACCCGTAGCGCCAAATTTTGAGCCGTTTTGAATATTGGCATCTTGCGTATAGCTCACGACAACACCTGGTGCTTCAAAGCCTTTAGCTGCTACACTTTTTATGCCTTTGCTTGCTAATAATGCACGTACTTTTTCACCTAGTTCTAATTGAGCTTGCTTTAACTTGTCAAAGCCAACCTCACGAGTCTCAATCATAATATCTATGAATACTCTCAACGCATCGGTTGGCATGGTTGCATGATAAGCGTGTGCGCCACCTTCGTAAGCTTACATAATTGTGTGCCACTGTTTTAGGTTCATAGCAAAGCTGGTGCTTGTTGTTGCTTCTAATTTAGCTAATGCAGCATCATTTAGCATTACCAAGCCCGCACAAGGCGGGCCACTCCAGCCTTTTTGTGGCGCACTGATTAACACATCAATATTGCAAGCTTCCATATCTACCCAGACTGTTCCTGATGCAATGCAATCTAGTACAAATAAACCACCAACTAAATGCACAGCATCACCAACAGCGCGCAAATAATCATCGGGTAACATCATGCCTGATGAGGTCTCTACGTGTGGTGCAAAAACCACGGCTGGTTTTTCTGATTTAATGGTTGCTACAACATCATCAATATGAGCTGGTTGAAAAGGTGATTGTGCCCTATCCTCTATCTGGCGCGCCTTCATAACGATATGCTCAGAAGGAATCCCTCCCGCTTCAAAAATTGCGTCCAACGGTAACTGAACCAACCGTTACGAATCACCAAACATTTTTCATTACTCGCAAATTGGCGCGCAACAGATTCCATGCCAAATGTACCACTGCCTGGCACGATAATAGCTGCTTTTGCGTTATAGACTTGCTTTAAGGTTTGAGAAATATCCTTCATCACAGATTGGAAGGATTGAGACATATGATTTAACGAGCGATCGGTGTAAACCACTAAATACTCTAATAGACCATCGGGGTCTACATTGGGTAATAGTGCGGGCATTTCTTACTCCTATTTTTATACTGACTAAAGATGATAGAAGTTAGTTTAGAGTATTTTTTGATTTTTGTTATTTTAATTCACCCAAACTCGTCATGCTGGCGAGGCCAGTATCCATGGTTGAAGCTTTGTGCCACTGCTAAAATGGATTGCGGTCTGCGACAGGGGAGCTGTGTAGGTTGAGCTAAGGTACGCAGCCCAATCTACAAGCACTACAGAATGGGTTGTTGCAATGCATAGGCTTCATTTTCAAGTGATGACTTAGAATAGCCCAATATTTTCAATTCAAGCGCTAATTGTTTCAAAAAACCCTTGAGACCTAAACGATCTTTTTGTGCGATATGTGCCAATTCATGACATAGCACAGTTGAGTTATCTTTAAGATGAGGCTTAAGCATAATAATATTCCCCATTGCTCTTGCACCTTCTGCGTGACTATTATTAACTTCATTTTTATTGGGTTCAGGGAATTTATCCAATATAACCACCCTAACAGAATCTGGATTTTTCACGCCAAGCTGTTTGGCTTGCTTCTTTTCAGCTTGAGTAAACTCTCTTCCTTTATGTGACAAAGACTTAGCCACATCACCATACCATTTTATTGCTTTTGGCATTAAAGCATTCACTTTTGATTGAACTTCATTAGAGGGGTTATTGACTAGATATTGGTCTTTAGGAGAAAGTTTGATTGTTGTACTTTTAGATGAATTTGAACAAGCGGTAATAAAAGATAAGATAGTTAAAAACAATACCAATAGCTTTAATACAA
>JALSLH010000046.1 GCA_026988435.1 Methylophaga sp.
CCATTATTGGTTTCTCCGAGCAAAATCCACACACCTTCTTCACCGGAAATAGTACTTACAATATTACTTCTTTCTACGATGCCTGTTTGTTGAGAAAAATGGCCGAATATAGGATAAATATCAACAGTAATTTGATGATTGGGTAGCACGCGAGCAACAGCTTTGAATCCATTATTGATATTAATATAGTGAGTGGTATTTTGAACAGCTAAGTCACCACTTGAGCTTAATATTAAATATTGCTCTTGTTGGGGGATATCTTCTCCCATCGTTATTGAAATAGGAGTGCTTGCAATACCTTGCGCTTGAAAATATTGGTCTTTATTCCTTGCATCTTTGCTTGACCATTTTTGAAGCGAGGCTCTGGCAGAAACATCGCCATCTATAACGGATATCCCACCTGATATTTGGCTACTATCTTGATTTGTTAAGCGTTGGTCTGTTCTTACAACACTGATTTTTAACCGTTGTATTGGCGTATCTAGCTGACTAATAAGTTGTCTTATCTGCTTAATTGTTTTTGAGTCTGCTTGCAGAATAATAAAGTCATTAAATGCACGAGCGGTAGCCTGTTTAGGTAAAAAGGCTTGGATTTCAGGCAGAACATCACTGGCTAACCGATGGTTAAGTTGAATGGTTTCAATTCTATTTTCAGCTAATAACTGACTGCTAAAAAAAGTGATAAAAATACAAAATAATACATTTCTCATAGTGTTAATCTCCTAACTGA
Organism: Methylophaga sp.; assembly: GCA_026988435.1. Taxonomy (GTDB): domain Bacteria; phylum Pseudomonadota; class Gammaproteobacteria; order Nitrosococcales; family Methylophagaceae. The sequence goes on from JALSLH010000046.1 coordinate 731, forward strand.
CCTATCAGACTTGCTATGTTGCCATAAATCATTAAATTGCAGATATAACTCTCGTACTTCTAAGCGATCATGTCGATTTGCAAAACCACTATATTGAGTAGCACGAGGGCAGATTAAATAGGAAAAATCATCAACTAAAAACCAAGTATGCTGAATAGTTTGTTGTTGTTTCTCAGGGTTACGAATGTGAATATCACTTGTTAAGTGCTGAGCAAGCTCTATTAAACGATGCCCTTGCTGCATATTGGCTTTAGTGGTTTGTGCAATAATTTGTATTTCTGAACGTGGGCTACGCCGTGCTAAGCGGCTTGCACACTCTATGAAGTCAGGGTTATCAAAAAGAACGTGGTCAATATTTCGACCTAAAATACAAATACGATGTTTAGCTTGTTGTGCTAACTCAATCACGAGAGGAATAGCTTCATCTCGACCATCAAAGCGAATTCTCTCTGATTTATGATTATTATTAGGGAAATTTTCCATAACAAATATCGTTAGCAGTTGCGTGCCTGTTCTGCCGCATTTCCAATGTAATTTGCTGGTGTTAATTTTCTTAAGCTTACTTTTGCTTGTTCAGGCAATTCTAAGCCCTCAATAAATTCGAGTAAAATTTGTTCATTAACACGTTGACCACGGGTAAGGTCTTTTAGTTTCTCATAAGGGTTTTCGATGCCGTATCGACGCATTACGGTTTGAATAGGTTCAGCCAAAACTTCCCAGTTTGCATCAAGATCATCAGCCATTGATTGCGGATTAGGATCGAGTTTGCTAATACCTTTTAATGCAGAGCTATACGCTAAAATAGAATATGAGAAACCAACACCGACATTACGCAATACGGTTGAGTCTGTTAAATCACGCTGCCAGCGAGAAATAGGTAATTTGTTAGCTAAATGATCAAACATTGCATTCGCTAAACCAAGGTTACCCTCCGCATTTTCAAAATCAATTGGGTTTACTTTGTGTGGCATGGTAGAAGAACCAATTTCGCCCTTAATCGTTTTTTGTTTGAAGTGACCAATCGATATATAACTCCATACATCACGACAAAAATCAATTAACACGGTATTAAAACGCATAGTCGCTTGGAATAATTCTGCCATATAATCATGCGGTTCAATTTGTGTGGTGTATTTATTCCACTGTAAGCCCAACCCAGTGACAAAGGCATCCGCCATCATCGGCCAATCTACATCAGGATAGGCAGATAAATGGGCATTATAGTTACCAACAGCACCATTCATTTTTCCATAAAGCAATACTGCTGCAACCTGTGTACGTTGTTTTTCTAAACGATGAACAACATTTGCCATTTCTTTGCCCAAGGTTGTCGGTGAGGCAGGTTGACCATGTGTGCGCGACATCATCGGTGTTTCAGCATGTTCAATGGCAATTTTACGTATTGCACCTATTAGGGTGTCCATTTCTGGCAAAATAATATCTTCACGCGCATTTTTAAGCATAATGCCATAAGACGTATTATTGATATCTTCTGATGTACAAGCAAAGTGAACGAACTCGCTTATCGCATCGAGTTCAGCATTGGCTTTAAATTTACGTTTAATGAAATATTCAACCGCTTTAACATCATGATTTGTTTCGCGCTCTATCTCTTTAATTTCTGCTGCATCTTCAACTGAAAAATGAGTTACTATTTCGTTAAGTAGTTGCTCTGCATGCTCACTTAATTTAGGTACTTCAGCTATATCCGCATTTGCACCTAATAGATGCAACCAGCGCACCTCAACTTCAACGCGGGCGCGCAATAAGCCATATTCACTGAAATAAGGACGCAAAGCCTTTGTTTTGTCGGCATAGCGACCATCAACAGGGGATATAGCAGTGAGTGAAGTAAGATTGGCTTCCACGAAAACTCCAAATAAATAAGCAAAATAATTAAAAGAAATTATATCAGATCTAAGGTTCTATTCGGAGAGCATGTTAAAATGACGGATTAAAGATTGAAACTGGAGAAAATTGCGTGCTGAATGACTATCTTAAACATGTCGAACAACGAGCTAAAGAAGGTTTGCCACCTTTACCCTTAGATGCCGAACAAGTATCGTCCTTAGTTGAGTTGCTTAAAACAGAACCGACAGAGCAATTATTAGCATTATTGGTTGATCGTGTACCGCCCGGCGTGGATCAAGCGGCCTATGTTAAGGCTGGGTTTTTAGCCGATGTGGCAAAGGGTGAGACGTCATGCGCTTTGGTTGATGCAGTTAAGGCCACTGAATTATTAGGCACAATGCGTGGTGGTTACAACATTCAGCCGCTGATCGATTTGTTAGATGATAAAGCCACAGCAGCAACTGCTGAAGCCGCTTTGTCACACACATTGTTAGTTTATGATGCCTATCATGATGTGGTTGAGAAATCGGCAACAAATGACTATGCCAAACGCGTTGTTCAGTCGTGGGCCGATGCGGAATGGTTTACAGCCAAACCTGCATTAGCGACAAGTATAACGTTAACCGTATTCAAAGTAGCGGGTGAAACCAATACCGATGATTTGTCACCTGCGACCGAAGCGTGGAGTCGTCCCGATATACCGCTACATGCTAAGGCAATGTTAATCAATACTATGGAATCGCCACTAGATGATATTACTGAATTAAAGAAAAAAGGTCATCCACTCGTGTATGTGGGGGATGTGGTTGGTACGGGTTCTTCACGTAAATCAGCCATTAACTCAGTGTTATGGCATATGGGTGAAGATATTCCTTTCGTGCCAAATAAGCGCATAGGTGGTGTCGTATTAGGGAATAATATTGCGCCTATTTTCTATAATACAGCCGAAGATTCAGGTGCCTTACCAATTGAATGTGATGTATCAGCGTTCAATACCGGTGATGTGATTACCATTTATCCTTTTGATGGCAAGATCACCAATGACGCGGGCGATACGATTTCTACCTTTGAACTACGCCCAACTACGTTAGCAGATGAAGTACGTGCCGGCGGTCGTATTCCATTGATTATTGGTCGTGGTTTAACCGATAAAGCGCGTGAAACATTAGGTTTAGCTCCTTCTGATATATTTGTACGCCCAGTTGCTCCTGCTGATACAGGTAAAGGCTTCACCTTGGCGCAAAAAATGGTCGGTAAAGCTTGTGGTGTTGACGGTGTGCGCCCTGGCACATACTGTGAGCCTAAAGTAACAACGGTGGGCTCACAAGATACGACTGGAGCAATGACGCGGGATGAATTAAAAGAACTTGCTTGTTTAGGTTTCTCAGCTGATTTAGTGATGCAGTCTTTTTGTCATACTGCCGCCTATCCAAAACCTGTTGACATCACATTGCAGCATACATTGCCTGATTTTATTAGTACGCGTGCGGGAGTGTCATTACGTCCCGGTGATGGCGTGATTCATTCATGGTTAAACCGCATGGTATTACCTGATACTGTGGGTACCGGTGGTGATTCACATACCCGTTTCCCAATTGGTATTAGTTTCCCCGCTGGCTCAGGTTTGGTCGCATTTGGTGCCGCGTTAGGTGTGATGCCGCTCGATATGCCGGAGTCAGTCTTAATCCGCTTCAAAGGTGAAATGCAACCGGGTATTACTCTACGCGATTTAGTTAATGCAATTCCGTATGCTGCTATTCAGAGCGGCCTACTTACTGTTGAGAAAAAAGGTAAGAAGAATGTATTTAATGGTCGAGTATTAGAAATTGAAGGTTTACCTGATCTTAAAGTAGAACAAGCCTTTGAATTATCTGATGCATCAGCAGAGCGCAGTGCGAATGGGTGTACTGTTCATTTAAATAAAGAACCTATTATCGAATTCTTGAATTCTAATATCTCTTTATTGGGCTGGATGATTGATGAAGGCTATGAAGATAAACGTACCTTACAGCGCCGAATTGACAGCATGAAAGCGTGGTTAGCAGATCCACAATTAATGGAACGTGATGCGGATGCTGAATATGCAGAAATCATTGAAATTGATTTGAATGAAATTACCGAGCCATTATTAGCATGTCCAAATGACCCTGACGATATTAAACCTCTCTCAGAATTAGCGGGCACAGAGATTGATGAAGTCTTTATTGGTTCATGTATGACTAATATTGGTCATTATCGCGCGGCAGGTAAAGTGCTTGAGAATATGGGCAATTTACCGACGAAACTATGGATTGCTCCACCGACAAAAATGGATGCCCATCAATTACAAGAAGAAGGTGTATACAGTACCTTCGGTCGAGTAGGGGCTCGGACAGAAACGCCAGGTTGTTCCTTGTGTATGGGTAACCAAGCACGTGTTGCTGATAATGCCACGGTGGTATCAACGTCAACACGTAACTTCCCCAATCGTTTAGGTAATGGGGCTAATGTGTATTTGTCATCTGCTGAACTGGCTGCTGTGGTCGCAAGCATGGGGCGTTTACCAACCGTTGCTGAATATCAAGAAAAAGTGGCAGGTATTGAGCCAATGTCAGATGATATTTATCGTTACTTGAATTTTAATGAAATGGATGAGTATCGACGTTCGAAATAAAATAGTAGTGGATTCAACTAAATTGAAATAGCAGTCATGGAGAAATTTTTTAATAATATGGATAAATTTCTACTGGCTGTGATTTGGGCTGTGCCAGGAATAATAATTGGGTTTATTGTAAGACTGTTTTATTGGCCTACAGTATTCACTTCAATAGAAGCCTTACTTATTCAATATTTACCTTGGGGTTTAGGTTTTGGTCTTTTGTTTGGAATATTGGCATATCTTTCTCCAAAAATAAGTGCATTACTTTTAGAGATATTGGTGGGAATTGGAATTGGTAGTCAAGAGTAAGCTGGCACTATGAACTCAATGTTCAATTTAGTTCTGGCTTTTAGTCCCTAATTACTTTTATTTTTGCCAGACGGATACGCACTAGCGTCATTCGACACATATTAAAGAAGATTAATTTAAGGTGATTTAGATAATGCTAGTTAACCTCGTAGAATATGATATATGGCATCCTTAAAATTTTCTTATTACTTTACCCGATTATTTTTTTTAGTAATATTTACCCTTTCAACGCCTGCTGAATCAGGGATTATTTCTGCGCTCAGCAAGCTTGGTAAAGTAGCCAATAAGGTTGATGTCCCGGATGCTCATTTAAGCAATTCAGCACATTTTAAAGATATTATTTCTAGCCTTCCTGATGGTTCTGCTGCTGAAATATATATTGTAAATGGCCGATGGATGGCCAAATCTGCTGATGGCAAGCCACATTATGTCGATGAATTTGCTGAGAGTAATGTAGATTTTTCTACTTTAATTGTAGCTGAAGCTAATGTACCGGGATCACTTAGCTCCTTTAGTGGATTGCCAGAAAGATTAAAAATTAAAATTATTTCTCGAAATGGCAAGGTTTATTCATTAAGCCGTTCTAGAACACCACCTATTTTAAAATATCAAAACATTGAGGTGGCACTTTCAGATTCTACACGTTTAGATTCTGTTTTATGGCAGTTACAACGGCCTGTAATGACGCAAAAAGTGCGATTCGTAAATCTGGCTAAGGATAGTGATGCGGTATTGCCAAATTCTACTTATGGTTCCAGTGCTGTTGTTGATGCAGTTGGGTCGAATAAAATAGTGAAGGCCATCAGAAGTCTGCGCATGGAAACAATGGTGCTTGCAGGTAATGTGGAAAACGGATTTTTGTATTCTGGTGGACAGCGCATTGCCATCAAAAAACTTGAAGAGGCGGCGGCTTCACGTGATGTGAATTTAATTATTTTAGGCTCTGAAAAACCTAAAAAAGTATTACAGAAGCTTGCTGATGATTGGAAAACACACAATGATAGTGGCGATGCTTTGTATAATTCGGTAGGTGATTTTTACAACCGTTTTGCACCGGATGAATCTAAGTCTATGCGAATTAAAGTAAGTGATTCAGGTGAATTACAAACAGGTTTTCATATTGAAAAAAAGCCTAATACTACGAGTAAAGCTTCAGTTGATTCAGGACATATTACGATTTATCCGCTTCACTTACTTGACTTACTTGTTGAGTCGGTAAAAATTCTGCAACCAAATGAAGAGCGCGTTAAAGAATTAGATCTTCGAATCTTTCCTGCAGTACATTCATCATTTCAACTCTATATTATCGTTTCGTTTTTTCTTGGTATTTTTACTGCTGGTAGCAGCTGGTTTTTGTATCAAAAAATCTGGCTATCACCCGTTCGTGGAACCTATAGCAATGCTTTTAGCTTTACCATTGTGTGGCTGAGCCATAGAATATGCTTCATTGGTTTATATTTGCCGCTTTTAGGTATCTTTTCCCCTGTTTATCTTGTTGTAAAATGGACGATTGCTCTTATAAATTATCTTCTTCTTAAGCCTATCCGCTGGCTTTTTCAAAAGTAACTCAATAGGGTGCATTAGCCTATAATGATCCGTAGAATAGCCTAATTACTTATATCCAGAAGTTTATTGATCTTGGTTCATACTACCTTTAATGCTATTGAAGCATCCATGCCTGATTTTCGGGCGCGCCCTCAGCAAGTTGAGATGAGTCAGTTTATTGCCGATCGTCTGAAGCTACCTGAGCATCAACGCATGGCCGTGGTTGAAGCGCCTACGGGGGTGGGAAAAACTTTAGCCTATTTAGCTGGTGCGATTGATATCGCTTTAACGCAAAAAAAGATGTTAGTAATCAGCACGGCAACAGTCAATTTGCAGCAACAACTGTTGCATAAAGATTTGCCCGAGTTTGCTCGCGCTACCGGCAAAGAAATTAAGTTTATTCAGGCAAAAGGACGTAGGCGTTATCTTTGCCCCAGCAAACTCACTAGTGTGGTGGATGATAATCAGCAAGATTTATCATTTGATGTCGATAGTAAATATCTAAAAGCCAAACGACAGACTAGGGCGAAAGAACTTTTTCAGCAGTGGGATAAAGGTCAATGGGATGGCGACCGTGATAGCCGTATTGATACCATTGAACCGGCTCTTTGGAGTGAAATGTCGACAGATTCTGAAGGATGTGCAGGCAAGGGTTGTTCTAAATATCAGCGCTGCCCTTATTATTTGGTACGTAAAGAAATGGCCTCGGCACAGGTGATTATTGCGAATCATGATTTGGTGTTAAGTGATGCTGATTTAGGTGGCGGATTAGTACTGCCGAATCCTGAAGAAGTACTGTTTATATTTGATGAAGCACATAATTTGCCACAAAAAGCTTTAGATCATGCTGCAAAGGCACTCAATTTCACTCAGCTTTATCAAACAACTGAAACCGCAGATAGTGTATTGAAAAAGCTTACCAAAGCTTTAGCTTATCGACAGCATGATTTTGGTTTTATGCTGATGGAGTTACGGCGCGACTTGCCGGGCGTTATCACCTTGTTGCAACAATTAGAAACAATGCTACTAAGTGATGATTTGGTTAAAGATGTGGTGTCAGGCAAAGTTAGCGAGCCACGAATTTATTGGCAAAGCCCATTAGTTAAAGCGATGATTACGCCGTGCCAAGGTTTATTGCAACGCGCTAATATTATTTATAAGCACTATAAGGTGTTTTCTCAATGGCTAAAAGATGGCATTGAGACGCAACAAGTGCCTCAAAAGGTGGCGGAGGTATTATTGCCCCAAGTGGGCACGGTGCAGAATATATTTGGTTATTTAATTGATTTTATGGGTTTGTTTTTAGATGAAGATAAACCCAATATTCCACCTAATGTACGTTGGTTATCATATGAGAAATTTGCTAAAACAAATACCTTGGTGGTGAATGCTGGCCCAATGACCGCCGCTTATTTTCTTGAAAGCAGTTTATGGAATAGGGCGTATGGTGTCGTGCTGACGTCGGCAACTTTGCGTGGTTTAGGTTTATTTCAGCGTTTTAGAAGTGATTGCGGTTTAAAATACTTTAATGAAGGTCATTTTCTGGCCGTGGAATCGCCCTTTGATTATCAACAACAGGCTACTTTATCGTTGCCTGAAATGAAAGCCTTGCCCAATGAAAATTTTGAAGATTGGCAACGTGAATTAGCCATCCAATTACCCAAGTTAATTGACACGGCTGAGGCAACCTTGGTGCTATTCACTTCTAAAGTGGTGATGGATTCAGTCTATCAACAATTGCCTATAGAATTTTCATCACGTATTTTATTGCAGGGTGATACTTTATCGCCTAAAAACATGTTGGTTGAGCATGCTAAGCGCGTGACATCAGGCTTGGGTAGTATCATTTTTGGAATGGACCGCTTTGCGGAAGGCGTCGATTTGCCAGGTAAATTATGCCGCCATGTGATTATTACCAAATTACCGTTTCCTGTATTCACAAGGCCGATTGAGCAAGCTAAACAAGAATGGATTTTACGCTCTGGCGGCCAGCCGTTTGTCAGTTTGTCACTGCCTGCGGTTAGTATTAGGTTGATTCAGGCTTGTGGACGCTTGTTACGAAAGGAAACTGATTCGGGTCGTATTACTATTTTGGATCGACGATTATTAACAAAAGCGTATGGCAAGCAGTTGTTGGAGCATTTACCCAACTACAAGATTTTGTAATTTTTTGCTCTTTTGATAGTCTACATATTTGAACCCAAATTGCAGAACTTACTATTTCGTCACGCCGGCATATTTTAAGCTGTAGTCTTGTTAGACTTCAGATTCCGGCTAAAATCATAGCGGAATGACAAAGATTTTTTTACAATTTGTAGTAACACGGGTATAGATGAATAAATGGCAAAAACGGATTATGATTTATGTATTATTGGCGGCGGGGCTGCAGGGCTAGTCACCGCTGCTGGTGCCGCGGCATTGGGTGCCAAGGTGATCTTAATTGAAAAGCATCGCTTAGGTGGCGATTGCCTTTATACTGGGTGTGTACCGAGTAAAACATTACTTCATTGTGCTGATGTGGCTCAGACGATTAAAACATCACAAGATTTTGGCCTTTCTGCAACCATCGACGCCATTGATCAAAATACGGTGATGCAATGTGTCGCTGACGTAATAAAATCTATTGAGCCGAATGATAGCCCCGAACGATTTAGGGAAATGGGCGTTGAAATAGTATTTGCTGAGGCGCGATTTATTGATGAAGATCGTTTAATAATAGAAGGGCGTGAGATTAGCGCACGAAAATTTGTGTTAGCTACAGGTTCTAGACCTTTTATTCCGCCGATTTCAGGCTTGGATTTTACAGATTATTTAAGCAATGAAACCATTTTTCAACTCACTGACAATGTCGATCATTTAGTTATTATTGGTAGTGGGCCGATTGGTTGTGAAATGGCGCAGAGCTTCGTTCGCTTAGGCAGTAAGGTGAGTCTGGTCAGTGGCTCGAGTATCTTGCCTAGAGAAGATTCTGATATGAGTGCTGTAGTTCAACAGCAGTTTATTGATGAGGGAATCGAATTATATCTAAATTGTCCTGTACATTCAGTTGAAAAGCTTAAATCGGGATTGTGCGTTCAATTGAATGATTCAACTAAAATAGTAGGTAGTCATTTATTAATTGCAACAGGGCGACAAGCAAATATTGAAAACTTAGGCTTAGAAAATGCCGGAGTGATGGTTGAGAATAAACGATTAAAGCTTGATGCTCGACTGCGAACTAGCAATAAAAAGATCTATGCCTGTGGCGATGTGGCTGGGCCTTATTTGTTCACCCATATGGCAGAGTATCAAGCTGGCATTGTGTTGCGAAACACGTTATTTCATCTGCCTGCAAAAGCGCAAACTAAATATATTCCATGGTGTACTTTCACATCACCTGAATTAGCACGTGTTGGATTATCAGAGCTCGAGGCACAACAGTCTGGCATTAAATATAGAGTCTATATTTTTCCTTTTTCAGAACTTGATCGTGGTATTACCGATGGTGAAACAAACGGTATGGCAAAAATTATAACGTCACCTAGAGGAAAATTATTAGGTGCCTGTATTGTAGGCCCCCACGCGGGAGAATTAATTGCTGAATATGTGTTAGCTTTGTCGCAAGGGCTGAATGTATCAGCATTAACTAATACCATTCATATTTATCCGACCTTGGCGCAAATTAATCGTCGTGTAGCTGATCAACGAATGAAAGAATCATTAACACTAAGTCGGAAAAAATGGATTAAACGACTATTTGGTTTGCGAGGGGAGCAGTAGTGGCGAAGAAACTTATTCTTGTTAGTATTTTACTAGGGCTTGTCGCCTTATTTTTTTTCTATGGAGGCCAAGAATATCTAAATTTTGACAGCCTTAAACAACATAAAGATGAATTGTTGGCTTATTCACAGGCTCATTTCTGGCGAACATTTTTTATTGTTGGAGGTGTGTATATTTTATCAACAGTTTTAAATTTACCCGGTGCGGCAATTATGTCTTTAGCCATTGGTTTTATTTTTGGCCGTTGGTATGGTGTGTTATTAGCAACAACAGCGTCAACAATTGGCGCGGTATTGGTTTTTTGGATTGCACGCTATTTAATTGCAGATTGGGCGCGCGCTCGAATGGAAAAAATGCCATCAACAAAAAAAATCATGTCAAAACTACATGATGATGTGTTTGGATATTTACTGTTTATGCGAGCTGTGCCGTTATTTCCATTCTGGTTTGTTAATATGACTTTTGCGTTTAGTCCAATAAATACGAAGCAATATGCTATTGGAACTTATCTAGGGATGTTTCCTGTTAGCTTTGTGATTGTTAATCTGGGGCAATCTTTATCATCGGTTAACTCGATGTCTGAATTATTTACCGGCGAAGTTATTTTTTCATTTGCATTGATTGGACTAGTAGCGTTTATCACCACAATGGTGATGCGCTATCGCAATTCAAAAGAAATGGCAGAGAAACTACCTGAGTCAGCATGATTGATACATTACCTTATTTAGAGAATTCAAACTTTCCAATACTGTCACGCGGTAAACTGGAAATCTTGCAGCTTAATTTGGGCTATTTGTGTAATCTTAGTTGTCTGCATTGCCACGTCAATGCTGGGCCGAAGCGCACAGAATTAATGACTAAGCAAACGATTGACCAGATCTTAGCTTTTGCTAAAAAGAATGCAATTAAAATATTGGATCTAACAGGCGGTGCACCTGAAATGAATCCACATTTTAAATATTTAGTTAGCGAAGCGTCTCAGCTTGGTATTACGGTTATTGATCGCTGTAACCTTGTTATTTTAGAAGAGCCAGAATATAAAGAGCTGGCTGATTTTCTAGCGGACCACAAGGTAACTATCGTTGCATCATTGCCTTGTTATTTAGAAGAAAACGTTGATAAACAACGGGGCAACGGTACATTTCAAAGCAGTATTTCCGCATTAAAGCGTTTAAACAAGCTAGGGTATGGTCAACAAAATAGTGATTTGAAATTGGATCTGGTCTTTAATCCACAGGGAGCGACATTACCTCCAGCACAAGATACATTACAGCAAAGTTATAAAGAACATTTAAACGATCACTATAATATCGTCTTTAATCGACTTTACACTATTGCTAATATGCCAATTAAACGATTTGGTAGTACACTGATTAGCAATGGCTTATTTGAAGATTATATGCGGTTATTGATGACGAATTTTAATGCTAACACGCTAGAAAATGTGATGTGCATAAATACCATCAGTATAGATTGGCAAGGTTATGTTTATGATTGTGATTTTAATCAAATGCTTGATTTGCCCTTAGCGGATAAATCGGTAAACATACATATTACTGATGTGCTTGATGATACGCTAGAATCTCAGAAAATTGCCACACGACAACATTGTTATGGCTGTACCGCCGGGCAAGGCAGTAGTTGTAGCGGTGCTTTATCATGATTTTAGCTTTAAAAAATATACCAGAATGACAAAATTATAATTAAGGAACAAAGATGGAATTAGAACACAGCGTATTAGATCGCTATTCAGAAGGGGCAGATGAAGTTCAGCCTGATTTATGCTGTCCGGTTGATTATGATGCCAGCTTATTAAAATTATTACCGCAGGAAATTATCGATAAAGACTATGGTTGTGGTGACCCTTCTCGTTATGTGAAAGAGGGCGATATCGTGCTCGATCTAGGCGCAGGTTCAGGTAAAATTTGTTATATGGCAGCTCAACTTGTCGGTGATAATGGTAAGGTCATTGGTATTGATATGAATGATGATATGCTGGCATTGGCACGTAAATATCAAACAGAAATGGCTGAAAAACTCGGTGGTGATAAAGTCACATTTGTTAAAGGTCTGATTCAAGATTTAACCGTTGATTTAGATGCCGTTGATGCACAACTTAAACAAGCGCCTATTAGTGATGCAGAAAGTCTGATTCGTCAGCAACAATGGCAACAGAAACAATCTAACGAAAATCCTCTTATTGCAAATAATAGTGTTGATCTGGTTGTTTCTAACTGCGTACTTAATTTAGTTGAAGACAGTGATAAAACAAAGATGATCGAAGAGATTTTTCGAGTAACTAAACCGGGTGGCCGCGTTGCTATTTCAGATATTGTCAGTGATGAATTTGTGCCACAACATCTGAAAGATGATTCTACATTATGGAGCGGCTGTATATCAGGCGCCTTGCAAGAACAAGAAATGTTAGATGCTTTTGTTAAAGCCGGCTTTGTAGCCGTTGCCTATGATAAATGGGAGGGTGAGCCATGGCAGGTCGTAGAAGACATTGAATTTCGCTCTGTAACGATTACAGCCACTAAGCCGAAAGCTGATCCATGTTTAGATGTCGGCCATGCGGTCATTTATCGTGGGCCTTATTCAGAAGTGTATGATGATGAAGGCCATGTTTATCCGCGTGGTCAGCGCATTGCAACTTGTGCGCGATCATTTGAATTGATGACTCAGGGTGTTTATAGAGATGATTTTATTGGAATTACACCCAAGATATTACAAGAAGCAAAAACATGGTGTGCGCCAGCTGGAACCCTACGCCCAGCAGTAGAAACGAAAGGCGGAATACATACAGGATCTAGTGAATCTTGCAGTGATGAAACGGATTGTTGCTAAAAAATATGGCTGATATAAGCATCATTATTCCTACTTATAATGAAGAAGTAGGGATCATTACGTTTTTAACTAAACTACAAGTAATGCGACCTGACTGTGAATTAATTGTGGTTGATGGTGGTAGTGACGACGATACTGTCAGCTTGGTTGAATCATTAGTTGATGATGTAGTGCGCTCAGATAAAGGCCGCGCCTTGCAGATGAATGTAGGTGCAGCAATGGCTAGCGCGCCAATATTACTATTTTTACATGCTGATACTTTCTTGCCAAAAGATGCCCTTGAACAAGTCCAGACAGCAATGGATAAAGGGTTTCTATGGGGGCGGTTTGATGTCAAACTTAGCGGAAAATCGTTTGTTTTATCACTTGTTGCTTGGATGATGAATAAACGTTCCTGTTTAACGGGGATTGCTACTGGCGATCAGGCTTTATTTGTAGATAAAACATTGTTTGATGAGCTCGGTGGTTTTGCCAATATAGCCTTAATGGAAGATATCGATTTATCATCGAAATTAAAAAAACAAACGAAGCCTTACTGCGTGAAAGCAAAGGTTATCAGCTCCAGTAGACGATGGTTGAGCTTTGGCGTGGTGAAGACTGTATTGTTGATGTGGTGGCTACGTTTTCGCTATTTTATAGGCAGTGATCCTACAGATTTAGAACAGCTTTATAGAAAGGGGCGCTTTTGGAAGGTTTAGATCGTTTAACTATTTTTTCAGGTGTTTTAGTGGCGATGATCGCATGGGAAATCATTGCCCCACGTCGTCAAATACTTATATCACGTTGGCAACGTTGGTCAGCTAATTTTGCACTTTCTATTCTTAGTATGCTGTTAATGCGAATAACTATTGCGGCGGCTGCATTATGGGCAGCTAATAAAGGGCTTGAAAATAATTGGGGCTTATTACACATTGTTGAACTACCAACAGTAGTCAGTTTCGTTGTTAGTATTGTGCTACTTGATCTTGCTATTTACGGTCAACATCGCGCTTCTCATCGTTGGAAATGGTTGTGGCGCTTTCATAAGGTGCATCATACTGATCTAGATTTTGATGTCACTACTGCAATACGATTTCACCCAATAGAAATATTTATATCAATGTGTTACAAGGTTATTTGCATCTTAATTATAGGTGCAGATCCAGTCGCTGTTCTTATTTTTGAAATTATATTAAGTAGCTGTGCTTTGTTTAACCACAGTAATATTAATATTCCACTAGCAATTGATAAAGTGATTCGATTAGTGTTGGTGACGCCTGATATGCACCGTGTTCATCATTCCGTAATTCAGTCTGAAAGAGATAGTAATTACGGCTTTTCTATTAGTATTTGGGATCGATTATTTAAAAGCTACACCGCCCAGCCCAAACAAGGTCATAAAGAAATGACCATAGGCCTACCTCAATATCAGCATATAACTGATGTGAGCATACAAAAATTACTTTTAATGCCGCTTAAACGTGAAGTATAAGTATCCAGACGCGGCAATTCTAGTTTTTTGTAAAGCACCCGTTGCAGGCCAAGTGAAAACACGATTAATGCCTCAACTTAGTGCTGAGCAAGCTGTCGATGTTCATATTGAACTGACGGAAAGAACTCTTTCTTTATTAAATAACAGTTACTTTTGCCCAATTCAATTATGGTGTAGTCTTGGAACAAGTCACCTGTTTTTTGATGACTGTGCAAATAAATACAAAGTATCTCTGCATACTCAACAGGGAAAAGACTTAGGTGAGCGTATGTATCATGCGATTAACACTGCTTTAACGACATCATCATCTGTTTTATTAATAGGATGTGATTGCCCATCTTTTGAATCTAACGACTTTGAATTTGCAATTACTGCATTAGAAGCAGAAAATGATGTTGTTATTGCACCAGCTGAAGATGGTGGCTATGTCATGATTGGCATGACACAAGCGCAACCTCAGCTATTTTCAAATATGACATGGGGTCATGATCTGGTATTAAATGATACTCGGCACCGACTGGCAGAGCTAGATTTAAAATACATTGAAACACGCCCGCATTGGGATGTTGATACTGCAAACGATTTACAGCGTTATAAAAGGACCAAAATATGACTATGACACGACTTATTACTCTTGTTCTGCTTGGGCTTCTTTCTTGGTTTTTATTTACAGTAGCAAAAAATGCAACATCGACAATAACCGAAAGTGAGCAATTTAAGTTAGGCAATGCTGTTATCGCTGAACATCGAACAGCAGATAATAAAGCAAGGGATATTTATCGTAACCCGGGGAAAACACTAGCATTCTTTGGCCTTGAATCTAATATGACCGTCATTGAAATATGGCCGGGTAAAGGCTGGTATACCGAAATTATTGCACCTTTTATTAAATCAGGAAACGGTCAGTTTATCGCGGCAGGTTTTCCTCAAAATGCTGGTCCAGAATGGCGTCAAAATATGCAACGTGATTATCAGCAATGGTTAGAACAATCTCCTGCGCAGTATGATCAAGTTAAAATTGTTGAATTAGGACCGCCTTCTTTTTGGAGAATCGCTCCTGATGACAGCATTGATGCCATTCTAACGTTCAGAAATGTTCATAATTGGTTAAAAGGTGGCTATGAGACTGAAATGTTTAATACTTTTTATAAAGCTTTGAAACCAGGTGGTATATTAGGTATAACAGATCACCGAGCAAAGCCAGGAACCAATATAGAAACAATGAAAACATCGGGCTATCTTACCGAGAAACTAGTTATTTCATTGGCCGAACAAGCAGGGTTTGTCTTAGAGGCTAAATCAGAAATCAATGCTAATTCACTCGATGATACAAACCATCCTAAAGGGGTTTGGACATTGCCTCCAACATTACGCTTAGGTGATGAAGATCGTGAAAAATATTTAGCCATTGGTGAAAGCGACCGAATGACTCTGCGTTTCAGGAAACCTGAAAAACGATAGTGTTATGTGGTGAGTAGGACTCACCACATACTATTTCATTTTTAGTCTGTACGACTAGTAACTTCTAATAAGTGATAGCCAAATTGTGTTTGCACTGGACCCTGGACAGTGTTAACTGGGGCTGAAAATACTACGGCATCAAATTCAGGTACCATCATACCTGGGCCAAACTCACCTAAGTCACCACCTGAAGCGCCAGAAGGGCAAGATGAATTTGCTTTAGCTACATCAGCAAAATCAGCACCTTCTTCAATCTCTTTTTTAAGTTCAAGACAGATTTCTTCACTGTCTACTAATATATGTCGTGCAGTTGCTGTTGCCATGATTATTTTCCTACAAGTTGAAATAAAACGACGATTATATACCCATAATCAATTTTTTTCGCTAATCTCTAATATGTTGTCAGCAAATTTAATTATATCGCCGGCCACAATTTTTTTTCTTTTTTGTAATTCTACTTTGCCGTTTACCGTAACAAGCCCGTTTGCAATGACTTGTTTTGCTTCGCCACCGCTAGAGGCAAGCCCTTCAAATTTTAAAATTTTATACAGTTCAGTGGGTGTACGTTCAAGCACAACGGATGTCGTATTATTAGTCATAAATATTATAGGTAGTCGCTAAAAAGAGGATAGTTTACTATAGTTAGGCATATTACCTATTAATAAAGTGAATAACGTGGCTGAAAATAAAAATGCGCGGCTTGATGATATTGTTGCTCAAGCAAAAAAATACCAAAATGATCGTGAGCAATCTTACCGAGGTAAGGCGTTAAAATTATATCCTTGGATTTGTGGGCGGTGTTCGCGTGAATTTACCCATAAAAATCTCCAAGAATTGACGGTTCATCATCGTGACCATGATCATGATAATAATCCCAGTGATGGTAGTAACTGGGAATTGTTATGCCTTTATTGCCATGATAATGAGCATTCGCGTTATATTGAACAAGTGCGGTATGGAACATCAGGATCAGATTCAACAAGTATTAAATCGACTCATAATCCTTTTTCAGACTTAAGTGCTCTTTTAAAAAAATAACAATTAAAAATTATCTAGGAGATTCACATGAAAGGGAAAATGAAATTTGTAACTGATATATTACAATTTATAGTTGTTATCGCTATTTTTTATCCCGTTTATTATTACTGGGATACAAGCAAAGTAGATAAGTTCTGTACCAACTTGGAGCCAGGAGTAACCCGGCAGCAACTCATTGATTTAGCTGAGAAGGAAAATGTTCAATTAATTGGGCCTGTAGATGCATTTCGAGGCGCCGTCTGGCACGCTCGAATTGCAGCTTTTTCAGGCTTCTCAGACTACTATTGTGAAATAAAAGGCGTGGCTAACGTTATTGTCTCAATTCAAGATATTGATTAAAGACAAATTAACCGCCGCCAACATAGTTGATCATAATACCTGCAGCCACGGCTGAGCCGATGACACCAGCAACATTTGGCCCCATGGCATGCATTAGTAAGAAGTTATGAGGGTCAGATTCTAGGCCGAGTTTATTTGAAACTCGTGCAGCCATTGGTACTGCCGATACACCTGCTGAACCGATTAAAGGATTGATCTTATCACTACTTACCTTGTTCATTATCTTTGCCATTATGATGCCAGAAGCGGTACCAATAGAGAAAGCAATCATGCCTAGAACCAGAATTCCTAACGTGGTCAGGTCCAAGAATTTATCTGCACTTAACTTTGAACCTACGGCTAGGCCTAAAAAAATAGTAACGGTGTTAATTAACGAATTTTGAGTGGTATTACTAAGGCGATCTACAACTGCACATTCCTTCATTAAATTACCAAAACAGAACATACCTAATAAAGGAGCCGCGTCGGGTAATAAAAAGGCAACTAAAAGTAACAACAAAAGAGGAAAAATAATCTTCTCGCGGTGTGAGACTTCGCGCTGCTGTGTCATTTTTATTTTACGTTCAGCTTCAGTGGTTAACGCACGCATAATGGGTGGTTGAATCAATGGCACTAGCGCCATGTAAGAATATGAAGCAACAGCAATTGCACCTAATAAGTCTGGGGCAAGTTTACTGGCGACATAGATTGATGTAGGGCCATCTGCACCGCCTATAATACCTATTGCTGCGGCATCGGCTAGGCTAAAGTCCATAATACCAAAAGTGGATAATAAAATTGCGCCCATCAAAGTAGCAAAAATACCAAATTGAGCGGCGGCACCTAAAAATAAGGTTCGTGGTTTTGCTAGTAGAGGACCAAAATCAGTCATCGCACCTACACCCATGAAGATAATCAAAGGGAATGCGCCACTTTCTATACCAACGGCATAAAATAGATGCAAAATACCACCATGTTCTGCTAATCCGGCACCGGGGATATTAGCTAATACGCCACCAAAACCAATGGGCACGAGTAACAATGGTTCGAAGTTTTTATTAATTGCTAGATAGAGAAGCAACATGCCAATCAAAATCATGAAACCTTGTCCAGGTGTCATTTGATAAAGGCCAGTGTTGTGCCATAGGTGTACTAATTGTTCCATATATTTAAAACTCTTTATGCAATTGAGACAAGAAGATCGCCGACTTTAACAGCGTCTCCAGGTTTGACAGAAACCGATGTAATAGTACCGGCTTTTTCTGCAACAATTTGTGTTTCCATTTTCATGGCCTCAAGAATGACAAGCACATCACCTTCTTGAACTTGTTGACCCGCTGCTACTTCAACTTTCCATATGCTACCGGCTAGCGGTGCTGTAACAGGTTCGCCTGAGGCAGGTGCGGTAGCAGTTGATGGAGTTGTAACAGGCGCTGACGTTGTAATATTACTAATATCACCGCCTTCATTAACTTGAACAACGTAACTTTGGCCGTTAACAGCGATGGTATAAACTTCTTCATCGCTCGCTACTCTTGTGGCAGCTTCAGCTGCTTCTAATGTGGGAATAGGCTCAAAGGCATCGGGATTGTTTCTGTTTTCTAAGAATTTAAGACCAACCTGAGTGAATAGGGCATAGGTTAAAACATCATCAATTTCTCTATCGCCATTTTCAAGCTGAATATTGTCTTTTTCAGCAATCTCTTGTAATTCAGCTGTTAATCTTTCCATTTCTGGTTCAATTAAGTCTGCTGGTCGACAAGTAATTGCTTCACCACCATCAAGCACTGTTTTTTGTAGATCAGCATTAAATGGAGCAGGAGCGGCACCATATTCACCTTTTAGAATACCCTCTGTTTCTTTTGCTATATTTTTATAGCGTTCGCCTGTTAAAACATTTAACACAGATTGTGTACCTACAATTTGTGATGTGGGCGTAACCAGTGGAATAAAGCCTAAATCTTCACGTACACGGGGTATTTCAGCTAATACCTCGGCAAAACGGTCACTTGCACCTTGTTCGCGCAGTTGACTTTCCATATTCGTTAACATGCCGCCTGGAACCTGTGCATCAAGAATCCGCGCATCAACGCCTCTTAATGAACCTTCCCATGGTGCATATTTTTTCCGCACTTCGCGAAAATAGTCTGCTACTTCCGCTAATAACTCAGTATTTAAGCCCGTATCATGTTCAGTGCCATCAAATATAGCTGCAACTGTTTCTGTTGGTGAATGGCCATAGGTCATCGACATAGTGGAGATGGATGTATCGACAGTATCAATACCCGCTTCAACTGCTTTTACGATCGATGCGGTTGATAGACCTGTTGTTGCATGGGCATGCAATTGAATCGGAATATCAATCGATTTTTTTAATGCTGTTACTAATTCATACGCATCATATGGTTTAAGCAATGCGGCCATGTCTTTGATACATAAAGAGTCTGCGCCCATATCTTCAATACGTTTAGCCAAATCAACCCATGTATTTAAATCATGAACGGGACTCAATGTATAAGATATAGTACCTTGAGCATGACGCTCATTATCACGTACTGCTTTAATCGCTGTTTCTAGATTGCGGGGATCGTTCATCGCATCAAACACGCGAAATACATCCACACCGTTAATTGCTGCACGCTCAACAAATTTACGCACTACATCATCGGCATAATGACGGTAACCCAATAGGTTTTGACCGCGCAATAACATTTGTTGACGCGTATTCGGCATAGCTGCTTTTAAACTACGAATACGATGCCAAGGATCTTCACCCAAATAGCGAATGCACGAATCGAAAGTGGCGCCGCCCCATGTTTCAACAGACCAATAACCAATTTGATCTAGCTTTCCCGCAATGGGAAGCATGTCATCTAAGCGTAAACGTGTTGCAAATAATGATTGATGAGCATCACGTAAAACAACGTCAGTAATGCCCAATGCTTGTTTAGATTTAGCCATAATAGTATCTATTCTTCTTTATTTTTTATTACGCGAACGAAATTTGTGGATAGCAGTGCTAATGACTGAAACTACGACTGTATTATCGTTTGACTCAGTCGGCGCTTGCTCGATAAGCGGCCCATGTCTTGGGATAAAGGTAGAAGGTGAAGAAACGCCTTCATCGGGGATTACACCAATTGTTTTCTCATATTTAATCATTAATTTAGACATTAACGCTGTCACAAAAACTAATAATGTTAGAAATAGAAAAACAAAGCCCATGCCAAACAGCATGAGAGTTACACCTTCATTCAATAAGCTTGATTCATCCACTTATTCGTTCCTTTTATGAATTAACTAACTACACATTAATACGATATTATATCATTATTGAGCTACTTTGATTTGTTCTTCCTATTAACTTTTATTCTTGATGGCAAAATTAACATGACACCAGATGCAGACGATTTTTGGTTTTTACCATTAGGTGGAACAGGCGAAATAGGCATGAACATGAACCTATATGGTCATAATGGTAAATGGCTAATGGTTGATTGTGGTGTCACCTTTGAGAAGAATACCGATATTGACGGTGAAGCACTCACTAGCCCAAAACCTCATGTTCAAATGGCCGATCCAGCCTTTATCAGCAAGCGCCGAGAATCATTAGTAGGACTAGTGATCACCCATGCGCATGAAGATCATATCGGTGCAGTGCCTTATTTATGGAATCAGCTACGTTGCTCAATTTATACCACTGCGTTCACCGCTGAAATTTTAAGACGAAAACTAGTGGAAGTAGGGCTAGATAAAAAAGTAGCCGTAATTATTGTAGACAAAGGCGAACATCGACAAATCGGGCCATTTGATGTTGAGTGGGTTGCGTTGACACATTCCATTCCCGATCCATATGCATTAATTATCACCACGCCCGTCGGCAAGGTTTTTCATACTGCTGATTGGAAATTAGATTCAGCACCACTTGTAGGAGAACAATTTGATAAAACACGTTATCAAGCGATGGCTAACGAGCAGATTGATGCCATGGTGTGTGATTCGACTAATTCGACGGTACAAGGTCATTCGGTTAGCGAAGCTAGTTTATATAACGGATTAAAACAACATATTGAACAAGCCTCGGGTAGGGTGGTAGTAGCCTGTTTTGGCAGTAATATTGCACGGTTACATACCTTAGCGAAAATCGCCCAAGAAACTGATCGCCATTTAGGGCTGTTAGGTCGATCGTTAATTAATATGGTGTCTGCGGCAAGAGTCAGCAATGTTTGGCAATATGGAAAAACCTTAGTTGATCCGGCTCATCTTGCTTATTTGCCGGCAAGCAGCGTGTTATTAGTGGCAACAGGCAGCCAAGGTGAACCACATACAGCGTTAAACCGATTGAGTATGAATACCTTTCGAGATTTACAATTAGAACCTAATGACACCGTTATTTTTAGTTCAAAGGTGATTCCGGGAAATGAATTAGCAATTGAAGCATTAATTGAACGCCTTAAAGCAATGAAATTAAATGTAATTACCGATGAAAACAGTGCCGTCACCATTCATGCTTCTGGCCATCCTGCCGCCGATGAATTAAAGCTTATGTATAACTGGGTGGAACCAAAATGTGCGATTCCAGTGCACGGTGAATTGCACCATTTACAAGCCAATGCCAAAATTGCAAAATCAGTTGGCGTTCAACAGCAATTATTAGGGCAAAACGGCGATCTTTATTTTATTGCCCCTAATATTGGTATTAGACGCAATGCGGTTAGCACTGGCCGGCTAGGTTTGGTCAAAAATAAATTAGTACGCATCTAGAATAAATGATGATGAACGGCAAAATGTAATTCTGCAGATTGAATGGTCACGGGTATAAGTCACAAAATCGTGTTTCAGTTATGATTCAAGATAAAGACAACTGATTATTAATAGTATAATTGCATAAAGTATTGAAATATTCGTTTTCAATTAGCTCAATTATTAAAGTATTTATAGTGTCATGAGTGAATCTCTTCAAATTATTCCGACTATCAATTTAGCATTGGCTTTTATCCCTGTGATAATGGTGTTGTTTATTTTATATCGATGGTCGTTAGATATGACCAATGCTGCATATTCAGTTGGGCGTATGCTCATTCAGTTATTGTTGGTGGGCTATGTATTAACAACAATCTTCGCAGCTGAAAGCGCTTGGATAGTGGCATTGGTTATGCTGATAATGGTGATGTCTGCAAGCTGGATTGCCCTAGGCACGGTTAAAGAACATCGTTTATTACTCTATAAACATGCTTTCTGGTCAATATTGATTGGGGGAGGAGCGACATTATTATTAATCACTCAGGTGGTTATTCATCTTGAACCTTGGTTTGAGCCTCAATACATGGTTCCATTGGCAGGAATGATATTTGCTAATTCTATGAATAGCGTAAGTTTAGCGGCAGAACGATTACAAGCTGAGCGTGACCGTAATGTTGCTTATGAAAAAGCGCGCACGATAGCCTTTAATGCTGCGTTTATCCCCATTGTAAATTCTCTATTCGCTGTTGGGTTGGTCGCTTTACCAGGCATGATGACGGGGCAAATCTTATCAGGTGTTTCACCTGTGATAGCGGCTCATTATCAAATTGTTGTTATGTGTATGGTTTTTGGTTCAGCTGGATTATCGACTGCTTTTTTTCTTGTGTTATCTAAATCAATGTATTCAAAAAACGAGCAGTAAAGTTGATACAATAGAAAGGCTCCCCCATAACATTAGAGTATGCTAATATGAAATATATCTTATTCTATAAAAAGGCGATTCTAATGAAAAAATACCTAGCTTTAATAGCGCTATTGCAAATGTTTAATAATACTGTGCATGCACAAGAAACAACAGATCTTCGCCAATTTGTTGAAATGCCGCCCCAAATGAAAGAAATGTTTTTAAAGAATATGCGTGGACATATGGAAGCGTTAGATCAAATTATTGCAGCACTAGCAGATAATGATTTAAATGCCGCTGCAGATATTGCTGGAACAACGATGGGTTCAGCTTCGGGCAAACAAAGACAATGTGATGAAGACGGATCTCAACAACACAAGAAAACGGAACATAAGAAAAAAGCCTTTGGCAAGTTTATGCCACCTGCAATGAAGGCAATGGGAAGGCAATTACATATTTCGGCTAATAAATTTGCTGTTATTGCACGTCAGGGAGATATGGGGGAAGCATATAAATCATTAAGCCAAATCACAGCAACGTGTGTCGCTTGTCACCAATCTTTTCAGGTAAAATAAATTTTGGGACTGATTGGAATGAAATAAAATAAAATAATTCCATCTAAAAATATCAGTCCTTATTTTGTTTCTGCTATTATACCCGTGACCATTCAAGCTGCAGAATTCAGCATGAGAAGAAGCCATACTATTCTAGGCATAAAGTCGCAGAATTAGTCATTTATCTCCATGGATGGAGTGTATGCAGGAAATGCAGGAGCAATTTCCTGTCTAATTTAAGACTTTATAACGACGAAGAGTGTGGCTTAATCTCTTGCCCTGTGGGAGATTAACACAAACGCCAGTGCCGCGTTGCAATGCTTGACAAGGACTAGTCATTGCCTTCACATTGCGCCTTGCTCTGACGCTTGTGCTAAACCCTGAAATCTACAGATTGAATGGTCACGGGTATATATTTGGCTAATGGATAAATAGAGATAAATCTAAATGAGTGATTCACCTAAAAAACAAGCGCGTGGTATTTATTTATTGCCTAACTTATTTACTACGGCGGGTTTGTTTGCTGGATTTTATGCCATTGTGGCGGCGATTAGAGGTGATTTTGAATCAGCAGCCATCGCGATATTTGTAGCCATGGTCATGGATGGTTTAGATGGTCGTATTGCACGTATGACCAATACACAAAGTGCATTTGGTGCCGAATATGATAGCTTAGCTGACATGGTGTCGTTTGGCCTAGCGCCAGCATTAGTTATTTATCAGTGGGCATTATTAGGCACGGGCAAGTTTGGTTGGATGGTAGCTTTTGTTTATGCCGCCTGTGGAGCGTTGCGGCTAGCAAGGTTTAATACCCAAATTGGTGTTGAAGATAAGCGTTATTTTCAAGGTTTGCCTAGCCCCGCGGCAGCGGCCTGTTTGGCGGGTTTTGTGTGGGCAGGAAGTAGTAATGGTTTTGAACCATCCTTTATAACGAGTGTTGCACTACCACTCACCTTTATTTGCGGCATTTTAATGGTCAGTACAGTACGATATTATAGCTTTAAAGAACTTGATCTTCACGGCAAAGTACCTTTTATTGTGATGTTAGCGCTGGTATTAATTTTTGCACTTATTGCCAGCGATCCACCCATTGTCTTATTTGGAGGCTTCATGATATATGCCTTGTCTGGCCCTATTTTCACCTTATTAAAAGTACGGCAACATCGCTTGAACCGAGAAGAACAAGATAAATAAAAGGAATTTTGATGGCTCAAGCAGGTAATAATATTCGACCGTTTTGGGATGTTATCCCTCAGTTTTTTCTTATCCCCCTCAAGGGGGCAGGCGTTATTGCGTTATTGTTGTTTACGTCATTAGCAACATTCTTCCCACATCTTTTTATTCTTATCGCTGTTTTCTTTCTGGTCATAAAATATGGTATGGAGATATTACAAAATACCGCTGAAGGAAGGCTAAATGCGCCGGAACTCAGTTTTAAGGTTCTAAACGAAAATTACGAACTACCTTTTAAACAGTTGTTTTTATTTTTATTACCTATTTTATTGATGACTCAGGCAAGCAGTTTTACCGCCTTTATTATCATTAGTAATATTATTTTGTTTTATCTCTTTGTATTGCCTGCAAGTGTCATGACCCTTGCTTATACACACAGTTTTTTCGCAGCTATTAATCCTTTTACGCTAATAAGTTTGATTGGCCGCATAGGTTGGTCATATGGCATTCTTTATGTGTTTCTATTGTTTCTGAATGGTGGTGCTTCAGCTGCCTATTACTTTTTAGTAGGAGATAGCCCAGATGCTTCTATTTTCTTAGCATTATTATTCCAGATTTATTTCGCTTGGGTGATGTATGCCATGATGGGTTATGTTTTATATCAGTATCATGAAGATATAGGTTATGAATTACCTGAAGATAGTATTGAAGAAGATAAGGATTCTACGGTTTTAGCACGCTTTCACCACTTAGTTGAAACTGAAAATTATGCAGCAGCACAAGATGAGTTAAGAGATGTTGTTTTACTTGATCCTGATAATTTAGATCTAAGAATGAAGTTTCATAAAATAGTTAAAATGGCAGGGGATAATAAACAGTTAGTAATGCATGGGACAGGGCTAATAAAACGATTGTTAGAAAAGAGAAAGTTAGTAGATGCTGTGAATGTTTACCTAGACTGTGTAAAAGTTGATCCTGAGTTTAGGCCTGAAAGTGATGTTCACTACTTGCCTTTAGCTGAAGAAATGAGAAGGATGAGGCTTTATAAACAGGCCATTAAATTGAGCAATGGTTTTCATCAACGTTATCCAAAAAGTAAACAGATCCCATACCTATACCTACTGGTCACAAAGATATTTATTGAAGATTTAACGATGGATGACAAAGCTAAACCCATCCTTTCACTACTTCAAAAGAAATATAGTGACCATGAAATAGCACTTGAAGTTAAACGATATAACACATTTTTGACAAAGGTATAGTTGATTAAAGTCTTTTAGGCAAGCAGCTCTTTTACTAACTGTGTTTCTTTGTTAGTGGGATAGGCTGATAGTAAATATTGGCTATATTTTATTGCTTGTTCTCGTTCGCCAGAACGTACAAGCTTATTGCTAACAGACAATAAATACTGAGGAAGCTGATTAAACTTATCTGCGTGTTTTCGCATAAATAAAATGAGCTTATCAGCTTCTGAAAATGCATTAGCATCAATAAACCGTTTAATTAGTTTGTTCACCAGCGAGACAGTTAATTTCACCTTGGCTGTAGAAAAATAATCGTTAAATGTATCTACAACAAGCTGGTTCGTCGCAGCATCCCTTTCAGTTAGTGATAAAATGGCTGTTGCAGCACGGTGGTGTGCTTCAGAATTCACATCTAATTTACTGGTTTTATAATAACCAAATAAGGCTTCTCGATTTTGTGGTCGCTTTTCGACTAGTTGAGCAAAAAGAGGTGCTGCTTTTTCGAACTGCAAGTCATGAACAAATGATTTAGCTTGGTTTAAAAGGCGGCTAAATTCTTCATTGTTATCACTTTCATTTAGGTAATCCTGATTGATATGCTTAGCTTGGAATTTTACAATCATAAACGCTATAAAAGCCCCTGATATTAATCCGCCAATATGTGCTAAATAATTTACGTTACTGTATTTGGAATATTCGACTTGTTGATATATTTGAAACCCTAGCCATAAGGCTAATAAATAAATCGCGGGGAGCTTTACATAATCAAAATAAACATAAATAAAATAGAAAAAACGTACTTTTCTGGTATTAAATAATACGGCATACATGCCCATCAATCCGGCTATTGCTCCTGATGCGCCTAAAGAAGGAATAAGGCTATTACTTGCAGAAGGGATATAAAGTAAGGCAGAGCAAATACCCGTGAATAAATAAGAAAACAGGTAAAGTGAGCGATTCATTGACAGCTCGACAATAAAGCCAACGGCTAATAAAAAGAGCATATTACCCAGAAGATGAGAAACACTGCCATGAAGAAACATATGGCTGATAAAGCTTAGGGGGGTAGGTTCTCCAGCCTTAAGCGAATATGTCCAAGTAATGCTGGTTTTGAAGATCTCATTTACGTGAGCACGTTTTGATTTCCATTTTGCGTAGATTGGATCTGAGGGTGTAATAATTTGTTCGTTTTGCAAAGCCTGCATAAATGCTTTGTTGGTTTCCATATGAAAAAACCAAGGGCTTTGCTCTTGTTTGATACTGTCCTGCCATTCATCCACAAACTCGCTATCACCTTGCTCGATGAGTGCTTCTTTAAAAAGGGGAAGTTCTATTGCCGCTAGACCAGAGCGGTAATAATAGTGGCTTGCCTCAGCCATTTTCTCATCATCATGTAATTGAAATGAGAAATAGACTACAACATTGATGGCTATTAAAATTAGCGTGACAAACGGTGGGTTTTGCCACTCTAATTTCTTATCAAAGGGGATTATCAGCACAGAATAAAATTAATTATAGATATATGCTTTTGCTATTTTATTAGTGCCAACGGGGATTTCTGCTTTTCCGCCTTTTAAAGATATTACAACAATGACTTGACTGCGCGTTAGGCTTTTAATATAACCGGTATATATTTTACCCAATTTAGTTTCTAATTTCACGTCGAAGCCCCTATATTGATCTAAATTAGATACTGGAATTTCAAAGTAGGTTTTATTTCGTAATATTTGTTTTCTACGTGTTTGTGGATCACGAGCTATGTCGTCGTCATCAACGTTTGCTAATTCAATACCTTCTCGAGCGTTCAATAAGTTTTTAATAACGGTGTCTTTGTTCCACCCAAAAGTAAGATCATTAACAGGATTATGATTAACTGCAACGGACAGGCCTAAAACAGTAGGCCAATCTTTCGTTTCATAGAGACCTATGTATTGTAAGTTAACAGCGCTATCTGGTTGACTAGTAAAGGTAAGGGGCGCTTTATCTACGAAATAGGCACGATAAGCAGCATAAAGGTCATCACTAAGCTGAACGTTTGCTTTTGTTAAATAGCTTTTAAATTCTTGCAGGTGCTGCTCAATATAAGCGTCACGTTCAAGTTTACTTTCTAAAGAACAATGCTCAATAAGGTTTTCGTTATAACCTAGATCTTGTAGTTCAATTGTCAGGTTATTAACCTTAGCATTAATATTAGCAAAGTCTTGTGCAGTATAGATGTAGGGTATCGACGTTGTCACTAAAAATGAGCCCATTCCATGCAAAATATAATCAAATTCTAGCGTTGCGGTAGCAAGAGATTTATTGTATTCAAAATTCAAATTCAAGCTACCATCAATCCCAGAATATCCTAAATCAGCCAACTGCTTAGTACCAATAGAATTTACATCACCACAGCCAAGTGCCGCGACATAAGAAGCTATATGCTCAAAGGGGTTTACTTCAGATGATTCTTGCGCTTTATTCAATAAATCCATATCTGCATAAACATGATTAATCTGAAGCTGCAATTTAGGTAAGATTTCGCCTGACGTTAGTTTTTTATCTAAGTTTATATAATCGAGCGCACTATCCATTTTAAGCTCAATGGACCCAATATCAACGTTTGCACCATAACCGTCACCAATAGTTACGCCATGTATAGATATACTGCCATCCATAGGGTTGCTAAAGCGCTGATATTTTACATTAACAAAAGGCTGAACTGATTCAATCATCGAATCTACCGCACTTTTAGTTGAAAAGTAAATATAGGCTGCGGTTGATACCAAGCTTAAGATAACAATAAGGAGAAGTATGCCGAGTAATTTTTTCATTATTTTTTACTTTTTGTAAGAATGAACTTGAGTATAGCAAAAATAACTTGATATTAGCGCGCTAACATCATGAAAAATGAAGAACTACTTGGCAATTTTAGTAATTCATACTAGAATTACGTTTATGAACATAAAATATACGACATTACTTCATATTGCTGACGTCGCTCCGCAAGGTAATGTTGCGTCTAGATTTTGTTCATTATTCCTGCTGCTTCTGCCTTAGGGCATACATATAAGCATCAAAAATCAGCGTCAGCGCTGAAAATCCTAGAACTATTTTTAAAGTCTGCAATATGGAGCAGGAACAATGAGTGACAAATTAATAATTTTTGATACCACCTTGAGAGATGGCGAGCAGAGTCCTGGCGCATCGATGACCAAGGATGAAAAAGTCCGCATCGCAAAATCATTAGAGCGTATGCGTGTAGATATTATCGAAGCTGGCTTTCCCATTGCCAGTGTTGGTGATTTTGAATCAGTGCAAGCAGTAGCTAATGCAGTAACTGAAAGCCGTGTATGTGGTTTGGCACGGGCACTTGATAATGATATCGATCGTGCAGGTGAAGCACTAAAAGGTGCAAATGCTTCGCGTATTCATACTTTTATTGCCACATCACCAATACATATGAAAATGAAACTTCGTATGGAACCTGATCAAGTGATTGAAAATGCGGTAAAAGCAGTTCAACGAGCACGTCGTTATACTGATGATGTTGAATTTTCCCCAGAAGATGCAGGTCGTAGTGAAACTGACTTTTTATGTCGTATTTTAGAAGCGGTGATTGATGCAGGCGCCACTACGTTAAACATTCCAGATACTGTTGGTTATAATTTGCCGACACAGTTTGGTCAGTTAATCTATAACTTACGTGAACGGATTCCAAATTCGGATAAAGCGATATTCTCCGTGCATTGTCATAACGATTTAGGTTTGGCCGTGGCGAATTCACTATCTGCCGTATTAAATGGTGCACGACAAGTCGAGTGCACGATTAATGGTTTAGGCGAGCGCGCAGGTAATGCGGCATTAGAAGAAGTTGTTATGGCTGTGCGAACACGTCAAGATATGTTCACATGTGACACTAATTTAGATACAACTCAAATATTAGCAGCATCGCGATTAGTCTCAGGGATTACTGGTTTTGCGGTGCAACCTAATAAGGCGATTGTCGGTGCGAATGCCTTTGCGCATGAATCAGGTATTCACCAAGATGGCGTATTGAAGAATCGTGAGACTTACGAAATCATGCGAGCTGAAGATGTAGGTTGGAATGCCAACCGTATGGTGATGGGAAAACATTCTGGCCGGAATGCATTTAAAGACCGTTTAAAGCAGTTAGGCACGGAATTTGATACAGAAGCTGAATTAAATGAAGTTTTCCGAAAATTTAAAGCTTTAGCTGATAAAAAGCATGAAATTTTTGATGAAGACTTACAAGCATTAGTGAGTGATACGGTTACCTTAGATAATGATCGAATTGCTTTAACATCATTAAAAGTGTGCAGTGAAACAGGTGAAACGCCTGTTGCTTCTATCACCTTGTGTATTGATGGTGAAGAAAAGCAAACGGAAATGGCAGGCAGTGGGCCTGTTGATGCCGCACTACATGCCATTGAAGCGCTTGTGCAAAGTAAAACAGAGTTACAACTTTATTCGGTCAATAACATAACTAAAGGTACGGATTCACAAGGTGAAGTGAATGTTCGTATTGAGAAGGGAGGGCGAATTGTAAGTGGGCAAGGAGCCGATACCGATATTGTTATTGCATCGGCTAAGGCTTATATCAATGCACTTAATAAGATCCTAGTGCCTATTGATCGCGCTCATCCTCAAGTATGATAGCGGTTTTCGAATGAACTTAACGCCTAGTCAGTTATCTTCACTCAATGAGATGGAGATCCCTGTCTGGGCGTTACGCTCTGAAAAAGAAGAGAGTGAGAACGCTGCAGTCAGTAAGTCGTCATCACTTTCTGATTGTGTCGTGCTGCTTGAAATGCAGAGTGATGCTCAACAAGCTCAGCGATTAATAAAAGCAATATTATTTTCGATAAGCTTGAATTCTGACCAGTTCACTATCATAAATTCAGATCAAGTAAGCGAACTACAAAATATGTCTAATCCAGCAAAATTACTATTAGTATTTGGCGAAAAATTTGCTCAATCACTATGGGGTAAGTCTGTGATTAGAGGACAAAGTCATCAAACACTAGATGCACCAACGACAACAGTTGTAAGTTTTTCTTTAGGCGAACTGTTAAAATCACCTGAACTGAAAGCATTAGTGTGGCAGGATTTGTTATTGGCACAGAAAATTCTTAATGCAAGCTAGGATCATGACGCAGCAGGATATTGCTGAAGTCCTTGCAATTGAAAAATCTGCAACTTCTTTTCCGTGGTCTGCAAAAAACTTTAAAGACAGCCTTAAAGCTGGCCATCAAGCATGGGTTTTTTCAGATAAATCTAATGAAACAATTGCTTTTGCGCTTGTTCAAAAAGTTGTGGATGAAGCGCATTTATTAAATATATGTGTTAAGCCTAGCGTTCAAGGCCAAGGTTTTGGCCGTAAAGTATTAAATTATGTTGTAGATTTTTCCCGCAGTATTTCGGCTGTTTTAATGGTGTTAGAAGTGCGCAGCTCTAATAAACGTGCTCAACAGTTATATTTACAAGCTGGGTTTAATGAAATGTCGGTTAGAAAAGCGTATTATCCTGCCAAAGTAGGACGAGAAGATGCCATTTTAATGGGGTTAGATTTAGGATTAATATCACTATTTACTGAAAAATAAAGGTGTACTGCTTGCTTTGAAAGTGGTGCTGACTTAAACTATCCCGAGTTAAATACTCGGTTATTTTATTTATTAGGAGATTTCACCATGGCTTATGTATTGCCACCACTACCTTTCGCAGATGATGCGTTAGAACCTACCATTTCTGCAGAAACAATTAGTTTTCACTACGGTAAGCATCACCAAACCTACGTGACAAATTTAAATAACTTAGTACCAGGTACTGAATTTGAAGGCTTGTCATTAGAAGATATTATCATGAAGGCAAGCGGCGGCATCTTTAATAATGCAGCGCAAATCTGGAATCACACATTTTATTGGAACTGCTTAACACCAAACGGTAAAGATACTGTTTCTGGTGCTCTTGCTACTGCTATTGATGCTACTTTTGGATCATTTGATGAGTTTAAAGCTAAATTCTCAACTTCAGCTGCCACTAACTTTGGCGCAGGTTGGACTTGGTTAGTAAAAAATGCCGATGGTAGTATTGAAATTGTAAATACAAGCAATGCGGGCAGCCCATTAACAGCTGGTCAAACACCATTACTTACTTGTGATGTGTGGGAACACGCTTATTACATTGATTTCCGTAATGCACGTCCTAAATATGTTGAAGCATTCTGGGGACTTGTGAACTGGGACTTTATTGAAGCAAATTACGCAGCATAAAGATCTAATCTGATAATTGGCAGCTTTATTTGAAGCTGCCAATTATTCTACTTGTTTTCTGCCATTCTGGCGGCAAGTTCTTCCCATAGCGATAAGCGAGAGGCGTTACCAACACGCTTACCATCTCCTCTAGCCTTAGCAAGCCATAAGCCCTCACCATTGAAACTATAAACTGGAATAAGGTCTTTACGTAAATTTGCGGGCTTAATTTCAATATCAAGATTATCCAAGACTAGTGGAATGGCACGTTTATTCTCAAAATAGGTGAGTACCATATGTGCTTGGTTCAATTTAATCGCTTTTACATAGGTAATACGCAATTTTTCCTCATCTACCCCCAGTTCTTTTAGGGTAAAGTATTTTGCTATTGAATAATCTTCACAATCCCCAGCACCTTTTGATAAAAATTCTAACGGCGTTGCCCAGTAATCTTCTTTATCCCACACGGCAATATCATTAACAAACATTACGTTGGAATTAAAGAATTGATTCACCTTTTCTAGTTTTTCTGCATCGCTTAGGTCTTGTGAAGAATCAATTAATGCTTGCCATGATTCAACTCGCTGCCTAGCATTAACACTATAATTAGTTTCTATTTTTTCTAATAATGCTGTGGTAATATTTAATTCAGCAATGATAGGTACAGAAACCACTAAACACAGCAATGCTGTCAGAGTAAATCTAGGTTTATGCCAATAGCGGGTAAACATTGTGTTTATTTATTATCTACCGATACCGTAAATTCCTATTTGTTTGACGCGCTCAAAGTCATTATTATTACTCACAGCTTCAGCTATGACCCGAATGTCCAGCAAACTTGTTACTTCATGAATAATATCGAGTAAATTTTCTTTGTCGGAATTACTTGCAATATCAGTCGTCAAATCACGGGCTAAGCGAATAAAATCAATATTTAGTTCCTTCAGTAGATCGACAGGAATAAGATCCGATGTGTAGCGTTTTAACAGAACTTGTGCACCCAAAGACTTAACAAATAGATTAAAGTCTGCGAAAACAGCCAGATCTTTTTCGGCAGCATAAGCAGATAAACTAAAGACAAAGAGTGATGGCTCATCAATAATCACCAGCTTGTTTTTCAACCATGTTCTAAACGTAGTGGAGGCAATAGAGGCCATTGATAGATTAATGGTGATCGGGACTGTTCTAGGCGCTTGTTCGAAACTAGCCACAATATTACTCACGATGCATTTATCTAAATCTATTTCTAAATCAAACTCTTGTGCCATTGAAAAAAAGGTCGCAATTGATAAATCGATACCGGCATCATTATGAACATTTGCAAATGCTTCCTCCATTACTTGAACAGGCTCAAACTCAGAATAACTATAGGCTTCAGAAGTAAAAGTGATTTCAGGTGTATTATTATCGATCACATTGTGGATTGCCGAGCGCCAATCATCCTCTGTCATTGAGCGAATACTATCTTCTTTTATAAAGTAGGCATTATTACCAATTTTTCTCGCTTCTTCATAAGCCTCTATCATCGCAGGAGTTAGATGGTCAAAATCACTACTACGCTCAAACTTAATAATCCCGATATGGACTAAGTCGTTAAGATCATAATCGGATGCTAGTTTCGTAATGCGTTGTTTTAAGGATTCTGCATATTGAGAGATAGATTCATTTGTAAAATTAGAACAGATCAAAGAAAATTCTGATCCGTACAGACGATAAGCTGTGACATTATCATCTTCTGGCTCGACAAGTACTTTTGCGAAGTTAATTAATAGTTCATCCACTATTTGATGACCTTTTTCTTTTGAAATATGAGCAAGATCATCAATTTTAATAAATGCCGCATAACCAGGCTCACCTGAAGCTAAAAGTTGTTTTAATTTAACGTCAAATGCAGCTTGATTAAGTAGCTTGGTTAATGGGTCACGTTTTAGATTTTCAGTTAAGGTGCTGACTTTAGTATTAAGGCGAGCAATCATATTACCTATCTTTAAAGACATGCTATTCATCGCCTGACCGACACTTTTCACTTCAGTTGTCCAAGGGAGATCGTTGAGCGTTGTGAAATTACCTGATGATATTTCACTCGCTTGTTTTTCAATATCTTTCAAAGGCTTAAGCGTTAACCGTAATGTTGCCAGCAATAATAAAATTGCACCGATAAATATAATAAGTGCAATTTTTAAAGATGATTTAGCCTGCTGGTAGAGTTTTAGGTAGCCATAGCCCGGGTTGGTGGTAACAGATAATATGCCAGAAATTGACCACCCTGAATTAATTTCCGTTACTGCTGTGGCGGGTTGCATTGGCATTAAATTTATTAGCCATTGTGGAACGCCATCAAGTTTTTCTGTATTCACAAGTGAGACCAGTTCATTACCCTCAACATCAACTAAGCGTATTTCTTTGTAGTAGCCTTGATCAAAGATCGCATTCATCATGGTGCGAATAATAGGATCATTTTCATCTGCCATATGTGGACTTAGTGACAGGCCAAGTGATGTAGCCGTATCCTGAACGTGGATTTCGGATTCTACTTCAAGATAGCTTTTAATATTTCCTACACTCAAAAAGAAATTTACTGAAAAAATAAATAAAAAGATCAGTGTGATTAGAATTAATAACTGTTTAGATAACGACATAAAGAAAGCCTATTCTGATATATAAGCTAGACGATACTAAGTAGTGTTAAGACAAGCAAGGGCAGAGTGCTATTCGTTGCAGTTAAATCTCAAATTAGTGATCGAATTCAAAATAACCATCCCACAACACGTCTAATTGTAGCCGTGCGTCATTGAGTGGAATGGCTGATAACAGCTTGCCAGCTTGTTTAACCAAACCTAAATCAATTAATTTTGTTATAGCATCATTAATTTCAAAATCAAAGGAACACTGATATTTGCTCTGAAACCAACGCTCAATTTCATTATCAAGGTCATCAGCATCTAAGCTTGAATCTGCTCTCAGTAAAAAGTAATAAGCAAGGATGGTTTCCTTGCATTCTTCTTCTTCGGCAGCATCTATTAAACGATGAAATACGCCAGTATTATTATCTAAGTTTTTAAAATAGAGGCTATCTGTCAATGTTTTCATAAATTGAATCTTACGATTCTTGAAATTACTGAATTGTTTCCATAAAAAAGCACCTAATGCGCCAAATCCAGCGGCCAGCCCTAGTAAAGCTGCTTGATCAAGAATGACTGGCTCTTCATGCATATTTAACCAAAATGCAATAACAGTCCATGTGAGGAGTAATGTTGCACCGAGTTTAGTTGCAAGCATAATGATGCCGCCGACAACAGCCGGCACGCCAATAATGAGCTTATCAATTGTTTTCATTCTAACTTCAGTATTGGGAAACAACATTTCTAGATCGGCTCGAGGAATATTTTGAAATAATTTAATAATCGTTGAACCAGGTTGAAAAAAGAGTTGTTTTCTCTTTACTTGATCAAAATAGTGTTGGTTTTTGTATTTCACATAGATCACAACGCGATCATAATTTATGAAAGAAATACTTTTCTTTTTCAAGCCAAACCAACTGCTAAGCATCTCTTGTTTTGTTGATTCTCCACGCCTAAAGAAAAGTACTTGTTCAAAATCATTAAAATCAACATTCAATTTTATTTTGAAAAGCGATTCTTCTTGTAGTGCACGATCAAGATCTGCCTGGAGGATTTCTTCAAAATTAGCGGCATTAAGAAGCGTTTTCAATTCTGAAATCAATTCATTTTCAAGCTTCGTTTTTTCATCGTCGCTTTTGGAATGAAGTATCTTTGTGTCTAGATCAGGGTTTACTGGTGCATAGCTTTCTTTAAGAAGTTCAAGGCTAGAATGAAATTTAAAGTGATAAATGCTAGAGATCAGTGAGCATACATCGCTAAATAGAACGGATTGTTCCGAAGAAAGTGTCCCTTCATTCATACATATGCTGATAATGTCAGCTTTGCTATAGGGGACAAACCGTTCTTTTAATGTCATAACTAGCGTGATATCAATTGTGAAATAATGTCTTGGGCTGACAATTCACCTGTTTTTGAAAAAGGTATCTTACCAATAGATGTGTCAACATCGCCATTAAAGTTGTAGTTAGCTTGTCGCTGAGTAAATACGCTTTTTGCTGCTTCGATAAGGGCGTTAGTATCAAGACTAATCGGTAATGTTAGTGTTTGTGTGGCGTGGGCTGCAAGTTTTTGCTCACTTGTTGCTTCCACACTACCAATCGATAGATTATTAAGTTTAAAATCACCACTAAAGCCAGATAGTGGCAAGGTAAAAGGGTTAGGGTTATAGAGGTCAACATCAAAAATAACTTTTTTCTCTGCCATGGAGAAATTAGCCAAACGAATCGCTTTTACTTCGGGCGCACTTACAAATTCTTTTACAATGTCATTGCAGCCAACTAATGCTAATGATAGTAGTAAGAGGGCGAATATTTTTTTCATGGTATTTCCTTAAGGTTTTAAGCTACAGTAATTGTATCTGAAATTGCGATATCACCGCTGGTAATAATTTGTGCTCTTAAACCCGCTTTATGTGTGAGTTCTTTGATCACTTTAGTATCGAGAAGTTTTTCTAAATGGGCGCAAGGCTCACAGAGCATAATGCCTTTTAGCTTTACTTTTCCTAAATAGAATTCTTGTT
This sequence comes from Methylophaga sp., assembly GCA_026988435.1. Lineage (GTDB taxonomy): Bacteria > Pseudomonadota > Gammaproteobacteria > Nitrosococcales > Methylophagaceae. The sequence goes on from JALSLH010000046.1 coordinate 37,478, forward strand.
CGACCAATGCGTTTAAATCAATATTTTTTGTCACAATATTCCTGCGAAAGTCACTAGACGAGAAATTGAGTTCTGTTGAGATATTAAATGCGTTAATTTGTTCTTGTTCAATTAAAGTTACCTCTAGCCCCGGCGCCCCTTTAAATTTATCAGAAAAGGTACCGTGCTCGCTATAGTAGCGATCTCCTACAACGCCTTTCCCAGCTTATATACCCGTGACCATTCAATCTGTAGATTTCAGAGTTTAGCACAAGCGTCAGCGCAAGGCGCAATGTGAAGGCACAAAAAATATTCTCCTGCATTTTTTGCATACAGTCCATCCATGCACATAAATGACTAGTCCTTGTCAAGCATTGTAACGCGGCACTGGCGCTTGTGCTAATCTCCCACAGGGCAAGAGAATAAGCCACACTCTTCGTCGTTATAAAATCTTAAATTAGAATGACTAATTCTGCGACTTTATGCCTAGAATAGTATGGCTTCTTCTCCTGCTGAATTCTGCAGATTGAATGGTCACGGGTATAAGTGTTGCTGAGGGATGAGCCACTAAAGGCTCTCCGGCATTCTCAGTCAACAATATTTCTATTATTTTAGCTGTCATCGTGTTTTTTGATATTGAAATAAGATAAAAATAATGCCTGTAGCTTAGCATGCCCCATCTCTTTCATCAGCTGAATATTTCGTACGGGTATTGATTCAGGTTCAGGATAATTAGCAACGGCATTTTCTAAACTTTTTTCACGAATTATATGTAATAAGGGGTAGGGTGAGCGATTGGTATAGTTTTCAGCATCATTTGGCTCAGTATCGGAAAATTGGTAATTTGGGTGGAAACTAGCGATCTGGTAGATACCGTCTAATTCCATATCAATTAACAAACCATCGGCAATATCTAAAAAATCGTTATAGTCATAAAAATCGGTGAGTATATGAGGATGAATCAGAAGTGTAGTTTCGATATTATTATCTGAATTAAGTCGTTTTAATTCTTGTTGAAGGTCAAGCAATAACATCTCAATAGTGGTTGCTGTTGAAGGGTAGAATCGGACCCGACCATTAATAAATTCTTGTTTCGCAAAAGGACAAAGGTTTAGGCCAATAACCAACTGCTCTAACCAGTTTTTAACGGGCGTAATAAAATCTTGTTTAGTCATGACTCTTTTGGCAGTTCCAACAAAATTCAAAGGCAGCTGTATTTGTTTCATTGCAAGCACTGCAAACCCAGTCTGGCTCTTTGGAGCCCTCGACTGCGTCATTAATTAATTGCATTGCCTTATCGTAATCACGCTCATTAACAACCCATAGTTCAAGCCATGATTCATGCGGAACTAAATCACCGACAGCCCCAGCAGCATATTCATTTTTTAGTGTTGTTTCTATGCCGCTATTTTCTATAATATTTTGGATATTATGCACTAAATAGCGATTTTCACGCGTATAGAGTAATTTCATGATCGAGTAGGTTTGTTAAGGTGTTTTCGTTTTGTAGCTTTATTTAAAATATGCTGCTTTTCATTAGTAGTCGTGTCTGAATGACCCCACAATACGATTTCATCAAGATGGCGAAAACAGCCTAAACAAATATTATTTTCATCAAGGCAGCAATTTTTAACGCAGGGGGATGGAAGCGACATCTTTAGCCACTGCCCCACATATGACAATGTGGGGCAGGGTCATCAATACTGTTATAGCGCGGGAATAATTAAGTTCTGACCAACATAAATTTTATCGGGGTCTTGTAGCATAGGTTTGTTAGCTTCAAAGATCACGGTGTATTTAGATGCGTCTCCGTATTCTGCTTTAGCAATTTTTCCTAAGGTATCTCCTGATTTAACAGTGTAGATAATAGACTCTGGTTCAGGATTAGCCACTTCTAACTGGCAATCAACATTGCCAATACCAAACTGGTTACCTGCAATCATCGTTAATTTTTCACTGCAAGACTGTGTGCTCACTTTACCCGCTAAAGTAGCCGTCGGACCATTTACAGTAACATTGAGATCTTGAACAAGCACTTCTGATTCTGCTATGTTATCAGCGATGCTTTTAGCTCTCGCATTGTCAATTTGTTCAGGTGTGACCGTTGATGGTACAGCTTCTTCAGCAGCATGCGTGACATCAAATATTTTACCGCCTAATTTACTACCTGCATCAGTTATAAAGCTAAATAAACCCATTTTTTTCTCCATATTAGTGTTAAGCCAAAAGGCAATATTCGATAATACGTTGTAGTCATGCATTCGGCAATATTTTTTACGGTTATAATGTAACCTCACTTTATAGGAAGCAGTATTTTGCTCAGTTATCGCCACTCATTTCACGCAGGTAATTATGCCGATGTTCTTAAACATATTGTCTTAATTGAAATATTGGAACACCTCATTAAAAAGGACAGCGCCTTCGATTATATTGATACACATGCTGGGGCAGGCTTATATAATTTGCAAAGTGAGCACGCGAGTAAGTTACAAGAATACAAGAATGGCATCGCCAAATTAAATGTAGAGCAATGGCCTGAACTTGCTACATATTTTGATATTGTGATGAAGCACAATTCAGATGGCGAGATGAAATTTTACCCAGGTTCACCTTTGATTGCTATGCATTTTCTTAGGTCTAAGGATCGTAGCTGGTTATATGAGTTACATCCAAAAGATGCTGAGTTATTATCAAATAATATGGCAAAAATTAAACGGGCGAGAGTGATGCATGAAGATGGTTTCAAAGGCCTGCTATCTTTATTGCCACCTGTATCCCGGCGAGGTGTTGTGCTTATTGATCCATCGTATGAAATAAAAACGGATTATGCACATGTCTTTGATACGCTTGTGGCGGCATATAAGAAATTTCCCACGGGGATGTATGCACTGTGGTATCCGGTTGTTGATCGTACAATTATAGATATTTTAGAGCGAAAATTTATTCGTAGTGGAATTAAAAAAATTCAGCGTTTTGAATTAGCGATTGCACCAGATCAATTTGGCAGTGGCATGTCAGCTAGTGGCATGATTGTTATTAACCCACCATGGACCTTGAAAGACAAAATGTCTCAAATATTACCAAAACTGGTTTCCACCCTTGGAAACGAAGGTGCATTTTATAAATGCGATACGCTAGTAGATGAATAGGAATAAATTCCCATAAAGTTGGGATGATATATTGTTTTAATCGGGATACTTGTCTGCTGATTTAATATTAAAGTTTTTTTATAATATACCGATATTAAAAACGAATTCTATTTAAGGGGTACAATTATGAAAAAAACAATCTTATCAGTATTACTTTTATCATTGAGTGTCTCAGTGATGTCAGCACAAGCCGTTATGAGTGACGCGGATATTAAGGCACAACTTGATAGTCAGAAACAATTAATAACAGATAATAAATTCTATCCGGCAACAAATGTTTTTTATACAAATGCAGGTATATTTGTACCTACATTTAAAGAACAACTTGATAGCCAGAAAGAAGAATTAGTAGATTACACTTTTTATCCTGCTACATCGGTTTCTTATAAACAGAATGCATCAATACCTGAAGCGACATTTAAAAAACAGTTAGATAGCCAAAAAGAGATGTTAAAGGATTATAAATTTTATCCGGCTAATAATGTTGTTTATACCAATGAGGGTGTGATGATACCTTCATTTAAACAACAACTAGATAGCCAAAAAGAGGTTGTAAGAGATTATAAATTCTATCCGGCAACTAATGTTTATTATACTGAGGAAGGTGTTTATACGCCAACAGTTAAAGAGCAATTAGATAGTCAAAAAGACTCAACAACGGATAATAAAACGTATCCTGCAACCAATGTTTCTTATAGCTCACACAAACATTAAGCACTAAATATTTGCCAGTCAGAATTATTTCTGACTGGCAGTTTTATCTACGTTTGTTTTTTTCAGCTATCCATTGAGACATATATTGTGTGCTCATCATTGTGTGATGCTTCAACATTGCACCTGTAAAATTGGCTAAACGAACCTCAGCTAAATTGTTATCAATTCCAGCAATCTTATTGATTAATTGTTTACCTAAACGGTTACCATCATAATGGTCTTTTAGAAGTTTAACGGCCTTATTCTGGCTCTTTTCCCAAATGGATTCATCTGTATATAAACGTACTGATGCATCGACAAAATCATTAATCGTATTAGCAATCATTCCTGGCCATTGCTCATCTGCTTGCACCATTGCTTCACAACCTAGTGACGTTGTTACGCTGGGCGTTTTGACTAACATGGCATCAAGTAACTTTCCTTTCATCCCAGCTCCAAAACGTATTGGAGCCAAGCAAACACGTGTTTGTTCGATTACATCAAGCGCATTATCTGCCCAGCCTTTAATCAAAAAACCTTTTTTAGAGTTATTTAAAGCGGTCGCCTTCGGTGGCGGATAAGAGCCATAAATATGTAACTCGGCATCAGGAATTTGTTTTTGTATTAATGGCCAGATTTGTTGAAGATATAACACTTGATCCCAGTTTGGCGCATGTCGAAAGTTACCAATTGTCATAAAGTGTTTACGCTCAGCAAAGGGGCGTGTTTTATCTGGCAGGCTGGCAAGGTCAACCATAAAAGGTAAATGATGCAATAGACCGGCATCAACTTTGAAGCTATCAGTCAATAATTCCATTTCAAAACTAGAAATAATAAGTGAAAGATCACAGCGTAATATTGCCGCTATTTCTCGTTTGGCAAGATCATTAAATAAATCTTGTTGCGTCATTTCACGGTTAGCCTTATGGGCTTGATGTCGCGCATATCGCAGACATTGCAAATCTTCAGTGTCTAATATCTTAATCGCGTTGGGGCAGTTTTTTTCAACTCGCCAGCCAAATTGTTCTTCCATCATAAATCGATCAAAAAGCACGATATCAGGTTGATAGCCCGATATATAGACATCAAAGCTATCAGAATTTAGTTCAATTGATTGACTTGAAATACCTACGCCGGCCAGATCAATCATGTGCTCTGTTGTTTGTGCAGGCGTTGCAAATTCGACCAACCAATGTTGCTGTTTGAACAAGCGTAAAATCGACATCATATGGCGACCGGCAGCAGATGAATTTGGCTCAGGCCATACATAGCCTATAACTAATATTTTTTTCATTATTAGTTTTTAGAAATATCGCCATTAAGTGAATTTTGATATTCAGCTTGAGACAAAAAATGAATATTAAGTTCATAATTTGAAATATTCGGTTTCAAATACTGGCCTACAGCAATTTTATTTTTAACAGGTGCTAATCCACAAGGCGAATAGCTATAGTTGATGTCATTAGGATCGGGTAATACACATTCAATATTGATACGATCTCTTTTATCTTGAATTGCTTGGTATTTAAATCCATAAGCAGCGGGGTTAAGAGGCTGGTCCATATCTGCATGAAATAACATAAAGCTACTTGGTGACAGTTGGTCTTCACCACGGTCAAGTGACAGCATGATGTGGTTTAATTTATATTTGCAGCCTATCTTTGGGTTATGTTCATCTAATGGTATGGTTATCTGGTGCTGACCATTTTTGATCTCAGGTTCATACCAATAATATTTGCTAGATCTAGTTCTGCCGGTAAACAAAGCCCAGCTTTCACACAAGTTACTATCAGATTGAGCACGGTATGCAACACCAATTTTATATTTTGTATTGGCATAAATAGAACCCGACAGCCTAATTTCTTTAAGATCATATACTTTAGGCTTTCCCTGCGGGCCATATGTCGCCAACTCTTCAGCTTTAATTAGTGCATGACGTTGTTCAAAACTTTTTTTAACTTCTAACGCAATAAATACGATTAAGAATGCAAGTATAATCCAAAGGGTATATTTAATAATTTTCATAGTTTTCTTCTTGGTGAATCAGTATATTATATACCCCTTGCCACACTATTTATGAGTCAAGTCTTTGTCTGACACTTTTTTCATTCCGTTTAAACATGCGATAGATACATATAGCTTGCCTGAACGGTTTACTTTCCCCTTTTATTACACGCCTCATCCGCTATGTGTTTTAGCGGTGAATGAGCTTCAACACTATATTGAAACAGAGGCTGACTGGCAGCATGACTTTGGGTTTTCTGATGATACCGAGTTAGCTGTGGGTAAAATGTTTGGCGTTTTACTCGTTGAAAATAAACAAGGTGAAATAGGCTATTTATCGGCCTTTTCAGGAAAAATAGCAGATAGCAATCATCATGCTAAATTTGTTCCTCCGGTGTTTGATATGTTAATTGAGGGTGATTTTTTCAGAACGGGCCAACAAGAACTTAAACAAATAAGTCAGCAAATTAAAATATTAGAAAGCAACCCTGACATATCGAAATGTGAGCAGGCATTAGAAACTGAGCAACGATCATCAAGCATAGCAATAAAAGCACACCGAGAAAGTATGATTGAAGGGCGAAGAAATAGAAAAGTACAAAGAATTAATGGGGAATCATTATTAAGCCAAGAAGACTATATTCATCTAAAAGACACCTTAAGCAAGGAAAGCATTCAACAAAAAAACCAGTTACGAGATTTAACTATTTACTGGAATGAGCAAGTTCAAAAAGCTGAACAAAACCTGAATCACCTACTCGATGACATTTTTAAATTAAAAAACAAACGCAAATTATTATCAGTAGGCATACAACAAAAATTATTTGAACATTATCGGTTTTTGAACAAAAAAGGAATTGAAAAAAGCTTATACGATATTTTCAAAGAAACAGCACAACAAACCCCACCAGCTGGAGCAGGGGAATGTGCTGCCCCTAAATTACTGCAATATGCATTTAGTAACGATTTGAAACCATTGGCGATGGCAGAGTTCTGGTGGGGAGTATCGCCAAAATCAGAAATTAGACAGCATAAGAATTTTTATGCCGCTTGTTTAGGAAAATGTCAGCCAATTTTAAATCATATGCTAGAGGGAATAGAGCTAGATGATAACCCTTTGTTAAGTAATCCTGCGCAAGGTAAAACGATAGATATTGTGTACGAAGATGATGATCTGGTTGTCATTAACAAACCCGCTGAATTTTTATCGGTGCCGGGCAAGAATATTGAAGACTCTGTTTATTTACGAATGAAACAACACTACCTTAATGCAAAAGGCCCATTAATTGTGCATCGCCTTGATATGTCAACTTCAGGGTTAATGGTCATTGCATTATCGAAACAAGCACATAAAAACTTACAAAAACAATTTATAAATAGAACTGTAGAAAAACGTTATGTCGCGTTATTAGAGGGCATATTGACTGAGAAAGAAGGTGAAATTGATTTGCCTCTACGTGTTGATTTAGATGACCGGCCTCGGCAATTAGTCTGTTATGACTACGGCAGACCAGCAGCAACACATTGGGATCTGATAGAGCAGAAAGAAGGTAAAAGCAAAGTCTATTTTTACCCAAAAACAGGGCGTACCCACCAGTTAAGGGTTCACTCCGCCCACATCAATGGATTAAATATGCCAATTGTAGGTGATGACCTTTATGGTAAAAAAGCTGATCGCTTACATTTACATGCAGAATCTTTAGCGTTTAAACACCCAATCACAAAAGAACTAATGACGTTTCAAATTGATGCTGAGTTTTAGAAACCTAGCGCCCTGTAAACAAATAATAATGATAAAAATACACTTCACGTATTAAGAACTTAAACTGTGCTTTAAATGAGCGATAACGTGAAGTGGGGGTGGGGGAGGTTACAGCCGCGATATTTAGATTCTTGGCTATAATTGATGCGCGTTTTAAATGTAATGGATCGCTGACAATAATAGCGGTACTTAAGCCATTAGCATTCATTAAAGTTCTTGCTTCAATAAGGTTGCCAACTGTGCTGCGAGAGTTTGTTTCTATCAAAATATCTTCTTTTTTTACACCCTTACGCAATGCATACCTTTCAGCTACTTCGCTTTCAGCATAAGGTGCACCTTTACCATAACCACCGGTGAAAATTATCTTTGAAACAAGGCCTTGCTTATAGAGTGACAAGGCATGGTCAATTCTCTCTTTAAGTACAGGGGAAGGGTTTTTATGATATGCCGCCGCGCCTAACACAATCGCATAATCAGATTTAACGGCATGGTCTTGAACGCCATAATTCCAGATACTGACAGCAATAAAAGCAAGCCACACACAGATAGTGAGAAAGAACCATAATAATGATTTTCGGAGACGACGCATCATAACGACATTATACCTATGGGAATTTAGAAATGCATATCCCTAAAAGAGGTTAATTTCGATAAATTGTTTCAATCAAATGAAAGCCAAATTTTGTTTTAACAGGTCCATGGACTTTCAGAACGGGCTTTTTGAACACTACATTATCGAAAGCTTTCAGCATAGTGCCTTGGCGAAACTCTCCCAATTCACCACCTTTTTTGGCTGATGATTTACACAAAGAATGTTTTTTAGCTAGCTTGGAAAAGTCCTTTCCATCAGCTAATTGTTGTTTGATTTTCTCTGCTTCATCTTTAGTTTTCACCAAAATATGTCGTGCACATGCTGTCGCCACTAGTTTACTTCCTCAATTCTTTGTTGATACAACTGTTTGAGCAATTCTACGCGCTTTTTATTGACGCCCATATCACTATGTCCAACGCGTGATGCTGAACGAATATGGATGAGATTATGCTTGTTATCGAATCTAATTTCTAAATCATCAATAAAACCAAAAATAGTTGATGAAAATGTGGCGGCTAGGTAATCAGCATGCTCAGATTGCAGTATTCCACCCATTTTATCAATAATCTCTTTTATATCGAGTAGAGCAGAGCTTGTGTTTTGAGTGATTTTAATAGGGCTAATATAATGCTTATTATCGTCTTTGTGTTCACTGCAAACACAATTAGGCTTATCAGGGCAGATGGTTAGCTTGTTTTCAATCAAACCAAGCGGTTTTCCTTGTTTAGATGCGGCGCCTTGTATAAAGAACCAGACAATAACTGCGATAATAATGCAGGATAAAATAATGAAAAATATTTTCATAAAACTTATTCCTGCTTAACTGACCTTACCAATTGCACAGCTCACCACCGATTTAGCTTTTTCTTTTAATGCCGTCATGCCTTCAACAGAGCCTTGTTCTGGATAGCCCATGGCAAACAGTGCATCTATATAAATATCACGGTTAGATTCATTTTCAGTTTCAATAGTGACAACTTGATCGTCAATTGCTATTTCAACATTTTCAACGCCATCTAACGACATTAATTTCTTCGTAATAGTGTTAGCACAACCACCACAGCGAATATTTTCTACTTCAATACTTATCTTCATGAGTTTACCTTTCATATTCAATACGATAATTATATACCCGTGAGTATTATAATTCCTAAAAGGAAATTTGCCTGATATATTAGAGACAAAAACATGGTAAGCTTCGTAACTAAATCAAGGAGAAAATAATGGCTGAATTTTATAGTGAATCTCACCGCAAGCTACAAGAAGAATTTGAAACCACTGCGTTAGCCGATCGCTTAACCGAAGTGATTATTTCAGAAGAAATCGCAGATGACGCCAAAGACTTTATTGAAAGTCGGCCCATGTTTTTTCTCTCGACCATTGATCAAAATGGGCAGCCAACGTGCTCTTATAAAGGCGGTGCGCCCGGCTTTGTTAAGGTTGTCGATGAAACTACGATTGCTTTTCCATCGTATGACGGTAATGGTATGTTTTACTCATTAGGAAATATGCGAGAAACATCAAAAGTAGGGATCTTGTTTATTGATTTTGAAACACCACATCGTATACGTTTTCACGGCACAGCAACCGTTTCTAGTGATGATCCGTTGATGTCGGAATATAAAGAAGCAGAGTTAATTGTACGCGTTAAACTGACAAAAATGTGGATTAATTGCCCGCGCTATATACATAAATATGAACTCAAAGAATTATCACATTATGTGCCCGGTCAAAAAGATAAAACGCCGTTTGCAGGCTGGAAACGCATTGACCTCATGCAAGATGCGCTTGCCCCTAAAGATCAAGGCCGCCCAGAGCAAGAAGGCGGCATTATCACCATTGAAGAATGGATTGGAGATGTACAAAAAGGTGAAGGATAACTACATCTCAGCAATAGCGATCACACTTTCTTCACATTGCATTTGTTTGAGCTCATCATCATCAAGATTGGCATAAAAACTATTGCTTTGAGGAAAGGATGAAAAAATCGTCATGTGTTTATATTTCTCACTAAACTGATTTTCTACATCAAGGGTGTTGTAATCTTTATCGATATACACCAAAAAACCGGGAACAGCTTGATTATCATCTGAATCGACAACAATAGGCGCATCACATACAAAAGTGTCGTTTAGCGTCACCATGTTAACAGCACCATTTTTATCAGTGCAACCGCCTACAACTGCGTAAAAACCTAGTATAACGAGTATTGAAAATATACTTTTCATTTTGCACCCTCCAGTGATTTCTTAGAGTGTTGCAATTCTTGTTCCATTCCATTTTAATTTGTCCACCCGCGGCTACCGCAAAGTTCTGCTAAATAAGTTCAATGCTAATTGATAAGCTAGTGTGGCGGTTTGGCCATCATAACGACCATCATCTTGTTCATCACGCATAAAGGCATGCGCTGCATTAAATTCATGCCATGTAAAGGTGATATCCGTTGCATTGAGTGCTGTATAAATTTTAGCAAGGCCGTCAGCGGGCACATGATTATCTTGCTTACCCCAAATCATGCATAGCTCGCCTTTAATATCATCCAAGCGTTCCATACTGTGTTGTCCCGGTGCATTTGGAATCACTTGAACATGTAAATCAGTGGCATAAAAACAAGCCGTGCCTTTTACCTCTGGTTGCAAAGCAGCACGAAATGCAAGGTGACCACCAATGCAAAAACCCATCGCACCAATATGACCATTACACCAGTCTTGTTGCTGTGCAAAGTCAATTAATGCCGCATTATCCGTATCATAACCCTGCACATCTTTAGTGTGTTTATCGTCATTACCTTTTTCACGCCCTGCATCGTCATAGCCCAACACCGTACCAATTGGGTTCAACTCATGAAACACCTCAGGCACCAACACGGCATAACCGTGGCTCGCCATTAACTTAGCCGCACGTTCAATCGGTCCCGTTTGTTGAAAAATTTCAGAATAAAACAAAATAACAGGATAACTCGCATCCGCATCAACATCGGGACGGTGAATATAAGTACGCATCACACCTGTTGGTGTATCAATATCAGTAAAATGGCTTTGTATGTTCATATTTTTATAACTCGTTTAATTATTTATGACTAAAGGTTCAAGGGTTAAAATGGGCTGAAAAACTATGGATCAAAAGCAGCTTTCACTAACATTTCTTCATATTTGTTTACTTCTTCTTCAAAAAAAATGTAGATTTCATCGATAGAAACATCAAGTTTAATAGAGTTAAAACCTGGGTCATTACTATCAAGTGGCACATTGCCAATCAGTATCTCGAGCGCGGCATGCGCTTGCTGTTCATCTTTATCATCAACCATAATGATTGAATCAATAATGTCTTTTACCGTGTAACCGTGATCGCGAATAAGCACCATTAAATCAAATAAGTCTCGTGATTTAACACGATCAGACAGGACCACCGCTTTAGATTTGAACAAACTATCTAAATCAACAATATTAAAAGCAGCTTGATAATCAATTACGGACGTATTTTTAAAATAATGATTTCGAGACGTGCCGCCTTTGCTCATCACGCCAAAGCTCACTTTTACACCGTCAATAAGATATTCACGAATATAGTCTTCAATATTATAGCCGTTAATTCTTGCTTGGGAAATTTGCGAAGACGTTAACGTACTGTGCACTGAATGCGTTTTCTTTAACATCCTTATTAAGTTATCTACTTCAACGGGTAGCTTCTTTTCAAAGTAAAAGAAATCAAGATCTTCACTCAAGCGATGCCCGATCAACAAAGTTAATGCCGTTCCACCCATTAACGTTGCACCCGTCGCCTTCATAGCTTCACTTGAAGATAAGAATTCAAACATTACACGCGTATCATGGGGCAATAACTGAGTATTAAGATCCATTGACAACCTGACACACATTATTATATTGCCGCTGAGCAATTTTAAGCGTCAGCGTATCAGCAATATTAGGTATTGACCTACCGACACGTTCAAGACCAAAATGATTGGCAGTACGCGCAATATCTTTGATGTTACCGCCTTCCAATACACGTAAAATAAAGGTATCAGCATCAATATTAATATTGCTCCAATCATAAGGTGAACTCAGCCCTAACTCTTTAGAAAGTGCAAGCTCCCTAACAATAGGGTTGTGTGCTTTTGATCGATTATATTTGGCTTTTTGACGGCATCGATTAGAGCAATACTTCGCTATTTTAACGCCTTGAAAGGCGTGCGAACACGAAGGACAGACTTTGTCATACTGCCTTCTTTGTGCTGATAATTGAGCGCCACTATTCATTCTGTAGTCCTGTTCGACATGACTCTATTTTACATGGAAACGCTTATGTGTCAATTTGCGAGTTATATGGAGGCCGTGTTTTGGATGTTAATACTATGATCTAAGTGAAATTGGTTTCCATTACCTCCACAATAACGGCTTCAGTGACTTGGACAAGTTCATATTCTGAAGATGAGTAAATTTCACCTTCCTTATTACCCAACGCTATGTCTACAGCATCAGGCTTATCATCATGGAGCAGGATAACGACCTTTTTATCAAGCGCAATACAATCAATCGTAATCGCATCCGCTTCTATCCCTTGCTTACGTAAGGTTTTATCCATTATTCCCATTAATGTGCCAATATTATCAAATTTACTAGAGAACAGATCATTTGCCCTAGCGACCACTTCTGATAAATCTTGTAGTTTCTGCTTCATTTAATGATTGAGGCGAGAATGTTATTTGAAGATTGATTTAAGAGTATTCGACCAAATAGTCAAACGGTTAAAAAAGCATTTAACAAATTTACCATCAATATGTTTATATTGCTTTTTAAGTGGTTTTTTCACTTCCCAGCTACCTTTAAAGCCATTTGGAAACACTACTAAATCACCCGCCTTAAAACTAACAACAGGGCTGCCATCTTCAGGCGTCATTTCACATTCACCCTCTAAAATAAGCGCTGTTTCGGTAGTCACAAACTCCCAAGGGAATACAGACACCTCTTTTTGCCACGTCGGCCAGTTAGCCGTACCCAATTTTTTTAAAAGTGCTTCGCTTGGGTTACTATCAACGGTAATTTCTTTCATGTTATTCCTAAAAATTAGATTTGTTGCCCAATATCAAAATGACTTGGGACGATTAGTTATTATTCATAGCATTTTACCATATTGATGCATTCTCTCCTGAAATCAAACTGATTAAAGTCAATCAAGTGGATAGCCCCTTTGCTATAATATTATTAACAAAGTTCTACACTTTAATTTAAAGAGTTCAACATGAGTATTTTAGTATTACAACTCATTATCAAACAATGGGACAAAAGCCAGCGAACACAACAACACGCTGATGAAAGAGCTAAAATAGCAAGTCACTACCCAATCAATTTTCCACCTGCGCGTTATACCTCTGATAAACAATGTGTCATTGACTTACAGGGTGATGATCTACTCAAAAATAGACTGTGTTATTCACAACCAAGTAATAACACAATACAGATTGATCGCTTTCAAGTTAGTATTAACAACAACGAGCTTGTATATCGTAATAGCCTGTCAGATCCTGACCCTACCGCGACCAGAATAGGTTCATTAGAGTCAAAATGGATCCAATGCAAATATAATTGGCGATACAGCGTATACGAAGGTGGGCTTTATTATTGGTTATATGAAGAAGTGACACTCAACGCGATAGCTGTAAACACCTTTGATCAAAACATATTTTTAAGCGCTAAGCCTAAGTGTATTATATTGAATGGATAACAGTACCGTTGGTTGATTTCTTTTGAGCGAGCAAAAGGAGTTAATTTAAAAGTTCTCATTGTTTGCATAGATTCCGGCTAAGCTTGTGCTCAGCATGACTGGGTAAGCCTACCGAAACGAAGTAACCGCAGGATCAATGACGAAAAACAAACAAGCTTCTCTTCTCCGGGGTTCAGCTTAATGAAGTTTCTGTTATTATTCCCGCTCTCACATTTTATGGTGAGGCTTCGCACTAACAGCGATAAAGATTTTGTATCTATTTTACTAACAACAACAGAGTAGGGATGTTATGCCAGAAATTATCATTGAAAAAAATGTAAGTGAAGAAAAATTAAAAGAATTAGGCGTTTCAAGCTGGAATATCTGGGACTGCCCAGTATCTGAGTTTCGTCTTGATTTTGACGATAAAAACGAACGCTCATATATTTTAGAAGGCGAAATTGTTGTCACTCCAGATGGTGGTGAGCCAGTGACCATCGTACCGGGTGATTATGTTATCTTCCCCGACGGCTTAAAAAGCGTTTGGCAAGTAACCAAAACATTGAAAAAGCATTATCAGCATTTCTAACGTGATTAAGGCATCTTCGGATGCCTTTTTACCAAAACAGTTCCAGCGCTTTTCAACAAAAAAAGACAATTTAAATTAAACAACAAATTGAGAGACTAATAATGAGTGAAAATTCACCTGCTACAAAGACATTTCAACAACGTGCTGATGAGTTTATTGCCGTTGCAAACCAGCAAGTGCCAGAGTGTTCGGTAGATGATGTTAATACATCAATTATATTTTCTGCCGCGCGTTTTAATGCGTTTAGCGTAGCCCGTTCAGTTGATAGTGCTGAGAAGTTGCAAGCAGAGAAAGCAGAAGCGATACAATACTTCACACAACGCTACGCAGAGATGTTTGAGCAAAATATAGATGAATATATTTCACGTTTTGATCGTTATTCACAAACATAATCTGATCTTAGAAATTTAGAATATCAGGCCTGTTTTTAGCAGTGCTAACTAAAGGCGGCAGGTCAGGGCAAGAGCATTATAAAAAACAACAAGCTAGTTTATCCTCAAATAACTTGGAAAGTCATTAACTCTTAGCCCTATACTAAATAAGCCGTCATTCCGGCATGTTTTTAGCCGGAATCTAGGTCAATTGGAGTAGATCCCGGCTAAGCTTGTGCTCAGCTTGACTTACCTTTTAAGTGGCGCTGTTCTTTTTTGATAAACGTCCAAGCGATAAAGCGACTCACTTTTTGCCCCTGTGCCATGTCGATGGTTTTCACCTCAACGGCTTTAACTTTATCTAACATTTTATAAAGTGGGGCGAGGTTATCCTTTTTTGACACCAGAGAGCTAAACCACAGACACTGGTTGGCAAACTCTACGCTCTGAGCAATCATGGTAGCGATAAACTTCACCTCACCACCGGGGCACCAAAGTTCGGCATTCTGACCACCGAAATTAAGTTTATTTTGCTGGACTTTGCCAAGGTTTTTCCACTTTCGCTGTGTGCCTTTTTTTGCGGCCTCAGCCGAGGAATGAAAAGGTGGGTTGCACAGGGTGAGATGGAAAAAATCGTTCGAGCCTATCACGCCTCTAAATATATCCTCGGGCGTTTTTTGTAACTTGAGTTTGATATTCAGTTTGTTGAACTGGCAAATATGCTTTGCCACTTTGATGGCCACAGTGGACTTCCCAGATTTCATTAGACAGTCTGTAATTCCGAAAAGTACGCCTCCTCAAATTTAGCAGGTGAAACACCGCCTGTATGGGTAATCCCCCCGAAAAATAATTGAAGTCAAAAGTGGAATTTTCTCTTATGCTTAACAGCAGGAGATTATTCATGAAAAAAGCACATTTTAGCGATAGCCAAATATTAGCTATTTTAAAAAAAGCCG
>JALSLH010000047.1 GCA_026988435.1 Methylophaga sp.
TACTGGACATTCTAAATAACGACCTTGATTATCGGTAATGCGTTTTGCGATCTCACGAGATTCATCTGGCGCAATGGTGCCCATCTGAATGATAAATTTATCTTTAAAAGCCGCTGGTTCAATAGTATCGAGCACGATATTAATGGCTTCAGCATCACTTAGCATTAACAAACAAAACTCACTGGTGTTCAAAGCTTGTTGCGCTGAAGATACAATGGTCGCCCCTAGTTGCTCTAGTTGGGCTGTTTTATCTGGACTACGATTGAATATTGTAAGACTTTGTTGCTCTGCAAGAAGGTGTTCAGATAAAGCTTGCCCCATTAAACCTGCACCAATTAGTGAGATATTCATAACATTTCCATAATTCTATTAATAACGTAGTAGAAGCATACTATAGGGTACTGTAGAATAGTCGAAATATTTTTAATGCAGGAACAGGGGATCACCGTGTACAAGAAAAACATGACCATTGCTGGGTTTGATGATGAAATATTTAAAGCGATTGAAGCTGAGAATGTACGTCAAGAAGATCATATCGAATTAATTGCATCAGAAAACTACTGTAGCCCACGTGTAATGGAGGCTCAAGGCTCTTCATTAACCAATAAATATGCAGAAGGTTACCCTGGCAAACGCTATTACGGTGGTTGTGAATATGTCGATCAAGCTGAGCAATTAGCAATGGATCGTGCCAAAGCATTATTTGGCGCTGATTATGCCAATGTGCAACCGCATTCTGGTTCACAAGCCAATGCCGCTGTTTATTTAGCACTCTTACAACCGGGTGACACTATTTTAGGTATGAGTTTGGCACATGGTGGTCATTTAACTCACGGCTCAAAGGTCAGTGCATCAGGTAAGATTTATAACTCTGTTTCATATGGGCTGAACCCTGAAACAGGTGAAATTGATTACGATGAAGTTGAGCGCCTAGCACAAGAACATAAACCTAAAATGGTTGTAGCAGGTTTCTCAGCCTATTCTCGTATTGTTGATTGGCAACGTTTTCGTGACATTGCTGATTCAATAGGTGCTTATTTATTGGTTGATATGGCGCATGTGGCGGGTTTGGTCGCAACAGGCGAATACCCAAGTCCAGTGCAAATTGCTGATGTGACAACAACAACTACACATAAAACATTACGCGGCCCACGAGGTGGTTTAATTTTAGCTAAAGCGAATGCTGAAATTGAGAAGAAATTAAACTCGGCGGTTTTCCCGGGGTTTCAAGGTGGTCCTTTAATGCATGTGATTGCCGCTAAAGCGATTGCCTTTAAAGAAGCAATGTTGCCTGAATTTAAAACCTATCAACAGCAAGTGGTTAAAAATGCTCGGGTAATGGCCGAAGTCTTTATGGCTCGCGGTTATGATGTTGTTTCAAAAGGTACGGATGACCATTTATTCTTAGTCAGCTTTATTGAAGCGGGTTTAACAGGTAAAGAAGTGGATGCATGGTTAGGTGATTCAAATATCACCATCAATAAAAACTCAGTGCCTAATGATCCGCAATCTCCATTTGTCACTTCAGGTATCCGTGTGGGTACGCCAGCGGTAACAACTCGTGGTTTTAAAGAGCAAGAGTGTAAAGAGTTAGCTACGTGGATGTGTGATGTAATTGACAGTCGTGGTGATGCGACCGTAGTTGCTGAAGTGAAAGCAAAAGCATTAGCTGTTTGTCAAAAGCTTCCAGTTTATTCTTAAACTAAAATGCGTTGTCCTTTCTGCGGTGCTGATGATTCAAAAGTAATCGATTCTCGTCTTTCGACTGAGGGTGATGCGATTCGTCGTCGTCGTAGTTGTGTGGAATGTAAAGAGCGGTTTACTACTTATGAAACAGCAGAATTATCGCTACCACGATTAATCAAAAGTGATAAATCGAGAGCGGTGTTTGATGAAAATAAATTACGGTCTGGTTTTTTAAAAGCCTTAGAAAAACGTCCAGTAAGTATAGATGCTATCGACACAGCCGTTAAAGGTATTGTAAGGCAATTAATCGCTACTGGTGAACGCGAAGTTGAAAGTCGCTTAGTCGGTGACTGGGTGATGGATGCCTTACGTGAACTTGATGAGGTTGCCTATGTACGCTTTGCTTCGGTATATCGTAGTTTTCAAGATGTAAATGCGTTTAGAGAAGTAATTGAAGGTATGGAAAACCGCAACAAAGATAAGAGAGAGGACTAAGATGCTTCGAGTAATTATTTTTTGTGATATCTGCAATCCACAAGGTATTCGTTATATTGAACAAAACCGGAGCACACAGCGTGGTGATAAGGGCGGCCGTCGTATAACGGATGATAGAGCGTGGTCTGAAAGCTCATTGGAAGAAGCCTTAAATGAAGGTTGGCATCATAAGGATGGCCGACACATCTGTCCACGATGTCAGGAACGTCACAGCGAGTAGTTGACCACTTTGTTAAATCAAACCTATATGGCACGCGCTATACGCATAGCAAAACAAGGCCGTTTTACAACTAATCCAAATCCACAAGTGGGATGTGTGATTGTAAAAAATAATCAAATTGTAGGTGAAGGCTGGCATCAACGTGCGGGTGAACCACATGCCGAAATTAATGCTTTGAATGCTGCCGGTGAGCAAGCTCAACATGCAGATTGTTATGTCACACTAGAACCCTGTAGCCATTTTGGACGCACGCCACCTTGTGCTGATGCATTAATTAAAGCCGGTGTGAAACGGGTTTATATTGCGATGCAAGATCCTAATCCCCAAGTGGCTGGGCAGGGGATTGCTAAGCTAAAAGATGCAGGTATTGACGTCATTGTAGGCATTTTAGAAAATGAAGCAGAACAATTAAATAAAGGTTTTTGCAAACGTATGCGAACAGGGCGGCCTTATGTTCGTAGTAAAATAGCAATGAGTTTGGATGGTCGCACAGCAATGGCATCTGGTGAAAGCCAATGGATTACAGGCGCTGCAGCGCGGCAAGATGTGCAAAAGCTTAGAGCACAAAGCTCTGCCATTATGACGGGAACGGGCACATTATTAGCCGATGACCCTGCATTAACAGTGCGTCCTGAAGGTGATTGGTATCCCGCTGAGCAAGAAGTCAGACAAGCACTAAGGATAGTTGTTGGTGATCACGATATACCTGAATATGCACATCTATTTGATGATCCTTACGATATTTTAGTTGTAACGACGAAGCAGGTAGAATCTGGACGCTTTGTCGACGTGCTAACCGTTGCTGAAAAAAAGGGACAGGTAGATTTATCCGCGATGATGTCTGAACTAGCAAAACGCGATATTAATGACATAATGGTTGAAGCGGGCTCAGTGCTTAATGGGGCGTTATTAGATGCAGGTTTGATTGATGAACTGATTATTTATATGGCACCAAAGCTTATGGGCGATTCGGCAAAAGGTTTATTTCACTTGCCTGAATTACAAACAATGGCCCAAAATATAGCGTTAAGCATTACAGATATACGTGCTGTTGGTGATGACTGGCGTATCACTGCTATTCCTAATTACAAGAAGGCTGAATAATATGTTTACCGGCATTATTGCTGCAATTGGCAAGGTTGAATCACTACAGAGTAGAGATGGGGATGTACGCCTGCAAGTAGCATCTGCTGATTTAGATTTATCAGATGTTAAACTGGGTGATAGCATTGCTAATAATGGCGTGTGTTTAACAGTAGTAGCGATGGATAATGCTAAATTAAGTTTTGATGTCTCACGCGAGACACTTGATTGCACAAGCCTTGGCAGTTTATCTTCGGGATCAGAAGTGAACCTTGAAAAAGCACTAGCGGTGGGTGATCGCCTCGGTGGTCATTTTGTTAGTGGGCATGTTGATGGTTTAGGCAGGGTTATCTCAAAACAAGAATCAGCACGTTCCGTTATCTTCCGATTTGAAGTGCCAGTAGGACTTGAGCGATATATTGCTGAGAAAGGCTCAATTTGTATAGATGGTACCAGTTTAACGGTTAATAATGTTGCCGATAATCACAATCGTCATCCCCGCGCAGGCGGGGATCCACTCAGCTGGTTTGAGGTCAATATCATTCCTCATACCATGCAAGAAACCATTATGAGTAACTATCAGGTGGGTACAAAGGTAAACTTAGAAGTAG
Organism: Methylophaga sp.; assembly: GCA_026988435.1. Taxonomy (GTDB): domain Bacteria; phylum Pseudomonadota; class Gammaproteobacteria; order Nitrosococcales; family Methylophagaceae. Next base: position 4,096 of record JALSLH010000047.1, read on the forward strand.
ACTTAATTGCTCGTTATCTGGAACGATTGTTACCCGCACAAAATGAAACATCAACCATCAGCAAAGAAACACTGCTTAAGCACGGATTTTTAAAATGAATTTGAATACAACAGCTGAAATTATAGAAGACCTGAAACAAGGTAAAATGGTCATTATTATGGATGATGAAGATCGTGAAAACGAAGGCGATCTAGTGATGGCTGCTGAGTGCGTTTCATCACAAGCGATTAATTTTATGGCACGTTATGCACGTGGTTTAATTTGTTTAACGTTAACAGAAGATCGTTGTCGGCAATTACGTCTGCCGTTAATGGTATTAGATAATCAAGCGAGTTATGAAACAAACTTTACGGTTTCAATTGAAGCGGCACGTGGTGTAACGACAGGTATTTCTGCTTCAGATCGATCTAAAACTATTAAAGCGGCAGTTAAAGCCGATGCCAAACCCGAAGACATAGTTCAGCCAGGCCATATTTTCCCCGTTAAAGCACAGCTCGGTGGTGTATTAACACGAGCAGGGCATACCGAGGCAGGCTGTGATTTAGCTCAGTTAGCGGGTAAAGATCCTTCTGCAGTGATTGTTGAAATACTAAACGAAGATGGCAGCATGGCACGTCGTCCAGATTTAGAAGTGTTTGCAAAAGATCATGATTTAAAAATTGGCACCATTGCTGATTTAATAAGTTACCGCCTTGAAAATGAAATGACAGTGCAGCGTTTATCACAGTGTCATTTACCCACAAACCAAGGTGATTTTGAACTGTATAGTTTTGAAGATACGGTCAATAACCAAGTACATTTGGCATTGGTTGTAGGGGATATTACTGGTGACGAAGAAACATTAGTGCGCGTTCATATGGCCGATCCCTTATCAGATTTATTAGGTACAACACGTGAGGCCAGTCATCATCCCTTGTATAAAGTAAAACAACAGATCCAAGATGCAGGCAAAGGCGTTTTAGTCGTTTTACGCCAACCACATCAAAACAAACAGATCGCGACAAAAGTAGCTCGATACCAGCAACAAGATAGGGGTGAAACCACGAGCACAACATCGAATAGTTGGGATTTACGAACCTTTGGTGTGGGCGCACAAATTTTGGCTGATTTAGGGGTAAAAAAAATGCGGGTATTAGGTACACCGACAAAATTAACCGGTTTATCTGGATTTGGTCTCGAATTGGTAGGCTATGCCGACGAATAAACAGAAAAGTATAGTTGTTATTGCTGGTGAGGCGTCAGGCGATGCTCATGCGGCACGTATGCTTACTGAGTTAAAACAATTAGCACCCAACTATAATGTAAAAGGCATCGGTGGCGATAAAATGAGAGCGGCAGGAGCCGAGACTTTTGTCGATTTTTCTGAGCTTGCGGTGATGGGTTTGGTTGAAGTAATCAAGCGTTACCGCTCACTTAAAAAGATATTTAACCGCACGGTAGAACTACTTAAAGCAGAGCGTCCTGACTTACTGATCTTAGTTGATTACCCTGGCTTTAATTTAAAGCTGGCAAAAGAAGCAAAAGCATTAGGCATTAAAGTTCTTTATTACATCAGCCCAAAAGTCTGGGCCTGGCGTGCAGGGCGCGTTAAAACAATCAAACAATACGTTGATCATATGGCGGTACTATTTCCGTTTGAAGTACCTATTTATCAAGAGGCTGGCGTGCCCGTAAACTGTGTAGGTCATCCCTTAGTTGATGCCGTTAAAAAAGAACTAACTATTGAACAAGCTAAAGAAAAGTTAGGCTTTGATATCGAGGATTCAGTATTAGGATTATTTCCCGGTAGTCGACGCAGTGAAGTTGAGGTTTTACTACCAATAATGATTGAAGCGGCAGAGCGTATTAGCCAGCGAATAAATAATCTAAATGTGGTTGTGCCTTTAGCTACCGGTTTAGATAAAGCAGTACTTGAACCGATAATTGCCAAGAGTTCACTGACCATCAAGTTAGTTGATGACGATTTTTATCAACTCACTACAGCCTGTGACGCGATTGTAGCTGCATCAGGCACGGTGACATTAGAAATTGTCTTATTAGCTGTGCCTCATTTTATTAGTTATCGTGTTTCACCGCTTTCATACGCAATTTTGAGTCGTTTTGTGAAAATCCCCTACGTTGGTTTGTGTAATATCGTTACTGGCGAGAACGTTATTCTAGAATTATTGCAAAATGAAGTAACAGCAGAGCGGTTTGAACAAGAATTATTATCATTGCTCACTTCTAGCAATAGTAAACAGCAAGCAGAAACCATTCGTCAACAGGTATTGTCAGCACTCGGTCCTTCAGGTGGTGCCAATAATGCTGCTGAGTTAGTTGTTTCTTTATTGGAAGATTGATGGCTACAGAATACATAGCAGGCGTAGATGAAGTAGGGCGTGGACCTTTAGCGGGCCCCGTTGTTACAGGAGCAGTGATTCTTGATCCTAATAATCCAATCGAAGGTTTAGCCGATTCAAAAAAACTGTCTGAAAAACGACGAGAGCAACTAGAACCTATTATAAAAGCCAATGCCTTAGCGTGGTCATTAGGTCGTTGTGAACCAGCAGAAATTGATGAAATTAATATACTACAAGCCACGCTATTAGCAATGAAACGTGCAGTAGAAGGTTTAGAGATAACACCAACCCATGCCTTGGTTGATGGAAATAAAGCCCCTGATTTAGCTTGCCCAGTGACCACTATCATCAAAGGTGATCAAAAAGAACAGTGCATTGCCGCAGCATCCATTTTGGCAAAAGTAGCCAGAGATAGAGAAATGGTTAAAATGGATAAACAGTATCCTGGGTATGGGTTAGCTAAACATAAAGGCTACCCAACCAAACAACATCAGCAAGCATTGATGGATTTAGGTGTCACTGAAATTCATCGAAAATCATTTAAACCAGTCAAAATGGCTTTGTCGTAAATATTTAAGTTTCTAAGATACTATCCGATACAAAATGATGCAGATCATTAATGTCTGCAGACAAGTATAGGATGCTGAAAAAACCAATGAAAACGGATAAAGAAAAAGAATTTCTTCTAACAAAACAAGTCTCTATTTTATATGAAGGGCTTAAATCAACACTAATAGGTTCAGTGCTCCTAGCTGGGCTAGTCAATTTTACTCTGATGCTAGAATATGGTGAATATGAGGAGGTGTTCTTTTGGGTTCTGCCGATTTGGGTTGTTGCCTTTATACGGGCGGTTGACGCCATAAGTTATTTTAGTAAAAATCAAGATAATATTAATCATAAAGTTTACCTATATCGTTTCCTGACAGGGGTTGCCATGCAAGCATTGGCATGGGGAATATTTTTTTATATGTGTTTTCCTGTTATATCTGTTGCCTATCAAATGTTAATGTTACTTGCTTTAGCAGGTGTTGCTGCAACAGCCACATCAACATTATCGTTTCAATTAGCAGCAATAATATTATTTCTAGTGCTAACTTTTTTGCCTGCAGAAATTAGAATTATCTCAATGGATTCATCGTTTTATTTATTTCTCTCCCTAATCGTGCCTTTATTCGTTTTGGCGCAGATTAGTGGAGCAAAACGGTTTAATAAAACCTATATAGATAATCTTCTATTACAGGCAGAGTTTGAAGAGAAAGAGAAAGAGTATATTGACCTACAACATGCTGTAAATCAGCATAATATTGTTAGCATTACTAATATTCAAGGTGACATTATATTCGCTAATGAAAAAATGGAAAAAATCACGCAATATTCACAAGAGGAACTCATTGGAGAAAATCATAGAATTGTAAAGTCTAAACAATATTCAAATTCATTTTGGAAAGATATGTGGCGAACCATTGCCAGTGGCAGGGTGTGGCAGGATCAAATAGAAAATATTGCCAAAGATGGCTCTTCATATTGGGTCGATACCACCGTTGTTCCTTTTTTAAATGATAAAGGCCGACCTTATCAATATATATCGATTAGAACGGATATCACTAAAGCAAAAGCAATAGAACAACAAATTATTGATGATAAAAATGATGCGTTGATTCGAGCACAAGTCTCACATATTTTGCAAGGAGAAAAATCACTTAAAAAACGTGTTGCTATGGCATTAGATGCAATGTCAAAAGCAGAAGGGATGCATATTCAAAATAAACTGGGTGTTTTTTTGCTGCCTGAAGGAGCATGTTCTCTTGAAATGTTTGTAACACATGGTGAATATACGGATGAATTTATGCATAAAGAGGAGTGCGTGAAATTAGGCAGTTGTTTATGTGGTAAGGCGGCTATTTCAGGTGAAATGATTATTTCAGATGATTGTTTTGAAGACCCTGATCATGATCATGCTTTTGAAGGGATGACTGCTCATGGCCATTATATTGTGCCACTATGGCATCACGATAAAATCTTAGGGATCTTATTTATTTATACTGACCCATACCCTTCTAGAGATCAATCTCGAATAGACACACTTAATTTTATTGGTGATTTGATTGGGCTGTCTATTGCTGATGACCAAGTGAAAAAAGAGTTAAAACAAGCTAAAAAAGAAGCAGAAGAAATGGCACAAGCCAAAGCCGACTTTCTTGCCAATATGAGTCATGAAATACGAACCCCAATGAACGGCGTATTAGGCATGTTGGATTTGCTTAATAATCTAAAATTAGATGAGACAGCAAAAGGATACGTTGATGTTGCTTATGGTTCAGCAGGCATGCTGTTGAATGTAATTAACGATATTCTAGATTTCTCAAAAATTGAATCAGGTAAATTATTGATTGAAAAAATTGAGTTTAATTTACGAAAATCGCTTGAAGACACGATTGAGATGTTATCGAAAATTGCTTATAAAAAAGACTTGGAGCTATCGTTATTCATCCCACCTGAAATAGAAGGCGTTCTAGTAGGTGATGTATTGCGACTACAGCAGGTTCTCAATAATCTTATTAATAATGCAATCAAATTTACCAATGAAGGTGAGGTATCGATTAGTATTTCTATTGTAAAAGAATCTAAAAATAGAATACGATTGCGTTTTGAGGTGAAAGATACTGGGATTGGAATTCCTCAAGACAAACAAGCGTCATTATTTCAAGCATTCACTCAAGCTGATACGTCAACTAGCCGAGAGTTTGGAGGAACAGGCCTAGGCTTAAGTATATCAAAAAGTTTAGTTGAAATGATGTCGGGTGAAATTGGGCTTAATAGTATAGACAGTGAAGGCTCTACATTCTGGTTTGAACTGCCTTTTAACATTATAAGACAAAGTGAAAAGTTACCACAGATGATGACAAGTCTTAAGGTGTTAACGGTTGATGATAACGCAACAAACTGCTTTATTCTTAAGCAATATGTTGAAAACTGGGGAGCAGAAAACACCATTGAAATGAATGCCGAAAATGCCTTGGCTATTTTACGATCAGCACATGAAAAAGGGCAAGCTTTTGATATTTTATTATTAGATATGCAAATGCCGACTATTACAGGTTCAGATCTGGCGGCTGAAATTCGCGAAGATTCTACCTTTGAGAACTTAAAAATTATTTTACTTAGCTCGATAGATTTAGATCAGGATCAGGATAAAGAAGGACATTTCGACTTAATGCTGAACAAACCGATCAGGCAATCTCTTCTTTATGATGCTATTGCAACTGTGCAAGGTCGCCAAACCCGTCGTAGCACAACTGAAGAAGCGAGTAATCATCTATCTATGCTAGCAGGAAAGGTATTACTGGTTGATGATAATGTAATTAATCAACATGTTGGCATGGAAATGCTTGCAAAACTCGGGCTTGATTGTGACACTGCTTCCAACGGAGTAGAGGCATTTGAGGCCAGAAAAACAACGGATTTCGATGTGATATTGATGGATTGTCAAATGCCCGTTATGGATGGTTTTGAGGCAACACGTCAAATTAGAATATTTGAGGATGAGAAGTCAAAACCACAAACAACTATCGTTGCGTTGACCGCAAATGCAATGGCAGGTGATCGTGAGAAATGTTTAGCGGCGGGTATGAATGACTACCTGTCTAAACCTTATACCGTCCAAGAGCTTTTTGATGTCCTATCGAAAACCTTGACCATAACATCTGACCCTAATAAGGAAGTAATACTAACGAAAAAAGCGCGACCAAATGATACTCAAGCATTCCTTTCCCATGCCGATATACTTGATACAAGTAAATTTGAAGAAACAAAAATCATGATGGGTGAAAGTTTTAACCAAATTATAGAAGCTTTTAAAGCGTCGGGGATGAATAATATTTCAGAAATGAAGAGTTATCTTTTAGCTGAAGATTACGAGGGTGTGCGAGGTTCAGCACATGCCTTGAAAGGAAGCAGTGCCATGTTAGGCATTCAAGCACTTTCAAAAGCATGCGATGAGGTAGAAGAGCAATGTCGGCTTGGTGAAATAGCAAATATTAATCAGAGTATTGATGAAATTGTGATTTTATTTGAAAAAAGTCAACTATGTGTGAATGATTTAATTGGGGAAGACGTTGCATGAATGAGATGGCTTCTTCAAGGATGACCCCATTGTTACTTGTAGTTGACGATGAGCTAGTAGGTCGAATTTATATTGAAAAAGCCCTGCAGAGTGAAGGTTATGATGTAATTACTGCTGAAAATGGACAGCAAGCCTATGAAATGGCCAAACAACACTCACCTAATATGATTATCATGGACGTGATGATGCCGGTAATGGATGGCTATCAATCCTGTGTTGCTATTCGTGCAGAAGAAGATCAGCTTAAGGTTCCAATCTTGATGCTAACAGGGCTTGATGATATTGAGTCTGTAGAAAAATCATTTGATAGTGGCGCCACTGATTTTATTGTTAAGCCGGTTAACTTGGCTATTTTTAAACAACGTGTTCAGAATGGTTTAAAAATGTGGCAGGCAGATCTAGAAATTTATCAACAACATATGCGGCAGTCACATGCCTATGGCATTGCAAAAATGGGTTATTGGGATTGGGATAAAGAGACAAATAAACTCTATTTCTCAGATGAGATCTATACGATGTTAGATGCTACTCGCGAAGAATTTTCTGAACCACGGGATTTGCTGGATGTAAGAGCGAGCGCTGATGATGTTGAAAGAATAAAGGCAGCAAGTGGGGCAACTATAAAACACGGGATCCCTTATAGTATTGAGCATCATATTCTTCGCCCGGATAAGCAAGTTCAGATTATTCACCATCACGCAGAATTGATTAAGAATAAACAAGGTCAAGTTATTAGATTATCTGGAATAATGCAGGATATTACGGAACGCTATTTGGCTGAAGAAAAGATTCGACATCAATTATATTATGACAGCCTAACAGATCTACCTAATAGAACATTATTTCATGAACAGTTAGAAACTGCGCTTACAATGCCAAGCCGCGTAACTGATGGCTTAGCAATATTATTTATTAACTTAGATCGTTTTAAAAATATAAATGATTCTTTTGGCCATGATGTGGGTGACAAGTTTCTTATTTTATTGGCTAATAAATTAAATCAAAAAATACGGACAACGGATTTGGTGGCACGTGTTGGTGCTGATGAATTTGCTTTGATTCTTGAGGGTATAAGTTCTATTGAGGGAGCTGAACACGTTGCTAAGAATCTACTAAATATTTTTACTGAAAAACACACTCTTGATGGTTATGAATTAATTATTACTGCCAGCATCGGCATTACAATTACTTCACCCGATAATTGTGATAAAAGTGTTTTATTGCAACAGGCTGATTTGGCTATGCAACATGTTAAAGAAGTCGGGGGCAATCAATTTTGTTTTTATAGTGAACAAATGGTCTCTGGAGCCTATGATGCCTTAATTATTGAAAAGGAATTGCGGCAGGCGCTTGAACGAAACGAATTACGCGTGTTTTATCAACCTAAGGTGTGTGTGACCACCGGAAAGATAAAAGGAATGGAAGCCTTGGTTCGTTGGTTGCATCCTCAAAAAGGGCTTGTTAGTCCATATCATTTTATTACAATTGCTGAAGAGACCGGACAAATTATTCAAATAGGACAATGGGTGCTTGAAGAAGCTTGCCGACAAACAAAACTTTGGCATACGCAAGGTTATGATGATTTAGTTGTCAGTATCAATGTTTCTGCAAAACAATTTCATCAACAAGACTTTGTTGATGAGATTCTAAAAGTAATTGATGAAACAGGTATTGATCCACATCGTATTGATTTGGAAGTAACAGAAAGCTGCACAATGACCAATATCGACAAAACGATAAGTATACTGAAACGGTTTAGGGAGCTAGGAATTCGTATCTCTTTAGATGATTTTGGTACGGGGTTTTCTTCACTGAGTTTGTTAAATAAATTACCACTAGATATACTAAAAGTAGATATTGCTTTTATTAGAGATATTAATGAGCAGGGTGAGAATGGAGAGTTAGCAAAACTTATTATTTCTATGGCAAAAACACTAGGGCTTAAGACTGTTTCTGAAGGAGTTGAAGAACAGCATCACATTGATTTTATTAAAGAAAATGGTGGCGATGAGTATCAAGGGTTTTTGTTTAGTAAACCTATTCCCGCTACTGAATTTGAGACATTACTAGAAAGTAACAATATAAAGCTTACAAGCGATAGGGTGGCTAGTACATCATTTAAAACAATGATGAAATCTATTTAATGAGATATTTCAGGTTAAAGAAATCGCATAGAAAGATCAATTGACTGCAAATCTTTAGTCAATGCACCAATTGATATGCGATCAACGCCAGTTTCTGCAATGGAACGTAGATTGTTTAAGGTGATCCCTCCGGATGCTTCTAATAATGCTTGTCCTTGATTTATTTTCACGGCTTTTTCTAATGCAGGAATATCAAAATTATCCAATAAGATAATATCTGCTTTGGCGGCGAGTGCTTGATCAAGTTCATTAAAGGTTTCGACTTCAACTTCGATAGCAATACCATTGGAAATTTTGTTGGCGGCATCAATAGCCGCTTTTATTGAACCCGCAGCTAGGATATGATTTTCTTTAATTAGAATACCGTCATAAAGCCCAAAGCGATGGTTATAACAGCCACCACAAACGACGGCATATTTTTGAGCAATGCGTAATCCAGGCAGGGTTTTACGAGTGTCGAGTACTTTTACATCAATACCTTCAACTGCATCGGCATATTTTTGAGCTAATGTCGCTGTGCCTGATAAAGTCTGCATAAAATTAAGGGCGGCACGTTCGCCAACTAATAATTGGCGGGCAGGGCCAGTTAGTCGGCAGATCTCGTCATTTTCTTTAACACGGTCGCCATCGTTAAACGACCATGTTATTTTAATATCAGTACTCACCTGAGAAAATACTTCATTGACCCATAAAACACCGCTAAGCGTAGCATTCTCACGGCTAATAATGGTTGCTGAAACAATATCTTCTGGGATCAAACTTGCCGTAAGATCACCTGTACCCACATCTTCTTTTAAAGCACGTTTTACATTATCAATAATAGCTAGGCGATCAATTGGATAGTTTAAGGACATTTTTTTCTCAAGATAGTTAGTTACGAGGTATTATACCCAAGAGAAGTCAATCTGTAGCTTTTACTTCTTCGTCATTCCGGTGGCTTTTAGCCGGAATCTGAGCATAAGCAAGACTCCTGCTAAGCTTGTGCTCAGCTTGACTGGGTAAACATGCGGGAGTGACGGGTGAGGGAAAAGCTACAAATTGAATGGTAACGGGTATATACCCAAATTACTTGAAGATGCAGATTTCAGAGCTTAGCACGAAGGTCAGAACAAGGCGCAATGTGAAGGCAATGACTAGTCCTTGTCGAGCATTGTAACGCAGTGCTGACCTTCGTGCTAAGCTCCCGCAGGGCAAGAGGATAAACCATTATCTTCGTCGTTATAAAACTTAGAATTAGAACGACTAATTCCTGCGTTTTATGCCTAGAATATAATGGCTTCTTCTCTTGCTGAAATCTGCATCTTCAAGTATTTTGGGTATATATCTAAAATAGTAAGCAGAGATTAAATAATGCATATCAAAGCAGATGGCATAGTAACTGGAATTCAATATTCACCATCGCCTAATCAAGATGAGCGCCCCGATCCTACAGATATTTCAGGTATAGTTATTCACAATATTAGCCTGCCACCAGGTGAATTTGGTGGCGGTTGGATTAATGACTTGTTTCTCAATAAGCTTGATCCAACAGCACATCCTTATTTTAAAAAAATAGCTGATTTGCGTGTATCGGCACATTTGTTAATTCGGCGTGATGGTGAAGTGATTCAATATGTACCTTTTTATCAACGGGCGTGGCATGCAGGTGTCTCCCAATGGGATGAACGTGATTGCTGTAATGATTTCACCATCGGTATTGAGATGGAAGGCTGTGATGACCAGAAGTTTGAACATATACAGTATCAGCAATTAGCTCGGTTCATTGTGTTGCTTTGTGACTATTATCCTTCTTTATCAACAGATTTAATAAAAGGACATCAAGAAATCGCTCCTGGGCGTAAAACAGATCCAGGGCCCTATTTTGATTGGGAATTATTAAAAAGCCTAATTTAACAAAGGAAGAAACATGAAAAATGTCATTATCATTGTTCTAATTTTAGGCGCGATAAATTGGTTTTTTAATTTCGAACCATCAACAAAAACTATTGTAGAAAATATGACGGTAGATGAAAAAATTACTTTCAAAGGTGTTGAATTCGATTCTGATTGGGATGATGATGTTACTGAAATTACCAACTACTTAACCTGAATCCTGTTTAAGAAAAGGGAACTAAACGCCTGTTAACCGATCAGATCTTTTACGACAAAGATTTTGATGAAAGGAAAACAGGCTCATGAACAAATTAACAGACATATTCTGTGATGTCGACGACTTTTGTAAAGGTAATCCCCCCGAAAAATAATTGAAGTCAAAAGTGGAATTTTCTCTTATGCTTAACAGCAGGAGATTATTCATGAAAAAAGCACATTTTAGCGATAGCCAAATATTAGCTATTTTAAAACAAGC
>JALSLH010000048.1 GCA_026988435.1 Methylophaga sp.
AATGTAACAATTTGGTCCACTTGACCGTTTGCCGCGCAGATTTTTTTTGAAGGTCATTTTTTATCAAAGTTCAGTGTTCTTGCAAAGCTCACCAAACATCTGCCAACGTCAAGTGACCATGGCGTTAGCTTTCTTGAAAAATTATGCAGCTACCTTCAAGTTACGTTTTGGACAGAGAATCCATCAAACTCAATGCCTATAGGCTAATCTGTCATTTTTACGCAAATAAGGAAATTGCGAGACACACCGATCCTGATACAAGAGATGATGCTATTGCAAGGCTTGAGGATAACCACTTTTTTCGTGAAATAAGCCGGCTACTGTTGGAAGTGGCTATCTCCCTTCGCGTCCTAAATGACCAAATGAAAAAGATGGACGAGGAATCCGAAATAAGATCATCCTATGATGCAGCAATGAAGGAAGTAAATCGTCGCTATAATTGCATGATGTTTGACGAAATGAATATAAGAGAAGTTTGTAACAAAATCATTCATGCTGACGTTGTTGAGCCGCATATCCAAGAAACTGAAGATGGCGGACATGAAATTGATAATTTCAATTGGCTGGGCTGGTCTGAGGCGGTTGAGCAATCTGGTGATCGGTATATTCCGAAACCAGACCCAATCAAATGGAAATATCTCACAAATAATATACGTCTTGGAGGAAAACACCGAGGCAAGCAGTGGTGGCATCTACTTGAGGTGCCGACATTTGTAGGAGCGGTTAGTGAGCTACTTGCATAAAAAGCTAACAAGGCAAATTCACTCGGACGGCAAAAAGCGCCGCTCCTTCATCGCTCTGCTTTTTACCGCCGGTGATTTGCGACGTTAGGCTTTAAAATCGCTCAGAAGCCGCTACGTTAAAGCTACCTCAAATGGCTTGACGGCTGTCGGGATAAAATTCTAGCCTCCCTCGCGCACTGCTATCGCAGTGCACTTCGGATTGGCGAATTTCCCTGTCGCCTACTGCGGACTAAAAATCATCACTTCGCTATCGCTCCGTTTCCCTGATTTTCAGCGAATGAAAGGTATAACTCAAGTTTTTAGTCTAATCGTGGCAATTGTATTGCCTGTGGAGGTTGCAAATGCATCCACAATGACTTTTAATTACACTTTTTCTGATAGTAGTATTTTACAGGGAACGTTAGATGGTACGGTGCAAGGAGACTCAGATACTGTATTTATTAATTCTTTTGGTGCGGTGAATTATTTTGGTACTGACTTTTCATCTATTGAATTAACAGATTTTGTATCGGTTTCAGACTTTCCTTTAGGTGCATTACAGCCCTTAGTTAGTATTTCAGGTAATTTAATGGATGTTTTTGTTTGCCCCAACGGGTTTAGTTCTGGCAATTGTGGTTTTGCTATAGAATCAGGTTTCTTCTTCAATAATGGGAGTGTTGGAGTCGGTGATGGTTTAGGTAATACTGTTTTTGAAAACTTTGATGCTGCCAATTGGAATTTAAATGCCAGTACATCACCTGTTCCAGCGCCAGCAGCAGTTTGGTTGTTTGGTAGTGGTTTGATGGGGCTTTTAGGGGTGAGAAAAAAAGCTAAGTTATCCGCACAGTTAGCCTAACCAGCAAATCCACTTGACCGTAAAAAGCGTCACAAATTTTGCTGTCGCAAAATTTCTGCCCCTTTTTACGTCAAGTGATTTGGGCGTTATGCTCATTTAGAGTTGACATACTAAATATAGTATCTATACTATTTATGGTATGTGGAAAATATTTGAACACAAAAAATCTATAAAGCAAATTAACTCATTACCAACTGAGATTTTGAAACGATATGAGAAATGGAAAGACATCGTAACAATTTCTGGCCCAAACGGATTAAAGCAGATTAAAGGTTTTAATGATGAGCCTTTAGTTGGAGAGTGGAAAGGACATAGATCATCACGCCTTAATCTTCAATATAGAGTTATTTATAAAATCGAAAATGAGCAGTTTTTTGTACAGGTCGTTAAAGTAACAGCACATGATTATAGGAAAAAATAATATGAAAGATTATCAAGAATCTCCAATTAGAGAAAAAGTATCTATAGGTGAGTCTGTTCGTATTATTCGGGAACTTCAAGAGTTAAGTCAAAATGCATTATCAACTCTTACTGGTATCCCTCAATCAACACTTTCAGCTATTGAGCATGATAAAGTAAACTTGGGCGTTGAAAGAGCAAAA
>JALSLH010000049.1 GCA_026988435.1 Methylophaga sp.
TGGACTTCTAACAATGCACGTTTAAGGCCGGCTATTGTTGGTCTCATGCCTACATTTGCCACCCCTTTTATCGGTTCACCCTCAATACCGAATAATTGCACCGCATAAACACCACTTAAAGGTACTTTATGACGATGTAAATGAATGTTTGCCGTTGGGAAACCTAATGTTCGACCACGTTTATCACCATGAGCTACGCGACCACTCATTCGATAAGGCCTACCCAATAACTTTTCAGCTAGTAGCAGGTCGCCTGCTTTTAATGCTTGCCTAATTCGTGTGCTGCTGACTCGATGCTGATCAATTGAAAATGTATGCATATTAACAACTTGAAAGCCATACTTTTCGCCAGCCTGTTGTAGCATCGCAAAGTCACCTTGGCGATCCTTTCCAAACCTAAAGTCATCGCCTACCACTAAATATTTCACATTCAAGCCATCAACAAGTAATCTTTGAATAAACTCATCCGCTCGCATTTGTGCAAGGTGTTTATTAAATTTTAATACACATAGTTGCTGAATCGAATAACACCGTAACGCTTCAACCTTTTCTCGGAAACGACATAATCGCGCTGGTGCTTTATCTGGAGAAAAGAATTCATTTGGCTGGGGTTCAAATGTAATCACAACAGCAGGCAATCCTAATGTGTCCCCTTTCATAGCTAATTGTTGTAAAACAGCCTGATGACCTAAATGTACACCGTCAAAATTACCAATGGTAGCGACGCAACCAATAGGGTTTGCAGGTAAATTGTGAAAACCACGAATAATTTTTTTCATACATCAATTGTACTGAGTATCATGCCAATAGGATAGCATCATACAAGAATCGACAATCCTTTATACCCTTCTGACCATTCAATGTACAATACTGCAACCTGGAACTGCCTGAAAAAACCGCACTGAATAACACCGATAATTTCCTTACTCGACTAACTACCTTAGCAATGCTATATTCCGAAACAGTGACTCACATCTCACAAAATGGACAGGGATAAATGGAACAACAATTAAACACTCAACTCACCAACAGAAATATTGCCACCTGCCAGATAAATGCTCACCTGCGATTTCTGTTGGCAAGAATAATTAAGTATTGTATCCCCAGAACTCCCAGAACTCCCAGAACTCCCTGCCAGAACTCCGAAGTAATATTAGGGCGAGAACTCAAAAAAAAGAAACCGGGACCAAAGAAAAAAGACTCATAATGCTTTTGCTCAATGTTTGACATAAGCTTAAAAAGAAAGTTAGTATTCGACTGTGAACCAGTTCACAAAGAAAAACAAATGGACAGGGATAAATGGAGTAACAACTTTGAGCAAATGCAATAGCCCCCTCAATAAAAAGAATAGCACGCTACGTCTGCTATCTCTGTGCATAATTAAGTATTGTGTCCCCAGAATTTTCGCCGATGGCAGTGTATTATTTGACCATAACGCCAACGGCCAAAAAACCTCCACCGGCTGGATAGCGCCCACTGATGGTTTGCTAGTGATGGATAGAAATGGCAACGGCACCATCGACACCGGTCGTGAACTGTTTGGTGATAACACCTTAAAAACAGATGGCACACTCGCCCAAAATGGCTTTGATGCGCTTGCGGATTTAGACAGCAATGTCGATGGCTTAATTGATAATAAAGACAACGACTTTAATAAACTCAGAGTCTGGCGTGATTTAAACCAAGACGGTATTAGCCAAAGCAATGAACTATTCACCCTAAACCAACTTAATATACAGAGCATCGGCACAGCCAGTGACAATGTATTTGAAAATATCGGCAATAATAACCAAACCATTGCCAAAGGCACGTTTACCTTTAAAGACGGCCATACCAGCACAGCGGCTGCCGCAGCCAGTTTGAACCTCAGTGTCAACAACTTCCATCGTGAATTTACCGATACATTACCCATACCCGAAGCATTACAAGCCCTGCCTGATATGCAAGGCTCGGGTGATGTGCGTGATTTAAAAGAAGCTGCCACATTGAGTCCCACATTGGCAAGCCTGCTGGACAACTACAGCAAAGCCACCACTAAAGCCGAGCAACTTGCCCAACTTGATGGCTTATTGGATGCCTGGGCACACACCGCCAACTTTAACCAACTCACCGACCGAATAGACGACGCCCAAGTGCCCGGCACCAGCAGCACCCTCAAATTCAGGATCACCAAACCGGCAGGAACCGGCTCAGGTTCAACGGGCAGCGGAAGTGGGATCAATTTAACCCCTTATTACGATGCCAGCGAACTCAAAGTCGGACGATTTGCTGACAGACGTAATGTAGATGTGCTCGCCAAAATACAAATACTGGAAGTGTTTAATAATCAAAATTTCTTTGATTTCAGTCTCACAGGACAAGATAACGACAATAATGGCCAAATAGACCGCACCAGGATCCGAATAGGCTCCGGTAATACAAACAGATATACAACAAAAAATGCCGGCCCTACAGGAATATTGCCAGCAGATGTCTACCTAAATGAAAATGACTTTAGTCTAAGCGCACCCCAAATGGCTTTTATAGAGCAAGCCTATGATGCACTAAAACAATCTATCTATGATGGTTTATTGCTGCAAACCCGCCTCGCACCACTGACAGACAGTATTGAAATTGAAGTGGTGGACGGCGCACTAAAACTCAACTTCGCCCCCATGGAAGCGTTGATGCATCAAGCGGTTGATGCCAATGCGGTCAATGGTTTAACGGATTTAATTGATTTTAACCGCACCACACAAGGCAAATTACAAGAAAGTGGCTGGCGTGGTAGTTGGTCGTTTATGGGTGAAACATTGCGAGGTCTTGATACCATCACACCAGAAGTACAAGCCTTGCTTGATACGCGTAAAATTTCGTTTTTGACTACTGGAGATACGAGTACGTTAGATGGTTCAACATCTTCGGATATTTTGTTGGGTAATGCGCTGGATAATGTGATCGACGGCAAAGGTGGTGCTGATATTTTAACTGGGGGATCTGGCAATGACACAATTACAACCAGTTCGGGTGAAGGAGCCATGCTTGACGGCGGTACCGGCAATGACAAACTAACAACCAGTGGCAATAATGGATCCTTGATAGGTGGAGCAGGTAATGACACCTTAACTGCAAATTATGGAGCCAACAACACCTTTAATGGTGGCAAAGGCAATGACTATCTTGTCGGTAGCTACCGTAATGATAATTATCTATTTAATCTAGGTGACGGCAAAGACATCATCGTTGAACGAGCCCAATGGGGAGGCGATGACATTCTTAAGTTTGGTGCAAGCATTGCTGCTGCAGATATTAGTGTCAATCGTGTAGGGCAAGATCTATTATTTAGCCACCGCAATGGAACAGATCATGGGTGTTCTGGGGACACAATACTTAATTACACCCAGCGATAAATACCAAGCCAAGCGGCTTGCTTGATGTTGTCGTTTTGGATTATCACAGTTGCTGTGTATGGTTTCCATTGTTCCCCGTCCTTGTGTGATGTGATTCACGCTTTCAAAATCTAGCATTATTTAGGCGGCCAGTCTAGTGATAATTTCATCGCGACGGTTCTGCTTGCCTGCTTCACCTAAAAAGGCGGTGCTCTCTGCTGTGATATTTTGTATGCCATCGGTATGGAGGATATCTTCACCACCTAAAAGCCTGTCATTGCCTTTGCCGCCAGTGATTTGATCATCACCCGCTTGTGCCACAATAATTTCTGGCCCTGTGGTGCCGTTTATAATATCGTTGCTACTTGTCCCGGTAATTTTATTGCCTTCTAATAAGCGTTGTGCAATAAAAGCATGATCCCAAACCGTGCCGCCGCCAAATTCAATTTTCTCTATGGGCTTGTCTGTGCCCCAGTTTTGGATATTAATTCGATCGCCAGTACTAGGGTTCTGCAGAATCAGGAATCCATCACTACTGAGTGTTACGTTGATATCATTCGGATCAATATCAAGCAGGCGTAAAATGTCATTATTACCCGATTTATCAAGAATGGTGTCAATACCATCGCCTTTTGAATAGACATAGGTGTCATTACCATGACCACCCAGAAGACGGTCATTGCCTTGACCACCTTCTAACACATCGTCACCCGAAAAAGTATTCGCGGCATCGTCACCATAAAGCCAATCATTACCTGCCTGGCCGTAAAGATAGTCATTACCGTTGCCGCCAAAAAGATGATCTATTTCACTGCCACCATAGAGAATGTCATTACCCTCACCACCCTCAAGCTGGTCTTCTCCCTGTCCACCTTGCAGTACGTCATTGCCTTTTTCGCCAAACAACAGATCATTGTCATTTCCACCCATTAATACATCATGACTGTTTTGGTGTGCCGGCTGCGGGCACGAGTGATTTAACAGGTCAAATTAAGGATGAAGTAGTGCCTGTTATTGCGGCTAGCTGGGGGTGATAGTGTGTGACTGTAGCTCGTTATCATTCACGATGTAGGTTTTTATTTACTCGTCACTTCTGAACGCTTTAAGTAGGGGTCTTGCTTATACTCAGATCCCCGATAAAAGATCTCGGGGATGACGGGGGCTGAAAACATGCGGGCATGACGGGGGGGGTGAAAGCCAGGGCAAGAGCATATTAAATAATTTTCAGTTTTTAAAAGAAAATATAGATAATTATCCAATATCTTGGTCATCCCGGTGGGCTTTTTAGCCGGGATCTACTCCAATTGACCTAGATTCCGGCTAAAAACATGCCGGAATGACAGCTTATTTAGTATAGAGCTAAGAGTTAATGACTTTCCAAGTTATTTGAGGATAAACTAGCTTGTTGTTTTTTATAATACTCTTGCCCTGGGGTGAAAGCATGCGGGAATGACGGGGTGTGAAAACATACCGAAATGACAATTTATTTAGTATAAAACTAATGACTTTTCAAGTTATTTGAGGACAAACTGCTTGTTACTTTTTATAATGCGCTTGCCCCGCATTAATTCTGCCTTAAAACAGACAAACCATGCTCAATTTATTATACTATGCAATGATTAATTTTTTGTTTAGAGAAATTTAACCTTGGCCAAACGAAAAAAGTTGGATTACGAAGCTTCTGTATTGGAACTAGAGTCACTAGTGAACCGTCTAGAACAGGGTGACATTAGTCTTGAAGAATCACTAAAGCTATATGAAAGTGGCGTGTTACTAACACGTGATTGCCAAGATGCTTTACAGGCAGCCGAGCAAAAAGTGCAAATGTTATTAAAACAATCTGGCCAATCCACACTGGTAGATTTTGACCCAAATATCGCTGAATCGTGACATTAGATCTTTCCGATTGGATGCAAAGCCACCAACAACGTGTTGAACAGGCGCTTTCAAACCGACTTCCCCAAACAAGTGATTTAAGTTCTGCAAAACTTATTGAAGCGATGCGCTATGCAACGCTCAATGGTGGTAAGCGATTAAGAGCATTATTAGTGTATGCCACTGGCGAAGCGCTGGAAGTTAATATAGAGCTACTTGATGCAGCCGCTAGTGCCGTTGAAATGATCCATGCTTATTCTTTGGTTCATGATGATATGCCCATTATGGATGATGACGACCTGCGTCGTGGTCGTCCAACGTGCCATAAAGCTTTTGATGACGCTACCGCGCTTTTAGTGGGTGATGCATTGCAAACCCTGGCTTTTGAATCATTATGTGATGACGTGTTATCAGCGTCTCAACAAAGTAAAATGGTTAAAACCTTAGCACAACAATCTGGCGCACTGGGTATGGCGGGGGGGCAAGCTATTGATCTTGAATCAGTGGGACAATCTCTTGATCTAGCCGCATTGCAAAGTATGCATGAATTAAAAACAGGTGCACTTATTCGCGCAAGCGTGCGCTTAGGTGCGCTTGCCTGTGCAGATGTAAACGACGCAACGCTTGCCAAACTAGATAGCTACGCCCACAGTATTGGTCTCGCTTTTCAAGTACAAGATGATGTATTAGACGTTGTTGCAAGCACAGAAACTCTTGGTAAAACTCAAGGTGCCGATATTGCCCTCAACAAACCGACTTATCCCGCGCTATTAGGTTTGGAGGCTGCTGAGCAAAAAGCAGCCGACTTAATTGATCAGGCTTTAGCAGCTTTAGACGATTTACCTTACAATACACAAACATTAACCGCTTTAGCCCAATTTGTAGTGCAACGTTCACACTAATGACAACAGAATCAGAACCTTTATTAGCCCATATTGATACCCCAGATGATCTTCGTCAGCTGGACAAAAAACAGTTGCCTCAATTAGCAGAAGAAATACGCACGCTTATTGTCGATAGTGTTCAGCAAACGGGCGGTCATATATCCTCAAATTTAGGTGTAATTGAGCTTACACTGGCGCTGCACTATGTTTATAACACCCCTGATGATCGCTTTGTTTGGGATGTGGGTCATCAAAGCTATGCCCACAAAATTATTACGGGCCGTCGCGATCAGATGAATACCATGCGACAAGCGGGTGGCTTGTCAGGTTTTCCTAAACGTAGCGAAAGCCCTTATGATGCCTTTGGCGTCGGCCATTCAAGTACCTCTATTAGTGCTGCACTAGGCATGGCCATCGCATCACAGCTTAATAATGATCATCGACGCGCTGTTGCTATTATTGGCGATGGCGCCCTGACTGCAGGTCAAGCCTATGAAGCGTTGGCACATGCCGGTGATTTAAGTGCCAACTTATTGGTTATTTTGAATGATAATGAAATGTCGATTTCTAAAAATGTCGGCGGCATGTCTAATTATCTAGCACGGTTATTATCAGGTAAATTTTACGCCTCAGCCCGCGAAGGTAGTAAAAAAGTATTAGAAAAATTACCCACTGCTTGGGAATTTGCTCGCCGAGCAGAAGAGCACATGAAAGGCATGGTGATCCCTGGCACCTTATTTGAAGAAATGGGCTTTAATTATATCGGCCCGATTGATGGTCATGATCTTGATACTTTAATTGCAACGTTAAGTAATTTACGAGAACGTAAAGGTCCGCAGTTTTTACACATTGTCACCAAAAAAGGTAAGGGCTACGAGCCGGCTGAACAACAACCCGGTAAGTTTCATGGCGTAAGCCCCGCCGGCAATGATAAAAGCAAAGTTTCCGGTCCAAGTTATACTCAAATCTTCGGTCAATGGCTGTGTGATATGGCTGAACAATGCCCTGATCTCGTCGCCATCACCCCTGCGATGTGTGATGGTTCTGGTCTCAATGACTTTTCAGAACAATACCCAGATCGCTATTTTGATGTCGGCATTGCAGAACAACATGCTGTTACCTTAGCGGCGGGGATTGCCTGTGAAGGCAAAAAACCTGTTGTGGCCATTTATTCAACCTTTTTACAACGCGCTTACGATCAACTTATTCACGATATTGCAATTCAAAATTTACCCGTATTATTTGCAATTGATCGCGGTGGCTTAGTGGGTGCTGATGGCGCAACACATGCAGGTAGTTTTGATTTAAGTTATTTACGTTGCATTCCTAATCTAGTGGTTATGGCTGCATCTGACGAAAATGAATGCCGCCAAATGCTGACAACGGGCTACCAGCATGATGGACCTTGTGCTGTGCGCTACCCTCGTGGAACTGGTACTGGCATTGATATTTCCCCCGCATTGACAGCGCTTGAAATAGGAAAAGCAGAATTTAAACGCCAAGGTAAAAAAATCGCTATTCTTGCCTTTGGCACCATGGTTTCCCCTGCCGTTGAAGCCGCAGAAAAATTAGATGCAACCGCAATCAATATGCGTTTTATCAAACCTTTAGATACACAACTTATTAGTGATGTCGCCGCCAGCCATGATCTAATAATCACCATTGAAGAAAATACTCATCTTGGTGGTGCAGGTAGTGGAATCGCAGAATTCTTACTCTCAATCGGCAATACTACGCCTGTTGAGATAATGGGCTTGCCCGATAAATTCCTTAATCATGGTGACCATAAAACAATGCTTTCAGCATGTGGTTTAGATGCAGTAGGAATTATTACTACTGCCCAAAAACATTTCCCAGTATAATAGTCAGGATTATGAGTTCAATATACACATTAAAGATTTTAGCTGACTTTGCATCAGCACATACGCTACGCGATTACCCCGGTGATTGTAGCCGTATGCATGGCCATAACTGGAAGTTAGAAGTTGAAGTAAAGGCTACCGAATTAAATGGACATGGTATGGGAATGGATTTTAAAACCATTAAAACAGCCACCCGTGAGTTAGCAAAAACATTAGATCATCGTTATCTCAATGATATTCCACCGTTTGATACTGTTAACCCAACAGCTGAAAATATTGCCCAATATTTCTATCAAAATTTAAGTAAAATATTAAACATAGATACAGCTAAAATTTCAGCTGTAACGCTATGGGAAACCGACCGCGCCTGCGTTCGTTATAGTGAGGACTAAAGAGAATGGCCACAGATAAGAAAGCAGAATGTTGCGACACCATTGAAGACGTTCAGAATATTGCTGATAAACGTCACATTGCTATCGACAAGGTTGGTATCAAAGATATTCAACATCCAATAAGAGTGAGTGACCGTGATGAAGGTGAACAACATACTATTGCTAATTTTAATATGTATGTAAATCTACCTCATCAGTTTAAAGGCACCCATATGTCGCGCTTTGTTGAGATTTTAAATCAAAATGAACGTGAAATTACTGTGCAATCTTTCCGCGAAATGTTGCCACAAATGACTGAACGCTTACAAGCTGAATCAGGTTATATTGAAATGGCGTTTCCTTATTTTGTCAATAAAACCGCCCCTATCAGCAAAGTAGAAAGCTTGATGGATTATCAGGTGACGTTTATCGGCGAAATTACCGGCGATAAAACCGATGTGATGGTTAAAGTAGTGGTGCCAGTAACTAGTCTCTGCCCTTGTTCTAAAAATATTTCAGACTATGGCGCACATAATCAACGCTCACATGTCACCGTCACGGTGCGTGCTGAAAGCTTTATCTGGATTGAAGATATTATTGATTTAGTTGAAGATGAAGCATCATGCGAAATTTTTGGTTTATTAAAACGTCCAGATGAAAAGTTTGTCACTGAAAAAGCGTATGATAATCCTAAATTTGTTGAAGATATTGTGCGAGATATTGCAGCGCAATTAAATGATGATGAACGCATTAATGCCTATACGGTTGAATCAGAAAACTTTGAATCAATTCATAATCATTCAGCTTATGCATTAATTTCAAATGGGTTTGACTGATTTGAACTTTATTCAAAATAGTCCGTGGCTTGGGTAAGCATTAACCGTACTTGTCGGACGACGCTTCGCTTGTCCGACCTACATTACTCTATTATTCTATGGTTTTGATTAATATTTCTGTTTTAGGTTTAGTTTTTGATCTGAGCGATTCATTTCTACCTGATCAAGAAAGGTCATGCCTAACAGTGCCCTCTGAGGCTCTTTTCCATCGATAACCATCGCACGAACATCATGCAATGTAATATCGCCAAGTTGTACTGTGGCTAATGTAACGTCATAGCCAATTTCAGTCCCCGAGGCTGTTTTAATTTGAATTTTAGGCGACTCTAGATAATCTAACCCTACTCTGCTTGCTGTTTCTGCATTCAACGCAATTGCAGATGCACCCGTATCAACAACAAAATCAACAGTGTAACCATTTACTATCCCAGTTGTAAGGTACATTCCATTTGTTGGCCATAAATTTACTTCTGCTTGCGCGGTTGTGGAGCTATAACTAGAACTAATGTGCTCTCCTAGCTGATAGGTTCGCTTAATCCCCGCAATTTCTAAAACTGCTTTTTTGCTATTGGCCGCAATCAACTTCACCCCTTCAGGGCTTGTTTTACCTACTCTTAATAATCGTTGCTGATGATTTATTTCTACTACCGCTTGATTTTTAAATAGACCGACCACAACCACACTTAGATCTTTCGACCATGCAAGTGATGTATTTAGCAGTATAATAGTCCCAACAATCCATAGTTTAATCATAGGTTCAATCCCTAATTTTAATTTTCTGACAGAATAACAGTAAATCACAATGAAAACATCCTCTTTCCCCTCAATCACTGGCGTTATCTTGTCGGGCGGGAAGGCACGCCGTATGGGTGGGCAAGACAAAGGCTTAATTACATTTAACAACAAGCCTTTAATTCGCCATGTTATTGATATTTTGATGCCGCAAATTGATCATCTTATCATTAATGCCAATAGAAACATTGAACTGTATCAAGACTTTGGCTATCCCGTTATTTCTGATTCATTAAAAGATTTCTGTGGGCCGCTAGCAGGCATGCTCAGTGCCATGCAAACCGTTGATAGCGATTATATTCTGACCGTACCTTGTGATGCACCCATGATCTCATCTCATTATCGTCAACGTATGATGGAAACATTATTACATGAACAAGCAGATATAGCCGTTGCATCTGATGGTGAACGTCTACAACCTGTGTTTAGTTTAATCCCTACTCGCCTTCAAAATGACTTAGCTCAATATTTAGCACAGGGTGACCGAAAAATTGATCTTTGGTTTGAACAATATAAATTAGCCGTAGTTGATTTTTCTGATGAGCCCAATTGCTTTGCTAATTTGAATTATCCAGACGATCTTAACACCCATCAAAAAACTGTCTCATCACCTATTCCTCTTCTCGGGTTTGCAGCCTTTAGTGGCACGGGGAAAACAACACTATTGCGCCAATTAATCCCCGTATTAAAACAGAAAAATATTAACGTAGCTGTTGTTAAACATGCCCACCATCGCTTTGATATCGATATTCCCGGTAAAGATAGTTATGAAATAAGACAAGCTGGAGCACAACAAGTGCTGGTTTCATCACGTAATCTTATGGCATTAATGGAGGTGCAATCTGCTGAGATGATAGAGCCGCAATTAAGTGATCTTATTCCACGAATAAACACTAAAACGGTAGATCTTATTTTAGTCGAAGGCTTCAAAGACGAAGCCTTTCCTAAAATTGAACTGCATCGTCCGTCACTCGACAAACCTTTATTGCATCCCAACGATAACAATATTATTGCCATTGCCGCAGATGCACATATAAATATTGAAAAAACTATCGATCAGCTTGATATAAATGATATTCAAAAATTAGCTGACTACATTCAAACTTTCATTATCAACTGGACGACTTAACATGGCTGAATTCATCCCCCAACCCAGCTGTGCTGATGCACATGAACCTAATAGCCTAAGTATATCGCAAGCAACACAACGTATTACCGATCTTATCTTACCGATTACTGAGTCTGAAACACGATCATTACGAGATGCATTAGATTTTGTACTACACACTGATATTATTTCACCAATTAATGTTCCTCCGCACAATAATTCAGCGATGGATGGTTATGCCATTCATGGTTCAGACATTACATCTGACAAATTTAGCCTTAGACAGGTAGGCATTGCTTATGCTGGGCAGCCCTTTGATGGTGCCATCCAGCAAGGCGAATGCATTCGCATTATGACAGGCGCAATGATGCCTGCAGACTGTGACACTGTGATTATGCAAGAACATGTCGAGGTTAATGACACGCTTATTACTATTCACGGTCTACATCAGCATGGTCAAAACGTGCGCATGGCTGGGGAAGATCTCAAATTTGATGAAGCTGTTCTGAGCGAAGGACATAAAATCACTCCTGCTGATTTAGGTTTAATTGCATCATTAGGCATTGCTGAACTGACCGTTAAACGTAGAATTCGTGTTGCTTTCTTTTCTACCGGCGATGAATTGCGTTCAATAGGAGAAGAATTACAAGCTGGCGAAATATACGATAGTAATCGCTACACACTTCACGGCATGCTGAGTCATCTTAATGTTGAAATTATTGATATGGGTGTAGTGCCCGACCAAAAACAAGCATTACGAGAAGCATTACAACAAGCCTCTGAGCAAGCTGATGTTGTATTAACAACAGGCGGAGTCTCGGTAGGCGATGCTGATTACGTTAAAGAAATGTTAACTGAATTAGGCAAAGTCGATTTTTGGAAAATCGCGATGAAACCAGGGCGACCACTTGCATTTGGCACCATTAATAATACTTTGTTTTTTGGTCTTCCGGGCAACCCAGTTTCGGTGATGGTGACTTTTTACCAATTTGCTTTGCCGGCTTTACTACAACTTTCAGGTGAGGCGGCTCCGGTAAAACAACTTATTCAAGTTAATTGTGTCAGCCCGATTCGTAAACGTGCGGGGCGCTTTGAGTTTCAACGCGGTATTTTGTTTCAAGATAATCACGGTGTCACCCAAGTTAAAACAACAGGTGAACAAGGATCGGGGATCTTACGCTCCATGAGTATTGCTAATTGTTTTATTTTATTAGAAGAACAATGTGATGGCATTGAACCCAACACGATTGTTACTGTTCAACCCTTTTCAGGCCTGATCTAAATGACCGAAAATATAGTGAAAAAAAAGTTAGAGTTCAATAAATTAAAAAAACGTCTGCGCCGTAATGTAGGTAAAGCTATCTCTGACTATAATATGATCCAAGATGGTGACAAGATCATGGTTTGTTTATCGGGTGGCAAGGATAGTTATACCCTGCTCGATATTTTGATGAATCTACAGAAACATGCGCCGATAAAGTTTGATATTGTCGCGGTTAATCTTGATCAGAAACAACCCGGATTTCCAGAACATATTCTGCCCAAATATCTTGCTGAAATCGGTGTTGATTATCATATTATTGAAAAAGATACCTATAGTATCGTCAAAGAAGTTGTTCCTGAAGGTAAAACAACCTGCGGAATATGCTCACGGTTACGTCGCGGATCATTGTATGGCTTTGCGCGCCAAAATGGCATCACAAAAATTGCGCTAGGTCATCATCGTGACGATATTATTGAAACAGCATTTCTAAATATGTTCTATGGCAGTAAAATAAAAGCCATGCCACCAAAACTATTAAGTGATGATAAAACTAATATTTTGATCCGACCACTAGCCTATTGCAAAGAAACAGATATCATTCGCTATGCTGACCATCAGCAATATCCAATTATTCCATGTAATTTATGTGGCTCACAAGAAAATATGCAACGCCAAGTCATCAAAGAAATGTTGCAAGGTTGGGAAAAGCAACACCCCGGTCGTTTAGAAAATATTTTCCGCAGCTTACAAAATATCTCCCCATCACAATTGGCAGATAATGAATTATTTAATTTCAAAGATCTGGAACTACAACGAAAAACGCTGACTGGCGATGAAGATGCCGATTATGATGATCGCCAATATCCCTTAGCTCGAGAAGGGTAGGAATACTAATACCATGCAACAACCAACATTAAATCCACAACCCGTTAAAAAATTTGCTTTATTTGAATTAGGCTTTAGACCATTTTTCCTACTAGCCAGCTTATTTTCTATTATCGCAACTTCAATATGGATGGCAAATTACACCTTTGGGTGGACATTACCTGTCAGTACAATCACCCCTATTGCTTGGCATGGGCATGAAATGGTTTTTGGTTATAGTGTTGCAATCATTGCCGGTTTTCTACTAACGGCAGTACGAAACTGGACAGGTGTGCAAACCATCCAAAGATGGCCTTTATTTTTATTGGCGCTAACATGGTTACTGGCAAGAATACTGCCACTACTTAATTCACCTATTCTATTTGTCTGGGGGGCTTTATTTGATATTGCTTTTTTGGTTGGCCTCACCCTCGCCATACTTCATCCTATTGTTAAGGTAAAGCAGTGGCGACAAACGGCGATAGTATCTAAAATTATTCTTCTATTATCTGCAAATATTGTGTATTACCTCGGCGTATTTCACATTATCGATCAAGGCATTTCTTGGGGCTTATTTTCAGGTGTATATTTTATTATGGCACTCATTTTTACACTTGCCAGACGCGTTATGCCGTTTTTTATCGAACGTGGGGTTGGCTACCAAGTTCAATTAAAAAATTGGTCATTTATTGATGCCAGTAGTTTATTATTCTTAGCCGCCTTATGGATTAGTGATGTATTCCTCAAACAGGCATTACTCACCGCTCTTCTTTCACTTGTGTTGGCAGTATTGCACAGCTTTAGACTCTCAGGTTGGTATACCAAAGGAATATGGAAAAAACCATTATTATGGGTTCTTTTTGTAGGCTATAGCTTTTTCATATTAGGCTTTATTCTTAAAGCACTTAATTTCTTCACCCTGTATCCAACAACCATACCACTTCATGCTTTCACCTATGGCGGCATTGGTATGATGACATTAGGTATGATCGCACGAATCTCCTTAGGTCATACGGGTAGAAATATTAATCAGCCACCTACTATTTTAAAATGGGTATTTCTCTGCTTATTTCTGGGCACAATTATTAGAGTTATCTTTCCCATATTTTTTCCAAGTGCCTACCTTCATATAATAGGAACAGCACAGCTGTTATGGATAATCGCATTTGCATTATTTGTAGTGCCATATTTTACAATTTTTATTAGCCCTAGAGCTGATGGACAGCCTGGCTAGGTTTTTCTGCCATAATTCTGCAATATTAAACTGATAGTATTGTTGTTAAATCAACTTATCACTTAATAATGCTTTGACAAAATCAAGTAAGATATTATTTCAAGCCGAGCGAATTATTCCTTGGGTTCTACCCTTGCTACTGCTATTTTCACGCGCCCTAGCTGATCTGACATTAGTATTAATCGGCTTATTATTTTTATATAAGTCTTATCTT
>JALSLH010000050.1 GCA_026988435.1 Methylophaga sp.
GGCTTGTTTTAAAATAGCTAATATTTGGCTATCGCTAAAATGTGCTTTTTTCATGAATAATCTCCTGCTGTTAAGCATAAGAGAAAATTCCACTTTTGACTTCAATTATTTTTCGGGGGGATTACCATATTAATGGGGTTTGACAATGGCACATATAATCATAATTGGAGCAAGCACGGGTGGGCTACCCTCAGCCTATGAGGCGCGCGAAGCCTTAGGTAATGAACATGATATAACCGTTGTTTCCAATACACCTGTTTTCCATTTTGTGCCAAGCAATCCTTGGATTGCTGTTGGCTGGCGAGAGCGAAAAGAAACCGCCTTTGATATTGAACCCTATCTAAAGAAAAAGAATATTGCTTTTACATCAGCAGGGGTCGATGAAATACGTGCAGAAAGTAATCAATTACTACTTGGTGATGGTTCAACCTTAGATTATGATTATTTAATTGTTGCGACAGGGCCAAAACTAGCTTTTGATGAAATTGAAGGCCTGGGGCCTGAAGGTCATACTGAATCAATTTGCAGTATTGACCATGCTGAACAAGCCTATGAACATTGGCAAGAATTCATGAAAAATCCCGGGCCGATTGTGATTGGTGCCGTGCAAGCGGCTTCATGTTATGGGCCTGCTTATGAATTTGCATTTATTCTTAATCGTGTTTTGAAAAAAGCAAAACTACGTGATCAAGTACCTATCACATTTGTTACTGCTGAACCTTATATTGGTCATTTAGGTTTGGGTGGCGTAGGTGATTCTAATGGCTTATTAGAATCTGAGTTCAAAATGAATGATATTAAATGGATCACAAATGCTAAAGTGCAAAAAGTTGAAGCAGGCAAGATGTTTGTTGAGCAAGTAAACGACAATGCTGAAACAATCAAAACGCACGAATTACCATTTGATTTTTCAATGATGTTGCCAGCGTTTAAAGGTGTTGATTGTGTAGCGAATATGAGTGAAGAAGTGGTTAATCCTCGTGGTTTTATTAAAGTAGATGAATTCTAACGGAACCCTAAACACCCTAATATTTATGGGGTTGGTGTATGTATTGCCATTCCACCTATTGAACCAACACCATTACCTGTAGGTGCCCCTAAAACAGGTTATATGATTGAGAGTATGGCGACAGCAGCGGTAGATAATATTAAGCTAGCGATTGAAGGTAAAGAACCACATGCGAAGGCATCGTGGAGTGCAATTTGCCTTGGTGATATGGGGCATACTGGCACCGCCTTTGTTGCGATACCACAAAATCCACCACGTAATGTAGCTTGGATGAAAAAAGGTAAAATGATGCGAGCAGCAAAAGTGGCCTTTGAGAAATACTTTATCCGTAAAATGAAAAAGGGTACATCAGAACCGGTATATGAGAAATACATGCTAAAAATGCTCGGTATTGAAAGGTTGAAATAAGTATTCAGATCTTTACACGAGTTTGCTTTTTATCGCGTAAAGATCTCAATTTAAATTTATAATTAGATCTATGTAATTCCACCATATTCTCGTATGATTGTGTTTTTTGACTAGGTTTAAAGTTTAATGCTAAAGGTTGTTTATAGTAACGATATGGTGCAGTTGTCTACACGACTTGCACGATTACAAAAACAGCAACCACTAGAACCTTTAAAAGCTGAAACAGTCATTGTTCAAAGTAATGAACTGGCACGTTGGCTATCTTTATTTTTGGCTAATAAACAGGGTATTGCAAGCCATATTGATTTTCCGTATCCATCGGCATTTATCTGGGCGTTGTTTCGCAAGATATTACCCGATGAGATACCGCAACAATCACCTTTTTCTACCGATGCGATGACATGGCGAATTTTTGAAATATTACCAACATGTCGAAATCAATCTGGTTTTGAATCAATTGATGCTTATCTTGGGCAGCAAGATGATGCAATAAAACGCTATGATTTAGCACACCGTATTGCCGATAGTTTTGATCAATATTTAATGTATCGCCCTGATTGGATACAGGCATGGGAGCATGGCGAAACACCCCATTGGCAGGCACGATTGTGGCAGTTAATCACAAAAGGTGACACTAGTCCTTTGCATCGCGCTAACTTGTTATTGCAACTTAAAGCGTATTTATCTTCTACTGAAACTTGCCCTCGAGGATTGCCAAAAAGGTTGACCTTGTTTGGCTTGTCCGCACTGCCGCCGGTGTATTTGGAATTGTTCGAATTAATGTCGAAACATTGTGATATTTATTTGTTTTTGTTATCGCCTAGTGAAGATTATTGGGGTGATTTACTAAACCCAAAGACAAGAGACAGAATAGCATTAGGCTCTTCCGAAGAGGAACAATACTTGGCTACAGGCCACCCCTTATTAGCAAGCTTGGGTAAACAAGGGCAAGACTTCTTTAATCAATTACAAAATGGTAATCCAGCAGAAGAGTTTCTTTTTTCAGAGCCGCAACAAAATTCCTTATTAGAAAAACTACATCATGATATTTATGCCTTAACGGATATAGATGCATTATCACAAAAACAACAGATTGACGCCGATGATGATTCTATTATGGTGCATTCGTGTCACAGTGCCATGCGTGAGATTGAGGTGTTACATGATCAACTATTAGCGTTATTTGAACGGCATCCTGATTTGTCACCGACAGATGTTGTGGTGATGACAGCCAATATTGAGAACTACTCACCGTGGATTGATGCCATATTTGATAGTAAAAATAGTGATAATAAAATCCCCTATAGCATTGCTGATGGAGGCATTAAAAGTCAGAGTCGATTATTAACCGCATTTTCCAATTTGTTAGATCTGCCACAATCGCGGTTTGATGTTGAAGGCATTGTTGGCTTATTAGAGTGCGAGGCAATTCAAAACCGATTTTCACTGGATCAACAGCAGCTAGAATTAATACGACGATGGTTACGAGAAACTCATACCGCATGGGGGCTTTCTGCCGATGATAAAGTGAATTTAGGCTTGCCAGGAAATGATGCTAATACATGGCGAGCAGGCTTAGACCGTCTACTCCTTGGTTATGCCATGCCGGAGTCATCAGACCTGCTATTTGAAGGCAGATTAGGTTTTGATGGAATTAGCAGTGATCGTGCTGAAACAATGGCACATTTATGTGCATTTATTGATGCACTCGATCGTTATCGACAACGGCTAAACACGGTGTCAACGGCGAAACAATGGCAACAGTTAATGATACGGTTAGTAGAAGACTTTTTCGAACCAGCCTCGGTAGATTCCAACGATGAACATGAATTATTGTTGATAAGAAAAACAGCAGATAGTTTAGTTGAAAGCATGGAATTAGCCGAGTTTGAAGAAAAAATAAGCATTGATTTAGTTAAAGAATGGTTTGAAAGCCATATAGATACACAACAGACTCAGACACGATTTATGGGGAATGGTGTTACTTTTTGCGGCATGGTACCGATGCGAAGCATTCCATTTAAAGTCGTGTGCTTGCTTGGCATGAATGACGGTAGTTATCCACGCAGGCAAGTCAGACCCGGTTTCGACTTAATGTCAAAACCACCAATCCGACAAGGTGATCGCTCACAACGTGATGAAGATCGTTATCTGTTTTTAGAGTCGTTATTATCAGCACAATCACATTTTTATATTAGTTATATCGGCGCTAGTATTATTGATAATTCAGCTATACCGCCTTCGGTATTAGTCAGCGATGTACGTGATGTATTGAAGCTAAGCTTTGAGACACAAAATGGCGGTGATATTTGGCAACATGTTTTAACTGAGCATCCATTACAGGCATTTAGTCAGCGTTATTTTGATAGAAAATCAACGAAATTATTTAGCTATGTAGCAGCACATTGCCCACCGCATGACAATAAGAGTCTAGCAGATAACGTATGGTTTGCTCATGTATTGCCTGAGCCTGACGAGAGCTGGAAAACGATTACTATCATGCAGTTATTAATGTTCTTTCGTCATCCAACACGCTTTTTATTACAGCAGCGATTAGGTCTGTTTTTAGAAGCAGGTGAAGAACAATTAGACTCACGTGAACCGTTCGAGTTAGATGGTCTGCAAGCATGGTCACTACGTCAGCAATTATTGCATTATCGTTTAAATGACAAGCTAGTCGATGCATTGCCATTAATTCAGGCCACGGGTATGTTACCGCAAGGTAGTGTTGGCGATATTATCTTTACTGAACAGCAGGGTAAGGTTGAGTCATTTTCTGAACAATTATTAGTGGATTACCCCGATGAATTTTTGGATCTACATCCTGTTGAATTAAAGATAAATGAGTTTTTAGTGCAGGGGCAGTTAGAAGGCTTAACGAATGACGGTTTATTTAGTTTTAGAATGGCTAAGTCTAAAGGCGGGGAGTTATTGGCAGTATGGTTACAGCATTTAATATTAAATTGTATACAGCCTGAAAACGTGGCTTATGAAAGCCGTTGGATAACAGAAGATAAAAGTTATCATTTTAAGCCCGTCGAAAATGCAGTTCTGATATTAGAAGATCTTCTTCAATTGTATTGGCAAGGCTTGCAACAGCCCTTACCCCTATTTTCAAATACCAGCTATGCCTTTGCTAAAGCGAGTTTAAAAGGAAATAAAACAGACACAGCAATGTTTGGAGCATGGGAAGGTAATATGAAGCTTTCAGGAGAGAAGGAAGATTTATATTACCAACAAGTATATAAATCCTCACCTTTAGATGAACAGTTTAAGGCCTTAGCGCTCGCAGTTTACGAACCGATTCAGGCACATTTATATGAAGGCGAACTATAGGCTTGAGTTTACTTGCTTTTAGGCTTAAAATTAAATCGAAACGAACAAATCGAACGAAATGGGTGGTCATCAGATGAAAGCACTTTCAGCAAATGAAGCAAAAACACAATTTGGAAATTTATTGCTCAATGCCCAGCGAGAGCCAGTTCAGATCAATAAAAACGGCAAAGCTGTTGCGGTGATGATGTCGATGGATGATTATCAGGATATTGAATCATTAAAGCTAAAACTACTGCAAGATCGAGCAGAAAGAGCAAAAGAAGAAACAAACAGGGTGGAGGGCACTTCGTTTTTCCATGAGCTAAAAGCAGGAAAACACGACTAAGCCTATGGCACTGTTTCGTCTTAGCTTAGATGCTCAAACAGACCTAATCAATATCCGCCAGTACACTTTGGAAAATTGGGGCAGTGAACAGTCTAAAAAATATTTAACAGAATTACAGCAAACGATTGAATTGCTAGCAAGCTCGCCCGACATGGGTAAAAAAAGGCTAGATATTTCAATAAATACGCTTAGTTTTCCCCATGCTAGCCATGTTATTTATTATTGTGTTGAGAACAACTATTTGTTAGTTTTTGCAGTTTTACATAAAAGTAGGGTGCCGAATAATCATTTGGAAAATAGAAGATGAATATTCAGCACTATATAAATCAAATTAAAAATGAAAAACCAATCAATTTTTCACGTTTTCTTAATTTGCTTCCAGACTCTTATACGAAACAAAAACGTAGGCTATTTGACCTTACATTACAGGCGCCACAAAAATGGTTGGTAAGATGCTCCCCAGATGTTTTGCAAGCGCTTGAGGCATTAGCAGTTCAGCCAACTAATAGGTTACAAGCTACCGAATTAGGTGATTCACATCGATGTGCTGTTTCATCTGGATTTTTATTGGTCTACCACCAAGCATTAACTGATAGCCGACCTGATGTTGTTTATCTTGAACAAGACAGTTATTTACAGAACTTTCAAGCTAAAAAACGTTTGCTTATTGTTGAAAATGAAGAAAATTTTTTCTTAGCTGAATTAATGCTGAAACTGGCAACAAAGTTTACTCAACAACAGATTAATTTAAGTAATACGGATATTGTTTTAGGCAGTGGCACTCGTGCCACATCAAAATTGGCACGATCATGGTATCAGCAATATGAGCACATTTTATGTGCGTTTGATTATGATACTGCGGGTTTAAAAATGTACCGCACACTTAAAGCGAATCTAGGTGAGCACGTTCAGTTTTTGCAACCTCAAAGCTACAATGGCTATCAACATTGTTTTAAAATGATGCCAAAAACACAGCCTCAGCTGATGGAATGTATCAACTTGGCTGAACAATTAGGGTTTATGGCATTGGCAGAAACAGTACAAAAGCACAAAAAGTTTATGGAGCAAGAAATGCTTTTATTGGAGATAGATAATGAGTAGCACGACGGACACGATAAAAATAAAACGATTAGTATTAGTCGATTCGGCAGGGTTTTGTTTTATCGAGATCCCAATTGATCGCCATGCCATATTATTGGGCAAAGGTAATATTGGTAAATCAAGCTTGCTTAATTCATTACGTCTTTTTTTATTACCTGAAAACAACTTTAATAAGAGCCAGCTTAAATTTGCTTTTCGTGAGCCTAAAAAAAATGATTATTACAGAAATGACGATAGTTACAGACACTATTTTCCCAGTACACGAAGTTTTTTAATCTTAGAAAGTGAAAATGAAGCGGGCACACATTGTCAGATCCTGTATCGAACCAAGAATTTAGGCTACGGGCGTATTTTCAGCCCTTTTTCTTTTGATCAGATCCGTCATTTATTTTGGGATATATCTGGGGGAGAAGATGATGGTATTGGTGTCGCTGTAGCAGAATTATCCATTGCACATATTAAAGAGAGTTTGAAAAAGTTATCTGCTAAAACAGAAGTGATCAGTGATACAACCAAGTTACGTCGAACCCTTTATGCTGAGCCCAATGAGCTACTTGATAGTGATAGCACACGCTATTGTTTAGTGCCGTTACATAAGGTAGATGATGACAATATTGAATCATTACGTGCATTAATCTTATTGTTATTTGAGATGGATGCCAGTGCTGAATCTATGGCACAGGCCTTGGCCAATATTATTGAATCAGGCAAGAAAACGACAGATGATATTCTAGATTTTGATATTGATGCTTTTTTAGCAAAACATGATGATTTAAAACAACAACAAAGTCATATCGTCGAATTACGTAATTTACAGCCAGAGTTTAAACAGTTATCAACAGATTATGATCACTACCTTAAATTAAGTGAGTCGGATAAATTATATATTAGACTCACTCAGTCACTATTGATACAAGAGCAGCAGCTTAAAAAAGAAGCATTAGACAGTGCCAATAAATTTGGCAAAGAGCAAGAGAATAAAAATAAACAATTTGAAATATTACAGGGGCTTAGTAATGAGTTAAGGGATACACGCGCATTGCTAAAAGATAGTAAAGCACGGAGAAGAGCTCAAGATGAAATACTCGCGAAAGTAAAAGTACTTCGTTCTCAGTATCATGATCCTAATTATAGTTTGCATGAAATAAAAGCAGATTTACAGCAAGAACTTGCGGATATAACAGAGGAATTAGAGGCGCTACAGGATGAAGAAAAGAACTTAGAATTAAAACAAACGCTTGAGAGAAAGATACAGTTAGCCAAAAGTGAAATATCCCGAATTGAACAATCGTTAGCTAATAAAGAGTTTCAATTAGTTGAGCAGTTGCCAGAACAAGCTAGGAATGTCTTATCTGCCATTAATAATGATTTAATAATGGCAAATCCACATAGAAAGATTAGCAAAGAAGAGCACATGGGGATTAATAGTTTTACGGCTTTATTTGAAGATGATGGTGATGCGGTTAAATGGTTTGATCAACGATTGACGAAACAAATAAGGGGTGTAGAAGAAGATTTATCTCAAAAACGGGCCGATCTGCAAGCTGATCTGGTTAGTTATGAAAGAACCTATAAAAATATCAGCATTAAAAAAGATGCGATTAGCCAGAAAAAAGAAATAGATAAACTTAAAAAGAAACGCAATGCATCAGAAAGTGATATTGCTAGCATTGATAATTATCCTAATCCCACACTTGTTGAGCAAGAGCAAAAAAAATGTTCTCAATATGAATCAATAATTGAAAAGTTAGAAGCTAAGCAAGAAAAATTACAAAACACAGTTGAGCAGTCCAAATCTAAATTGGTAGAACTAAAAGAAATAAGGGATGAGAAAGAGAAGGCGGTGGGTGATTTAAATAGAGCTAAACGTTTATTGAATAGCTTAGAAATATCTTATCCGAGGTTAAAGCTAGTTTCTGCTGACGATGTTAAGGCTGAGAAAGCCGTTAATGTGACAGAAGAAGATGTTGAGCATCTTCAATATGATCTGCGAGAGTTTGATCGATTGCGAAATGATATTAAATCAGAATTAAAAGATTTACATCGCCGTGATTTTATTAATGAAGCAGCACTTCTTTCTCAGTCGCCTAGCGATACTGACATTGAAAGCGGCATCAAGCAATTGCGCGACATATTTAGTGATTTAGATAATATTGAAAAAGCCTATACTGATTATTTGCATAGCCATAATGAATCGGTTGCGAGCTATGCCAAAGTATTACGCGACAATTATGACATTATTCATCGCTTTGAGACGAGTATAAATCGAGAGTTAAGTGCGGTCACCATCAATGACTTAACAGAGATCAAAGCGACCATTGCCGTACACCCTAAATTTAGACATTTAGTCGATGAAGTGAATAAGTTAGATGAGCATAGTGGTGATATGTTATCGGATCAGTTTTATGAGCGATTAAAAGTATTTGTCGAGACCTTTTTTAAAGAGGGTGATGCTAAGTTGACGATGGATAAAATTGTTACTAATTTAGAGTACAAAACCAAAAAAGAAAAAGATGATGCCATGCAGGACAAGGCACAATCTATGTCAACAACCGTGTTGATTAACTTAGAATTAGTTAAAATTTTACTAAAACGGGTGATCCCAACAGGAATTAGGCTAGAAATGCCACTTATATTTGATGAGGCGGCAGATATTAATATTGATCAATTTGATTGGATCTTGCCTAATTTATCGCAAGCAGGCTTTAGCTTGTTTGCAGCGGCAACGCATAGTGTCAGCACCGAACTGATACATAAAATCGGTGTTTATTTTTCAGTGGATGAAATGACGACTAGTCAGCCTTATGACAGCAAACGCACATTGGTATTTTGGAATGGTGGCGAGGGCTTTGAGCCGTTAGGATCGGAACAATTAATGGATCTTGTGGTAGCAGATCAGACTGATTGGCTTGATCAACATGAGTAAGAAATTCAACACCCATACAACGATAAAGGTACTGTTTGACCATCCTGCTGTAATGTTTGATTGTATTGAACAGATGGATGCTCAAGCTGAGATTTTTATTCGGGAATCTCAATTTATAAGTCGACTAAAGCGTCAGCTGAAAATAACACCAAAAGAACAGCAGCAGCGCCTAAGAATTGCCTTTAAGACGGAAAATTTATTTCAATGTCAGATCATTGCAGATGTGAGCTCGGTTAATGGCGATCGCCATCTTATTTTTCAAGATGAAGTAATCAGTCTTTTTCGCCTGTGTAAGGCGTCACTTCACCAAGAACTCACAGACTCTAGATTGCGTAGCCATTTAGAAAGTTTACGTTCAGTAAAGCAACGCTTAGATGAGTTGGCTGTGTTTGATGAACAGGATTTTAATCATACTGAGATAAAAGATGATTTATTGAAACAACTTAGTGATATTTATGGTTTATTGAGAAAAAATATTTCTTCTATGGAGAAAATGAACCAAGAATTAGAGGATATGACGGCTCAAGCCAGTCGCCAGCAAGGTGATTTTAGTGATTATCGGCAACAGATGTTTGAACGGGTGAGTCATATTTATGAACGAAGAATAAAACCAACATTATCATTTTTGAATGAAACAATACGGCTGAATGATGGCGCAAATTTATTTTCAATCATTAATGATTGTATAACAATAATGGACAGCCGTGGTCAGCCTGATACAGCACACCAGATATTTCTATTTTCAATGAGTTTAACCAATATTAGCAAACCGATTAACCGCTTATCTAATGAAGTTGAACGGTTTTTGAAAAAAACTCGGCAGGGGATTTTAGAATCAAATGCCATGGAGGCCGCTTATCAGGATTTATTAAAAAGTCATCAGCAAACTCAAACTGAAAATATGACGCGAAAATATATGGAAAAAGGCTGGGCAAAGCAGACAAAATTTGCCATGGGTTTAAAACAGCAAAATAGGCCTAAAACTTATCGCTTAGGGCATTCGGCTTCTTATATTGATAATTTTCATAATGAAGTGACATTACGGCTCGATGATCTTAGGTTATTTAAACTGATGTTACCGGTGCAAGGTAAGTCGAAAAAAGAAGGATCGAGCAAACAAAGAATGCTACGAGCAGACACAATATATGCCTTATTATCAAATATGCGTTTCAGAGAAACAAATGATTTTACCGTTATGATGCATTATCGTATTGAGCCTTATTTTGATGATTATCAATTTACGGATTTGTTGACCGCTATTTTCCATTTGTCGTATCAGTATAAAAAAGACAAAACAGGCTTTAAATTAATAACAACAAATAAAAGACAGCAGATCCAATATGGCGATGAGGCGTATATCTATCGCTTACAAAGGCTAGAGTTAGTGGAGAGTGATGGTGAGTAATATTAATGATTTTGATCTAATAACAATAGCGGATAGCACGTCAATCTACCGTGATTTAACAGCGGGAAAGATTATCCCGAAACAGCTTTATCACGATTTGAGATCGGAGTTAATTGATAATCTTAAGTACACCTTATTATTTAAACATCAATCCCATTTATATCAACTTTATCAACATATTGGATTTGAATTGATTTTAGATGAATCGGGTGAATTCTTTTATATTAAAGATGCACACGATCTTGATAATAATGAAGCCGATGAAAATGCATTTAAAGTGCAGGTTATTTTGATGTTGCTAGGTCGATATTATGCTCGGTCAGGGCGTGATCTTGAGAATATAGGTAAAATTGATCTCGGCATTAATGCAGATGACTTAAAGGCATTGTCTCAAAATGATGAATACGCAGATATTCTTGCTACAGCAAAACTATCTGGTGGTTGGGCTAAGGCATTAGATTTTTTAAGTTTCAGAAATTTTGCTCATAAAACGGGATCTGATCGCTATTTTCTCAACGCAGCAGGCATGTCTTTTCTATATAGATTGGTTGATGACTATAAAAATAGTGTGTCAGAAGATTAGTCGTGAACAGTTTTAATGCCCACACTGTTGCTCTACAAGATCTTAATATCATCGAAGCCAGTGCTGGCACGGGTAAAACATACACCCTTGCAGAACTCTATTTACGGTTAATATTAGAAAAAGAGTTAACTGTTGATCAGGTGTTAGTAGTGACATTCACTAATGCGGCTAAGGAAGAGTTGCGCGAACGCTTACGTCAAAAATTGGTGGATGCACGAGATGGCGGAACATGTAATCAACGTGATCTTAAAAAGCTTAATTTAGCCATTCAAAGTTTTGATGAGGCGGCAATTTTCACCATTCATGGCTTTTGTCAGCGTGTATTGGGTGATTATGCTTTCGAAAGTGGTTTGCGATTTGAGCAGGAGCTAGTCGGTGATGATGCTGAGCTATTGCAAGCAGTAGCCGATGATTTTTGGCGAAAACAGGTGGCTACGGCAGATAAAGAGACTGTCGCTTATTTATTAGCTAAAAATGAAAGCCCAGAAACCTTATTACAATCGGTGCGAAGTTATATAAGCAAGCCTTATTTAAACATTATTCCTGTAGCTGAAGTCGACGTTAAACAGTTTTCACAGCAGGCTCAGACTCAATTTGGTCGGGTTAAAAATGCATGGTTAAAAGAGCAAGAAACCATTATTGCAACATTGCACAACAAGGCATTATTGAATGGTAATAAATATCGTAAAGCGAGTGTCGAGAAGTGGTTATTATTATTGGCTGAATTGTGCGGCGGTAAAACCTTGCCGGCTTCACTATTTGATGGTTTTGAACGCTTTACACCCGCTAAGTTAGAAGATGCTCTCAAAAAAGATCAGCATTTACCCGAGCTTGGATTTTGGTCTGAGTGTGAGTTATTACTAGAGCAGTTTAATCAATTACAAGATGCCAGAGAGCTTCAGCGCCAGAATTTACGTTTGCAGCTACTTAATTATTTGCGTGAAACAGTGCCACAACGCAAGCAACAGCAAGGCGTATTGTCATACGATGATTTATTATTAAATTTAGAACAGGCACTTAATGGCAAGCGGGGTGATTGGTTAGTCGACCGATTACGAGAAAATTATCAAGCCGCTTTGATTGATGAGTTTCAAGATACCGATCCTATTCAATATGCTAGTTTTAGCCGAATTTTTGCAGGTAGTGGTTTGCCTACTTTCTTGGTGGGCGATCCTAAACAGGCGATTTATAGCTTTCGCGGAGCCGATATATTCACCTATTTAGAAGCAAAATCAGCAGCACAACACGAACATACGCTGGGGACAAATTGGCGTTCCCATCCTGATTTGGTGACAGCCGTTAATATACTCTTTAGTCGGCAACAAGATGCTTTTATTTTTAAAAACATCCCTTTTCATCCAGTCGATGCGGCACGCCCTAAACAAGCGGTGTTGAATATCGATAATCAAAATGCTGCACCATTGAATATTATATGGTGCGCTAGTGATAAGGCGATGACGAAAGGTGATTTAACGACAATCTCAGCTAATACGACCGCCAATAAAATTGCACAATTATTAAGCCTAGCGCAGATTGGCAAAGCAACATTGAATGATGATAAAACACCCGTTTCAGGTGGAGATATTGCGGTATTGGTTCGAAATCATCGTCAAGCTCAAGCGATTCAATCTTGCTTGCAAGTACGAGGTATTAATAGTGTGCAGCAGGGGCGAGAAAATGTATTTTCGTCAGTTGAAGCACAAATATTGGAACGAGTGCTATTAGCTATTGCTGAACCTAATAATGAAGCACGTATCAAAGCGGCATTAACGACTAATTTATGGGGCTTAAATGCGACAGAGCTTTATCAGTTACAAGAAGATGAAGAAAAATGGCTTATGCAGCTTAACTTTTTTGATGATTTGCATCAGCTATGGTTAAAACACGGCTTTATGCGGTTGTTTAGGCATTTACTGATCGCTGGTGGAGTAGAGCAACGCTTACTCGCCTTAGCTGATGGCGAACGGCAATTAACTAATTTATTACATCTGGCTGAATTAATTCAAGCGTATTGCAGCAGTCATAGCGAAGGTATTGAAGCAGTATTGCATTGGCTTTCTAACCATAGACAATCTGTTGACAGTAATGATGAAACCGCACAGTTACGACTCGAAAGTGATGAACAACTGGTCAAGATTATTACGATTCATAAAAGTAAGGGCTTGGAATATCCTATCGTGTTTTGTCCCTTTTTATGGGATGCCAATTTGCGTGCAGCCAACAATAGTGTGATTAGTTTTCATCAGGCGGATAATAATCTTGCCAGTGTCGCCTTTTCTGAACCCGCACTCAGCCAAGCCGCTGAATCAGTAACCCTAGAAGAGCGGGCGGAAGATCTTCGTTTATTATATGTAGCGTTAACTCGGGCACGAGAACGTTGTATTATTGTTTGGGCGGATGTTAAAAATGTTGCTGAGTCTGCTTTATTTAGTTTACTGCATCCTAATTTAGATGAAGCTGAATCATCAGCAATGCACACTGAAATAAAAGCGCTAGCGGCATCGAGCAAGGCTACGATTTCAATTGAAGATATAGACCTTGATGATGTGATTTTAGGTACAGAAAGTCATAATCAAGCTCAAATGCTATCTGCCAAAGTATTCAGCGGTACCATTCATCAACCTTGGCGAATCGGTAGTTTCAGCGCGCTGACACAGGGGCATGATGCAGAATTACCCGATTATGACGCCAATGAATCTCTTAACACTGTCCCCAATGTGCGAACAGATGTACTCGACCGATTTAGCTTCCCTAGGGGGGCACAGGCGGGTACATGTTTACATGCTATTTTTGAGTTATGGGATTTTACTAGCCATGATGATTTAGCTCTGAAAACACTAGTGTCACGCATTTTATTACAGTATGGTTTTGCTGATAAATGGGTTGATGTGGCGTGCCAGTGGGTGAAAGAAGTAGTGGCTACTCCGTTAGGAGAATCAGGTTTGATGTTAGCGGATCTAGCACCCGCGAAACGATTAGATGAACTTGCCTTCTATTTCCCTGTGGCAGATTTATCTGTGACTAGTTTGCAAGATACATTACTGCCATTATTAGATGCCGATTCAGCGTTAATACCTGTTATTAAACGGCTAAGTTTTTATGACTTGACCGGGTTTATGAAAGGTTTTATTGATTTGGTCTTTGAGCATAATGGTAAATATTATGTGGTGGATTATAAATCTAATCACCTCGGTAATAGTGAGACGGACTATCAGACTAAATCACTTAATGATGCAATGGTGGCACACGATTATCCCCTACAGTATTTAATTTATAGCCTTGCACTGCATCGTTATTTGAAACTGAGAATTCAAGATTACTCACCAGAGCAACATCTTGGCGGCGTGTATTATTTATTTATTCGTGGCATGCATCCCGATTGGAGGCAAGCGGGTGTTTATTATGACCAACTAGATACTGCACTATTAGAACAATTTGATGACTATTTGCAGGGAGAAGCGTGATGAAATTGCTTCGCCAAGCAGGGTTTAGCGAATTAGCCTACCAGTTTGCCAAATTTATCAATCGCTTAGATAAAAGTGATGATGCTATTGTGGCCGTGACTGCAGCCTTATTAAGTGAAGCCAATAGCCAAGGCCATGTGTGTTTAAATTTAGCCCAAACACGCGGCGATGAAAAATACAGCCCCCTCGATTTGCCTGAAAACAGCACTATTTGGATGCAACGATTAAAACAAAGCAATGTGGTCGGGCAGGCAGGTGACGTTGCACCACTGATCTTAACGGAACAAGGCACACTTTATTTATATCGCCACTGGTTAGAT
This sequence comes from Methylophaga sp., assembly GCA_026988435.1. Taxonomy (GTDB): domain Bacteria; phylum Pseudomonadota; class Gammaproteobacteria; order Nitrosococcales; family Methylophagaceae. The sequence continues at coordinate 14,878 of JALSLH010000050.1, forward strand.
GAACAAGCCGTCGCAAAAGCGATTCGGCAACGCTGTCAGTCAATACCGCTCAACAATCCGAAACAAATCAAACAGTTATTCACGGAGTGGTCGAGCAATATCGAAGAAATAGATTGGCAAAAAGTCGCTGTATTTATGGCGTTAACACAACAATTTAGTGTGATATCAGGTGGACCGGGAACAGGAAAAACAACCATTGTATTACGATTATTAACCATGCTATTTGCAGAAAATAGCGTGATGAAAATCGCCCTTGCAGCACCCACAGGTAAGGCGGCGGCAAGATTACAACAATCAATTAATAATAGTGGCTTTGATGATGTTGAACCGAAAACCTTACATCGCTTATTGGGAATAACCGCCGAAAATCAACAAGGTCGTTATAATGCCCTGCGACCTTTAGCGGTAGATATTGTCATTATTGATGAAGCATCCATGATCGATATTAGCCTAATGGCTATTTTATTGAATGCCTTACCAGAACGAGCACGCGTGGTACTGTTAGGTGATAGTCAGCAATTAGCATCAGTAGAATCAGGTGCTGTGTTGGCAAATTTATGTCAACAAACACCGCAATTTTCAACGCAGTTTTGTGCTGACTTACTTCAATATACTGGTATTACGATTAGCGCCGACAACACAAAAACAGTCTTAGAAAATAATGTAGTAGAGTTACAGCATAGCTATCGATTTGATCAAAACAGTGATATTGGTCGCTTAGCTACAGCTGTGAAAACGGGCGATATGCAAGCTGTTTTTGATGTGGTTAGCAATGCGCAAACCTCTATTTGGCAACAACATATTGCCCCAGCAGAAATCTTATTAAGCATCAGCACCTTGTATCAATCATTCTTCAAAGCAATCAGTGACAATGCTTCACCCTTAAAATGTTTGCAGGCGTTTGAACAGCAACGTGTGTTGTGTGCATTAAAACAAGGACCGCAATCCGTTCAATCGGTAAATGATGCGATTGAGCGACATATTCAAAAGCAAAGCTGGCGTACTCAACAAGGCTTTTATCATGGCCGACCTATCATGATCACGCAAAATGATTATCGCCAGCATTTATTTAATGGTGATACAGGCTTGATATTACGTGATGGTAGCGGTGAGTTAAAAGCGTGCTTCTTATTTGACAATACACTTCATTGGTTTGATTTGGTACGCTTGCCCAAACATGAAACAGCTTATGCCATTACCATTCATAAAAGCCAAGGTAGTGAATTTGATAATGTATGTGTGTTATTAGCGGAAGAAGAAAATCCATTACTCACAAAAGAGCTACTTTACACCGCCATCACTAGAGCAAAAAAACAAGTCATGTTATTGTGTAGTGAAGCAATATTAACTAAAACAGTTAGCACTCAGCATCAACGCGAAACAGGGTTGGCGGGATTATTAGAAGAGGAATAAGGCGTGGAAGAGCAAACAATTTTTATCGGACAAAGTAATGAAGGCCAAGCTATTGGCTTATTGCCAAAAATGGCGAATAAACATGGTTTAATTGCGGGCGCAACGGGCACGGGAAAAACAATCACGATGCAAGGTCTCGCTGAGGGCTTTAGTGAGTTAGGTGTACCAGTCTTTTTAGCTGATATAAAGGGTGATGTGTCGGGCGTAACCCAACCGGGAAGAGAGCATCCTAAAGTAGCCGAGCGTGTTGAAATTATGCATTTGGATGATTTTAAGTTTCAAGGTTTCCCTGCAACCTTTTGGGATGTATTTGGTGAGAAAGGCCACCCTGTTCGTACGACAATTTCGGATATGGGGCCACTACTTTTATCACGCTTATTAAATTTGAATGATACGCAAGGCGGCGTATTGTCGTTGGTATTCCGTGTCGCAGATGATAATGGTTGGTTATTGCTTGATCTTAAAGACCTTCGCGCTATGCTTAAATTTGTATCTGATAATGCTAAAGAGTTTCGCACTTTATATGGCAATGTTTCTGCTGCCAGTGTCGGGGCGATTCAACGTCGTTTAATTTCATTAGAAGATCAAGGGGGCGATCAGTTATTTGCAGAACCAGTATTAAATTTAGATGATTTAATGCAAACCGATGAAAATGGCAAAGGCATTATTAATATGCTAGATGCTACAACGTTGATGAACTCACCGCAGTTGTATAGCACTTTTTTATTATGGTTGATGTCAGAATTATTCGAACAATTACCCGAAGTAGGTGACCCTGACAAGCCGAAGTTAGTGTTGTTTTTTGATGAAGCACACTTGATCTTTAAAGATGCACCAAAAGTATTGCTAGATAAAGTTGAACAAGTAGTGAGATTGATTCGTTCTAAAGGAGTCGGTGTTTATTTTGTAACACAAAATCCAACTGATATTCCTGATGGTGTTTTAGGGCAATTAGGGAATCGTATTCAGCATGCTTTGCGAGCCTATACGGCACGAGACCAAAAAGCGGTAAGAGCGGCGGCTGAAACATTTCGTGACAACCCTAAACTCAATACGCGAGAAGTCATTACTGAACTGGGAGTGGGGGAAGCATTAGTCTCTTTATTAGATAAGAAAGGTCGCCCAGGTATTGTTGAGCGTACATTAATTAAACCACCTAAAAGCCAAATTGGCCCGATTGATAAAGGGCAACGGCTTGTATTAATGTCAAATTCAATAGTGGCAGGTGTCTATGAAAAAACAGTGGATCGTGAATCAGCGTTTGAAATTTTAGCGGTACGAGCCGAAGAACGAGCGAAACAACAACGAGCAGAAGAGGTCGCCGTCGCTCAAGAAAAAGAACGTAAAAAGAATGAAAAATCTAAAACAGGTCGCAAGCGACAAACTGTGATGGAAGCCTTTATGAAAAGTGCCATGAGAGCGGTGGGAAGTACCGTGGGGCGAAAATTGATTCGAGGGGTATTAGGCTCATTGTTGGGTGGAAAATAATATAATGTTGCAGTTAAAAGTTCCACCTCCAGTTTATTTACTGATCGCTGCATTGTGTATGTGGTCATTAGATCGCTTTTTTCCGATAATAGAGTTAATTAATGCGCCGTGGAATAAAGTAGGCTTTTTATTTGTCATTTTGGGGCTTTCATCAGATGGTAGCTCATTAGTGCAATTTTTTCGAGCTCATACTACGATGAATCCATTGCATCCAGAAAAGACGGAGAAATTAGTCACCACAGGCATGTATAGCCTAACGCGAAATCCAATGTATCTGGGGTTGGTAGGCGTGTTATTAGGCTGGGGAATAATACTCGGAAGCCTTAGCAGTTTTGTTATTTTACCTTTATTCATTTGGGTGATGACAGTTCAACAAATTATTCCTGAAGAAAAAATTTTAGAGCACAAATTTGGTCAGGAGTATATTGACTATAAAACATCAGTAAAACGATGGTTGTAGATAACTTATGGGAGCAGCGATACCAGAGGGTGAAACGGGATGGGATCGGGGTGAAACCAGTGAAAATTTGCTACATAGGATTGATTTATTCTTTTGTGAACGTACCTTTATCGCTTGCAGACAATAAGGTGAGCAAATTAGTGCAAGCTAAAGAGAGGGCATAGCCTAAAACACCACTGCCGATAATAACAGTATCAAAAGTGGTCATACTCTCATCAACAAGCACACGAATCGTCTCAGGTAAGGCAATAGGGGGTACGGCGCCGACAATATAGCCAGTGGACTCTTCAACCTCGTCAAACTCAGCCATTCGTAGTTTACGCTCGCCGAGATGTTTGCGTAATACTGCCCAATCAGCACGACCACCGCCGGCAACGGCTAATAAGACGAAACTACCGGATTTTGTTTTGAATAACAAACTTCGTACAACTGAATTAGGATCTCGCCCTTCTGATTGCAGTAGCTCTTCTAGATTTCGAATAGGTTTTTTATCTTCTGAAAGTGGAATTTCAATTACATCGAAGGGAATATTATTTGAATTTAATAATTCAGTAACGGGAGATTCAATCATGCGACTACCTTATTTCGACCATTTGATTTAGCTTTATAAAGATTCTCATCTCCCTGTTTCATCCATTGTTTCCAATCCATATCTGGTTTAAGGTGAGATATGCCAATACTGATGGTGACAATATGGTTAGGGATTAAGGGTAGTTGCACAAATTCCTTCCGAATTTTTTCAGCTATTTTCAAGGCGTTATTTATATCAGTATTAAGCATGAGCGCAAGAAATTCTTCACCGCCCACCCTAAAGACCATATCGCTAGCTCTAAAAGCATTATTTAAGAATTCGCCTGTAGCTTTTAAAACCGAATCGCCTATATCATGACCAAACTGATCATTAATGGCTTTAAAATGATCGATGTCAAGCATAAGAATCGTCATATCAGTACCTAAGCGATCATTTTGGTGGATTGCATTTTCAAGAGAGCTTTGAAGTAGTGCTCGGTTATAAAGTCCGGTTAAAATATCAGTGATAGATTGTTCTGTTAATAGATAATTCTGTTTATATATTTCACGTGTTGAGGTGAATGCAAATAGGCTTATTGCTAAAAGAGTTGCAAAAAACCGGAATGCTACCTGAGGTTCAAGAACATAGAGTGCTATTGGCGTAATAGCAGCAACAAAAATGGCGTTTATTATCCAGGCCTGTTTTTCTGGAAGAATAAAATAAAAAGACAGTACAGCGACAGAAGCCCAGTAAGATCCTTTTATACCAAGTTGGTAAAGTGCCAGAGCAGTAGTCACTGTGAGAAGCAGTGCACCAAATAGGTTAAGTGAATTATGGTATCGATTTTGCAACCCAAACCAAACATTCATACTGCAAAATGTCAGTATAAGAAGTATAGTGATGCCAAGAAAGTAACGATCTTGAAAAAAGCTAAGGAATGCAAAGGGTGTTAAAACTACTGCAGCTATAAAGGACACCCCTAACGTAGATTTTACAATAAAGTCGGGTAGCTCTGAGTTGCGAAGTTCCTGCATAAGTAACGTGTTTTATTCCAGTTTATTATTTCAGGCTGATGATAGCATAATCTACTATATTTATTAAGCCTCCTTGCATTCGCTGACTCACTGAGTAGAAGGTAAAAATCCCGCCTATATCGACGGGATTTTTGTTCTTTCTGCTGAACCTTAGGTTATTTTACGGATACACCCAAAGCTTTTACTGTTTCAACATTTAAATATTTATCAACAGGCAACCCTTTTTTCTTTTGGAATGCGTTGATAGCTTTAATTGTTTGAGACCCAATTACACCATCAATAGGACCAGGGTTAAAACCTTCGCCTTTTAATGCTTGTTGGATCTTAGTAATACGACCTGGGGTTGTATTTGTTTTACATAGAATTGAACGCCATTGCATATAACCATCAGACACCAATTCTTGGTGTGCTACTTGTTTATATGTTGCAGGAATAACAACTCGTTTTTCTGATGCTGCTGATACTAGCTTCTTAACTTTTACAGTTTTATATTTAGCAGGAATTACTACTGTGTGAGATGAAGCAGGTGTTTTCACAACACGTTTTGTCACTGTTTTATAAACTGCAGGTTTCTCAACTAAACAGATTTTTTGGCCTGTTCGTGTCGAAGTTGGCTCGCCATGTTTATGTACTTCATGCCAAACAACTGATGCATCTGAATCCTTTTCAGTAATCGAGATGGTTTTATACTTTTCTGGAATAGCTTTCCGGTTTTCAGTTGCAGCAGTCACTTGTTCGCGTACTTTAATTGTTTTAGTTACTTCTGGGATCTGAATCGTTTTTGTTGTAGCAGGTGTATCAATAACACGTTTTGTCACTGTTTTATATTCAGCAGGCACTTCAACTAAACACATAATTTCACCAGTTGATTGGTCAATCTTTTGAATCGGCCCTGTACCTTTTTTCCATGTGGTGTGAGCAGGTTTAACGAGTATTTTCTCACTTACAGTTTTGTAGGTTGCTGGTACTTGGACAATTTTTGTTGACGCTTCACTGACGACAATAGTTTTGTCTACCATACGGTATTTAGCTGCAACAGGGGTAACAATTTCAGATGCTTCACTGACTAAAACACGTTCTTGTCGAGTAGAAAATTTTGCAGGAATAGTATGTTCATGAAAACATATTCCTGGTGTGGCAGAGTCAATATCAGCACCATGGTCTTTGGCAAATTTAACTAAATCATCACTTGCCATAGATGTTTTCTTATTAGAATAGCGCTTCCAATAAGTGCTTGCATCCTTAACCAATACTTTTTCACTTTCTGTACCATAAACCGCTGGCGTAGTGATTACTTTGCTTGATTCACCACTGACTTCAACTTTTTCAGTAGTCCATTCATAGGTAGCAGGAATAACTTCAATGCGTTCAGATTCTTCTGAAGCAAGCATTTGTTCTGATAGTGTTTTATATTGAGCAGGAACCCAAACACGAGCATAACATTCACCCGCTTTTGCGTCAGGTGGTAATAAGTCACCTACTGCCGATGTGCTTTCTGAGGCGTTTTCAGCCATTGCGGCAGCTTTGCTTTCAGCAATACTTGCTTCTAATTGACGAAGCTCTGCTTCACGACTATCTAAGGCTGAAGCACGTGAATCTAATTTTGCAGAGATGTCTTGTGAGGTAGTATCAACTACTGCGGCATCCATTTCAGATGAGGATTGAGTATTGGTTGTTGCACAACCGGCTGACAGTGCGAAAGCAACAGCAATCGACACCTGTGTCATTATTCTTTTTGTTTGCATAAAAATGCTCCATTTTACTTAGATAATCTAAAAAACAACCATAATTAATTATGGTTATGGACTGGCCTTGTAATAGCCTTGGATATTATAGCAAAATGAAACTGAACGTAAGCTGAACGGATGTGATACAGATCACACTTTTAATATGACTTTATCCTATTAATCCTGTGAAAGTAAAAAAGATAAATACAATAAAGATAATAAAGTGGATAGCGCCTTCTAGCACATTGGACTGACCATCAGAGAAATGGACGATGGAGGCAAGGAAGGTAATGCCTAATAAAACCATTTGAACAGGACTTAATACAAAATTGATTTCATGATGGGTGACTAATGCCAGAATTATCATTGCTGGAATGGTTAATAAAACAGTTGAAAGTGATGCACCTAGAGCGATATTAATTACTGTTTGCATTCTGTTAGCCGCCGCACTTTTTATGGCCGTTAATAGTTCTGGGCTGGCGGAGATGACAGCAACGGCTAATGCGCCTAATGCCAAGGGCAAGCCGCTACTGCTTAAACTTTCAGACATAAAGATCGACATTAATTCAGATAAAAACCCAATCACGGCAATGCAGATCATTAATAGAGTTGCATGATAAAGACCATTGATATTACCATGTGCTTTGATCTGTTCTTTCTCTTCAGATTTATAGTCATATTGGAAAAAGTAGCTATGTTCTTTCATTTGAATACGGGTGAAAATGATAAACATAAAGATGAACATTACAGCCAAAAAGATAAGATAAGTTGTATTCATTGCTTCTGGTACAAACATGGGAAGTACCATCGCGATACCCATTGCCACAATAATCATAGAAATATAAGAGTTAGTAGAGTCAAAGTTATAATCTTGCTCGCCATGTTTGATGCCACCGATAATGGCGGCGATACCGAGTAGACCATTAATATCGAGTAAAACCGCAGCAACGATGGTATCTCGGGCAAGGTTAATATTCTCAGAATGGCTCATCATAATGCCAATAATAAGCACCTCAACCAATACGGCGGATGAGGTTAAAATCATGGTGCCATAAGGTTCGCCATATTTTTCGGCCAACATTTCTGCATGGTGAGCTACGTTTACGGCAGCATACATAATCACTGCAAAGATAAGAAATAATGCTAAGTTATTGTATAACGATGAGTGCAGAATCTGATGTTCAAAGGGTGTCAGCGCAATCAGTGTAATTAATGAAATAAATATCGCTTTTTCATTTTTTAATAGTGTGAGCATTATTTTTAATTGTCCTTGTTATTTATAATCTTGCCGCTTCAAAGGTGTTACAGCTTTCTACTGTTCCCTGGCTAAATCCTGTTTTGAACCAACGAACACGTTGCTGTGACGTGCCGTGAGTGAATGATTCAGGCGTGGCGTAACCACGCGCTTGTTTTTGCAAACGATCATCACCAATGGCGCTGGCGGCAGTTAATGCTTCTTCAATATCGCCCTGCTCGAGCACCTGTTTAGCCCGTTCAGTATGATATGCCCAAACACCAGAAAAACAGTCGGCTTGTAGTTCTAGCATGACAGATAATTGATTACCTTTTTCTTTGCTCATTCTTTGTTGTGCCTTGTGCACCTGCCCTGATGTGCCCAATAGGTTTTGCACATGATGGCCTACTTCATGGGCGATAACATAAGCTTGGGCAAAGTCACCAGGAGCATTGTGTCGGCTTTTCAGTTGTTGGTAAAAGCCGAGATCGATATAGACTTTATTATCACCCGGGCAATAAAATGGGCCCATTGCCGCTTGTGCATGGCCACATGCTGAACGAACTGTATCAGTAAATAAGACTAATTTTGGTTCTTGATAACGTTTACCCATTTGTTGAAATAATGGATTCCAGGTATCTTCGGTATCAGCCAATACAACACCGGTAAATTGGGCTAGTTTCTGTTGCTCAGCACTAGGTCGATAGTTAGGATCAGTTTGTGTAGTGGCGGGGGACGAACCACCACCTAATATGCTCATTACTAACTGAGGATCAACACCCAAAAAGTACATTGCAGCAAGCGCAACAACGATGGTGCCAACACCGCCTTTTGCGGCCCTGCCTCCTCGAGAGGTTTGATTTCGTCGATCTTCAATATTTTTACTGACTCGTCGATTACGCCATTTCATACTTTATCCTAATTACGCTGGTGATACTTGTCAGATAAGTATCACATAAAATAAGCCTGTCTTACAAAAAGTCTTCAAAAAACCAAGCAGAAAAAGCGTGTCTTCCAGTAACGCCTGCTTTTTTATAAATTTCAGAGGCTTGTTGTCTTACTGTCTTTTCCTTGGTGTCTCTAATGGCGGCAATTTCTATAAATGTCAGCCCTTTTAATAACAATAGAGCGATCTCTTGTTGGCTATGGCTGAGATGCCAGTCATCAAATTGTTGGTGAATAACATCACTGTATTTTTTACGTGCATTCTGGATGATAGATTGTGATTTCTCCAGGGAATAGTCTTTTGATTGGAGTTCTTGCCTTAATATTTCAAGATTACGTTTCTGTTGTTTGAGATTGATGATTAAGTACGCGATTAAACCGAACGCCATAATTATCACAATGACTTCTTCAATAAGATGCCAAAGCGGCTCTTTTTCTGCAAAATCATTCACTAGATCCATTGTGTTAGATGCCATCACTAGTAACAAAACAATAATGGTAAAAATTATTTTTAGGCTGGGCACGGTGATTCCTTTTAGGGGCTTCAAAACATGGGACAAATGTTCTATAAACTGCATTATAGGACAGATACCCGATAGTATCTATCACTAAGACGTCTTATCATTTGAACATATCCAAATAAAGCTATACGTGCTTTATTTGATTTGAGAGTAAATGACTTTTATTGGGAGAGATGTTATGAAAGATCAACAATTAGAATCCAAAAAAGTATGGGATAATGCTATTAGGTTATTCCATTGGTCGTTAGTGATTGCTTTTGTAGTGGCTTATATTACAGGTGAAGATGAGAGTCTTGTCCATAGCTATTCGGGTTATTTTATTCTAGGCTTACTGGTGTTTCGCATTATATGGGGTTTTGTTGGTTGCAAACATGCCCGTTTTAGCGACTTTATTTTTAGCCCTAAAGAAACTATTAACTATACAAAAAGTATGATGTCGGGAACGCCAAAGCACTACTGGGGTCACAACCCGCTAGGCGCACTGATGGTATTTGCTTTATTGATAACATTGGTATTAACAACGGTATCTGGCTTGAAAGTGTATGGTATTGAAGGATATGGTCCGTTAGCAGAAGTAAATTCGAGTTATTTTATCAGCAATGCCAATGCCTCTGGTCATATGGAACAAGAAGGTGAAGACAGTGAAGAGGAAGAATTTTGGGAGGAAATACACGAATTTTTTGCGAATCTAATGTTAGTGCTTATTGCATTACATATTGTCGGGGTTGTAGTGTCTAGCAAGCTACATAAGGAAAACCTAGCTAAATCAATGGTTACAGGTTATAAAAGCCACAAAGAATAGATTATTTTTAATTATTAAAAAAGAGATTGAATTAATGAAGCATATTACATACTTATTTTTGCTGGCATTTTCATTGCCATGCTTTGCGGATAATGTCGTTGTTATTAATGCCGATGAGATTGCTAATGTGGGCATTGAAGTCGGGCAGTTAAAGGCTGTGAATCAAGCAATGAGTAAAAAGCTGCCGGCAAAAGTAAGTATTCCAAATAAATCTCAACGTGTGGTCAGTGCGCCGCAAGATGGTGTGATTGAACTTATGCTGGTCGCTGAAGGCGATCGTGTTATTGCGGGACAAGAACTAGCACAAATGAATAGTCCTCAATTATTAGCTAGTCAAAACAATTATCTACAAGCGCTCAGCGCTCTTGCCCAGTCAAAACGGGAAATGCTAAGGGATAAAAGTCTTTTTGAAGATCAAATTATTGCAGAAAGACGTTATCGGCAATCTCAAACACAGTATCAGCAAGATAAAACCGAGGTAGCAATGTTTCGAAAGGCGCTTGAACTAGCGGGTATGAGGGAGGCGGATATTGTTAAACTTAGTAGGACACAGTCTTTAACCAGCTATTTAACTGTATCAGCATCATCTTCTGGGGTGGTGATGAAACAGCTTGCAACAGTGGGACAACGTTTAACTGCGGCAGATCCTCTATATAAGATCGCGCAATTATCACCTTTATGGTTAGAAATACATGTGCCATTAGATATAGCAAATACTATTAATATTGATGATCGCGTGACAATTTGTAGTAAAAATATAGAAGGTCATGTCATTGCGATTGGTCGTGAAGTTCACGAGGCGGATCAAGGTGTGTTGATACGCGCTGAAGTCAATCAGAAAACGGAGAAATTGACACCCGGTGAATTTGTAGAAGTCTGTCTGATTAAACAAAAAGAGGGCATGCAGTTTAGCATTCCGCGATCAGCTGTGCTTCGTTTTGAAGGGCAGTCTGCCATTTTTGTAGAAACGGATAAGGGATTTATCTATCAGCCCGTCGAGATAGTAACGGATAACGGCGAACAACTCATTATTAAAGGGGATTTGTCTATTAATCAAAATATAGTCATAGCAGGCACGGCCACACTTAAAGCGGCTTGGCTGGGTATCGGTGGGGAATAATTAATCATGACTCATTTGTTCAATTTAAGGATTAAATATGCTTGCTAAACTGATTCAATTTTCACTAACACAACGTTTATTAATGTTGCTTGCTATTGTCGGCTTAATGGGCGCTGGTTGGAAAGCATTTAATGAAACGCCTATTGATGCTTTTCCTGATGTATCTACAACACAGGTAAAGATCATTCTGAAAGCATCAGGCATGACACCGGAAGAGGTTGAGGTGCGTATTACGGCCCCGATTGAGATAGAAATGTTGGGTATCCCGAAACAACGGATGCTACGCTCTGTTGTGAAATATGGCTTAACCGATATTACCGTTGATTTTGAAGAAGGCACCGATATTTATTGGGCACGTCAACAAGTTTCAGAGCGGTTGGCAGGCATCAGTGATACCTTGCCTGCTGGTGTCACGGGTGGCTTGGCACCGATGACAACGCCATTAGGTGAAATGTTTATGTTCACTGTTGAAAGCGACACGATGGATCTGATCGATCGTCGTTTATTGCTTGATTGGGTTATTCGCCCTGCATTGCGTAGCGTATCCGGTGTGGCGGATGTCAATGCTCTAGGTGGTCGTGCAAAAACATTTCAAGTCACACCTAATCTTGCCAAATTACAATCTCGAAATATTAGCCTAGATGAATTAACGATGGCGCTTGAATTAAATAATCGTAATGATGGTTCAGGTCGCCTAGATGATGGCGAAGAAGTGCTGTTAGTACGTGCCGAGGGGAGTATCCAAGAATTAGATGATTTGCGTGCTATTGTGGTGAAGTCAGATCTCACTGAACCCGTTATGTTAGGTGATGTAGCTGAGGTGGGGATTGGTAGTGTAACGCGCTATGGTGCGGTTACAAAAGATGGTAAAGGTGAGGCGGTTCAAGGCTTGGTATTAGGCTTGCGTGGTGCCAATGCACGCGATGTGGTACGAGATATTGAGAAAACACTGGCTGATATTTCGGCAAGTTTGCCTGATGATGTGACGCTTGACGTGTTTTATAATCGTGGAGATTTAGTCTCAAAAGCAATTGGCACGGTGAGCAAGGCCTTGATCGAGGCCATTGTTTTGGTGCTGATTTTATTATTATTATTTTTAGGTAACTTGCGTGCGGCAACAACGGTTGCGTTAGTACTGCCATTGTCAGCCATGATTACCTTTATCATGATGAAGCAATTCGGTTTGTCGGCAAATTTAATGAGTTTAGGCGGCTTGACGATTGCTATTGGTATGTTAGTTGATGCTGCAGTGGTGGTGGTTGAAAATATAGTCTCGCAACTGGCGGATAAAGAAAAGGCCAAACTGTTACCACGATTGCATTTGATTTATCGCGCGGTTAAAAGTGTTTCTGTTCCTGTTACTTCCGGCATCGCGGTTATTATTATTGTATTTTTACCGTTGCTGACACTACAAGGCTTAGAGGGTAAGTTATTTATTCCTGTTGCATTAACCATTGTGTTTGCACTGAGCGGCTCGCTGCTTTTATCGTTAACGGTCATTCCCGTATTGGCATCTTATCTGTTGAAAGAAGTTTCTCATGAAGAACCTTGGTTGCCCAGAATGCTCAAGCGACTGTATGCCCCTATCTTAAATTGGTCTTTGGCACATGGTCGAATTGTTGTCCTGTTTGCTGTGTTATCGCTCATTTCTGCCGGTTATTTATACACACAAGTAGGTAAAAGTTTTATGCCGACGATGGATGAAGGTGATTTAATTGTGCAGTTAGAGAAATTACCTTCTATTACTTTAGATAGATCGATAGATTTAGATTTGCGCGTTGAACGGGCTATTTTAGATAATGTGTTTGAGGTGAGTAATATTGTGGCGCGCACCGGTGCAGACGAGCTGGGCTTAGATCCAATGGGATTAAATGAAACCGATATGTTCTTGGTTTTAAAGCCAAGAGAGCAATGGAAAGTGAGCTCTAAAGAGGGGATTAAAGAACAAATTCGAACTGTTTTGTCACAATTTCCAGGAATTGCATTTGGTTTTACCCAGCCTATTGAAATGCGTGTTTCTGAAATGTTGACAGGGGTACGAGGTGACTTGGCAATCAAAGTGTTTGGGGATGAAGGTGCCGAACTTAATAAATTAGCCACACATATCGTTGAGCTTGTTTCAACGATTGATGGCGCGGAAGATGTGATAACAGCACAAACAGAAGGAGCGCAATATTATCGTGTGGCAGTGGATAGATTAGCGGCAGGGCGTGTGGGGCTAACGGTAGAAGATATTATGCCGCAACTTCGTCTGTTAATTGAAGGTGCAGAGGTAGGCACAATCTATCAAGGGGCTAGGCGTACACCGTTAATCGTAAAAGGTGATGAGGCATTACGTTTATCTCCTGCAAAATTTGCTAATATCAGGCTGACCTTAACAAATGGCGAAAAAATACCTTTATCACGAATAGCTGAGTTAGAGCGAATTGAAGGCCCGGTATCAATTAAACGTGAAACAGGCAAGAGAATGTCAGTTGTGGTTGCCAATGTGGGCGGTCGTGATCTGGTGAGTTTTGTGGAAGAAGCCAAGCAAAAAGTGGCCGATAATATCGATTTGCCAATAGGTTATTCAGTCGCATGGGGCGGACAATTTGAAAATCAACAGCGTGCGGCACGCACATTGGCGATTGTGGTGCCTGTTGCACTGCTATTGATCTTTCTTTTATTATTTTCAACCTTCCAATCAATTCGACAAGCACTTTTAGTGTTAAGTAATGTGCCTTTTGCAATGGTAGGTGGCATTGTTGCTTTATGGTTGACGGGGGAATATCTATCTGTACCGGCATCTGTTGGTTTTATCGCTTTATTAGGCATAGCCGTGCTTAACGGCATTGTAATGGTCAGTTATTTTAATGACTTAAATGCGTTAGGCATGAAAATAGACGAGATCGTGCGAGAGGGAGCCATGAGACGATTAAGACCCGTGTTGATGACGGCGACGATTGCAGCATTTGGCCTCGTTCCCTTGTTGTTTGCTACCGGGCCAGGTTCAGAGATTCAAAGACCCTTAGCAATTGTTGTGATTGGTGGCTTATTTAGTGCAACGGTGCTGACCTTAATCTTGCTCCCGTTATTATTTAGGCGTTTTGGGATTGTTGCCACGAAAATGGAGAAAGTCACATGATGTTATTAACCATTATTGCCCCCCCTAAGATGGAGGAGTCCCTAGTCGATTGGTTGCTAGTTCAAACAGATATTAAGGGATTCACATCGCAAGTAGCATATGGGCATGGCAGTGGCCATGAAATGAGCTTGGCTGAACAAGTAAGTGGCCGTAGACGACAGGTTACCTTCATGATCGAGTTAGAGAAAATAAGAGCGGAATCTATACTCGTCGATCTTAAACAACACTTTTTGGGTACAGGCTTGTATTATTGGCTAGTGCCGATATCAGTAAGTGGTAGCGTTTGATTGAACGAAATAAAACGTAATAGGGTTGTTATAGAAAATTAATATAAATAAGAGTTTATCCATCATTATGTCATTTAAAAATAAAATATCGTTATTATTATTTGTTGCTGGAACAGGTTTTTCATCTGTTGTTTCAGCTGAAATGATGCCGTTAGCATATTCGTCATCGGTCACATTGTCGTCGCTCACTCAATTTGTCTATGATCATCATCCGATGCGTCATAATGAATTAGCGAGAGAGCAACAAGCAAATGCAAATACTGAACTAGCAGAAGCAACATTTGCTGGTTCAAAGACGGTTAATTTACGACATCAAAATGATTTTGTAGGCAGTAGTGATGGTTTGCAAGAATGGGAAGCCAGTGTGAATATGCCATTATGGCTATCAGGTCAAAAACAAACACAATTACAACTATCAGAAAAAATATTAGCGGAGTTGCCCGCCTATCAACAACAAATACGATTAGAGGCATCGGCAATAGTTCGTGAACTGATTTGGCATATTATCAGAACAAATAATGCTACCAAACAAGCGTATCAAGTTTGGCAAACGGCAAAAAAATTAGAAAGTGATGTTATTGCGCGCGTTAAAGCAGGGGAACTAGCGGGAGCAGAACAGCTATTAGCGAATACAAATGCATTAGAAATGCATAGTAAGTATGTATTGGCTCAGGCAGAGTTAGAGCATGCTTTAACCAGTTACCGTCGTTTAACAGACGCACAAACATTGCCAAAAGAATTTGAAGAGTCTTTATCTACCGTTGCTTCAAATGATGGTGAGCATCACTCAACAAGACAAATTAGGCCTGATCATCCATTATTAATGGTTTGGGACCAGAGAATAGACACGCTACGAGCTAAACAAGATATTGCCTATTTTGAAGGGGCTTCAAATCCGGTTGTATCGGTTGGCGTAAGGAGTGAGCGTGGTGATCGATCAGAAAAGTTTAATAATAGTATCGGTGTAGGTATTAGTTTAGCCTTAGATGATACCGTTTATCGTAAACCTGCCGTGGCAAATGCGGCAAAAGCGTTGGCTGATGCTGAGATGACACGGATACAATTAGAACGCGATCTGAATATTACAGTATTTTCTCAATTACATGACCTTGAAACCAAGCAACAGCAGCTTAAATTAGTTTTAGAACAAGATGCAACAACACTAAAATATCTGACACTTCAGCAACGTGCGTTTGATCTGGGGGAAATTGATTTAGTCAGCTTGTTGCGTACTCAAGCGCTTGCTACTGAATCGCACAACCGAAAATTAGCACTTGAAATTGAAATTAAATATTTAATCGCAACAGTCAACCAAGCCGTAGGTGTGACGCTGTAGCATGTAAAATGGTCTAAAACTGTTATTATGCCTCGATGGATTAAAAATATTTAAGGCATTAGCTATGAAAACAGTTGTTTTATCTATACTGGGCTTGATTATTGGTGCAGCTGTAGCTGAGGAAGAAGGCTTAGTTTTAGGTCTATTTATTGGCTTGGCGTTTGGAATGATTTTTTCATTAAAAAGCCGAGTTGCTGAATTAGAGCAAGCTTTGCTTAAAATGAAGAAGCCAGTAGATGCGCCTGTTAGATACCAGCCTAAAACAACAATAGAAGCTTCACCAGCTAATTCTTCTGGACAGACCCAAAGTACAAACACAGTCGCTCATGCTGAGAATTCTGATTATGCTGAAATTATTGAAGCATTACAGTTTGACGAAGCGACACAGCTTGAGTCAGTAGAGACTACGGCACAACAAAAAATAGCAGAAGCTCGCCCCGAAATTGTTGAGCAGGATGTTGCTGAAAAAATCTTCCATAAAGTAAAAAACTTTTTCACCACGGGCAATGTGGTCGTTAAAGTCGGCGCCATTGTATTGTTCTTTGGCGTGGCATTTCTCCTGAAATATGCCGCTGAAAGAAGTATGTTCCCAATCGAATTACGCTTGTTAATAGTGGCCGCTTTTGGCGTTGCTATACTGGTCATTGGTTGGCGTTTGCGTGATGAACGATTGGAATATGGTTTGATATTACAAGGTGCCGGTGTCGGTTTGTTATATTTAACCGTGTTTGCGGCTAGCAAGTTTTATCACGTATTGCCCATGGTTGTGACCTTTGCAGTTATGTTGCTTTTGGTCGCATTATCAGGCTGGTTAGCCATTAAACAAGATGCTAAATCGTTGGCTGTTTTCGGTGCGGTGGGTGGTTTTTTAGCACCAGTATTAATGTCAACAGGTGGCGGTAGTCATATTGTCTTGTTCTCGTATTACGCTTTATTAAATGTAGGCATATTAGGCATTGCTTGGTTTAAATCATGGCGTTTTCTAAATCTTATTGGTTTTGTTTTCACCTTTATTATTAGTGCCGCTTGGGGTTATAAGGCATATCAGCCCGAGCATTTTGTCTCGACCGAATTTTTCTTAATTCTATTCTTCTTTTTCTTCCTTGCCATTTCGGTATTATTCGCCTTTAAAGAAGCACCTAAATTAAAACCCTATGTTGATGGCACGATAGTGTTTGGTTTGCCTTTGGTTGCTTTTGCATTGCAAGGTGAACTGGTTGAACCGTATGAATATGGTGATGCGATAACAGCCATTGCATTGGCTGTTATCTATTTAGTATTAGCCAAACGCTTGTGGTTACCAGAGAAAAAAGGCGTACGTTTATTAGCTGAATCATTCTTAGCTTTAGGTATTACCTTTGCTAGTTTGGCTGTACCGTTATTATTAGACGGACGGTGGACAGCGGCGATCTGGTCATTAGAAGGGGCGGCTTTGGTGTGGATTGGGTTACGTCAATCACATATTGTGTCACGAGGCTTTGGTCTATTACTTTCAATAGGAGCAGGGTTAGCCTTTATCTCAGAAAACTATCACCATTTGGCTGATAGTTTGCCTATTCTGAATAGTGCGTTTCTTGGCATGGTTTTAGTCAGTTTGTCGGGCGTGTTCATTGCCTATCTTTACGATAAATATCGACAAAACTGTTATCAATTTGAACGCGATCTACCTATATCTACAATAATGGTTATATGGGGGTTATTCTGGTGGTTTATTGCCGGCATGGCCGAAATAAGCCACTTTGTTGCCAGCCGATTTAGTTATCAAGAGCATTCAGTACTGTTATTTATTGCAGTAAGCAGTTTTGTGCAGGCAGTTATCAGTCACAAACTTTCATGGTCAAAAATTTCTTTATCATTTATTTTAATCACTCCGATAATGCTTATCTTGTTGCTCTTCTCAGCTGCCGATAGTGCCCATTACGGCCCCTTTAGAAGCCTAGGCTATTTAGCATGGCCAGCCATTTTATTTATTCACTTTTTAGCATTATGCAGAAAGCAGAAAGCGTGGTCTCAAATAATTTTAACTTGTTGGCACGCTACGGGTGTTGTGGTCATCGCTCTGCTTATTATATTGTTCATTCAAAGAGGCTTTTATCTAGCATGGCTTGATGGCGCGATGCGATCAAGCGTGTGGCAGGGGAGTGCAAACGCACTTGCTATGGTGATCGCGGCCGCCGCTTTAATGAAGTACGGGAAATTGCTTAGATGGCCCATTAATGTATTTAAAAAGGCTTATTATTCTTGGGGACTGTTGCCGGTCATGCTGTCCTTAATAGTATGGTTTATTAGTGTTGCTGATAAATCAGGTGTTACCGATTTAATAGGTTATATTCCTGTGTTCAACCCACTTGATATCGTGCAAGCGTTAACGATTGCTGTCGTAGTTGCTTGGTTATTGTTTATTAATAAATCAAAAGAAACTCAACTCATCACAATGCCGAAGGTATTTATATATGGGGTGGCGGGTCTTATGAGCTTTGTGTGGCTTAATATGGTCATCGCCCGCTCGGTGCATTTCTTTTTCCAAGTGCCATATAGAAGTTATGACTTGATGAATTCAACGGTTTTCCAATCAACAACGTCCATTGTGTGGAGTGTGATTGCGGTGATCTTGATGACGATTGCATCTAAAAAATCAATACGACTATTTTGGTTTGTCGGAGCAGGATTGTTAGCCCTTGTGGTTATTAAATTATTCTTTATAGATTTAGCTGAGAGTGGCTCAATATCACGTATTATTTCATTCTTATTTGTGGGCGTAGTGATGCTGGCAATTGGTTATTTATCACCATTACCACCGAAGAAAGAAGCGCTTACGCAATGAGACTAGTTAAATTTATTGTAGGTTTATTGCTACTATCACTATCATCTGCGGTGTTTGCTCATGGTGGTGCAGGGTTAGAAACAGCGGTTATTTGGTTTTATACTTTACTTGTTATTATGCATGGTGCGCTGGTTTTATTATTACGAAATATGATGTTATACAAATATTTGTGGCTAGTGATTGTTTCGTTATTATTTAGTGTGGCAGCAGTGGTGTTATGGATAATGCTACTTTCAATTATAAAAAATAATGTTCTCACTTTGTTTGTCGCCTCAATTTTTGGATTATTTGTTTATTTGGCGATTGTTATATGGGCAGTAATTACACCTATACAACAGTTTAGAAAGTTACAAAAGGGCGAATCAAATGAATCTTCTTAAAGCAAGTATTGGGCTAGTATTAATATCCGTATCTTCATTAGCCTTTGCATTGGGTGGCATATCAGGCGCATTAGACTTTATAGATTCTTTAATGTTAATAATACTGATAATCACAGTTATTATTCACGCTTTAGTTGTATTCTTTAAGTGTAAAAACAATACACTCAAGCAGAAGGCAATCATTGCTACATCTTTTTTGTTTAGTGCGTTGACAATAATGTTCTGGCTTATTCAGTTTCTAAATAATATTGCTAATAGTCTCTATTATTCATGGCCAAACTATTATGGGGGAGTATTACTTCCTGTCATTTTAATTCTTCTATTGATAATTATTGTTTGGACACTGAAAATGACACTACAGCAGTATAGTTATTCAAATGATAATACTGATTGAAATATGAAGCTAATTAAATATACCTTATGGTTATTATTACTTTTACCATCATTAGCCTTTGCGCATGGTATTCCCGTGGAAGCAATGGTAGTGATTTTGGTTGTTTGGCCAATGCTAATTTCTGCGGTGTATGGCTTGATAGTTTTGTTTTTACGCTGGAAACAATTTTTTAAATATCAGTGGATAATGATTATTTCTTATATTTTATCTTTAGCTACATTAGGCTTGCTTGCTGTTTCGGTAACTGTATTTGGTTCTGTGATATTGGCGTTGATATCAGATGAACAAAATTATTTTTCAGAGCATTTTATGCAGCTATTTCTTTTATTTCTGGTAGTCATTCTTCACCTAGGGATTGAAGTTTGGCTTTTTAGAGCACCGATTAAGCAATACAGACAGTTAACAGGGAAAACGAATGAAGAGATAAGATCTATTAATCATGCTTTAGGCATTAAAGATAATGAAGGATAAAAAATGAAAACAATTACATTGCTTTGTGCGGTTTTATGGGCGCTCAGGTCCTTGTTTAATCTATATGGTATAACGTTTGGTGATTATACTATTTCAATATTATTTTCCGAATCACCGATGTATGCATTTGAAACAATCGCTTGGTTTTTAGCAGATTGTGCGACAAGCATATTTTTCTTTGTGCTTTGGACTAAACAAAATTGATTTCGCTTGAGTCCTTACTTATTTAACGTAGAATAGGATGCGACAGTCAATGGAGGAAAGTATGCTAGATACAAAAAAAATTGAAGAAGTCATACAAACAATCAGCGATGCTATGCCATCGGGTTTAACAGGTTTGCAAGCAGATGTTGAAAAGAATGTGCGCGCTGCGATGAGTGCAACCTTTGCTAAATTAGATTTGGTGACACGTGAAGAGTTTGATGTGCAAACCCAAGTATTACATCGTACCCGTGAGAAGTTAGAGGCGCTTGAAAAACGTGTTGCCGAATTAGAAGGTAAGTAATGTCTGAATTTAATAATGTAAGCATTACCCGTGAAGCCAATGTTTATTTTGATGGCAATGTCACCAGCCGAACAGTCACTTTTGCTGATGGCACCACAAAAACACTGGGTATTATGATGCCGGGCGAATACACTTTTGGTACAGAAAAAGCCGAGTTGATGGAAATTTTAGCCGGCGAATTAGTTTATAGACTAGATGGCAGTGATAAGTGGATCGCTATCAAAGGTGGTGAACAATTTAATGTGCCTGCAGATTCATCATTTGATTTAAAAGTAAGTAAATTAGCGGATTATTGTTGTTCTTATATTGATTAGAATGACTTCCAAGGATGGTGATTAATGAGTTTAGCAACAGTCTATAGCCGGGCAATTACGGGCATTGATGCCCAAGCTGTTACGGTTGAAGTTCATCTATCGAACGGTTTGCCTAGTTTAAATATTGTCGGCATGGCAGAAACCGCCGTTAAAGAAAGCAAAGATCGGGTGCGATCGGCTTTAATTAACTCCCAATTTTCTTTTCCACAACAGCGCATCACCATTAATTTAGCGCCAGCTGATTTACCTAAAGAAGGTGGTCGTTTTGATTTGCCTATTGCATTAGGCATTTTAGCCGCATCGGGTCAAATACCATTAAATTCGTTGATGGATAAAGAGTTTATTGGTGAACTCGGTTTAACAGGTGAATTACGTGCTGTGCGCGGTGTATTGCCAACGATTTTAGCAACACTAAAAGCAAAGCGAACCATGATTTTGCCTCAAGGAAATAGTGCTGAAGCAGCACTGATTGAGAAAGCTGAATGCTTTGGTGCTGACAGCCTGTTAGCAGTATGTGCTCATTTACATGGTCAGCAACACTTAGATATCGCTCAACACTCTGGCCAAAGCGACATCGTTGACTACCCCGACATTGCTGATGTTCGAGGTCAAGCTCATGCACGACGAGCGATAGAAGTCGCTGCTGCTGGCGGGCATTCACTGCTTTTTAGTGGGCCACCGGGAACAGGTAAAACGATGTTAGCCAGTCGTTTGCCCAGTATTATGCCAGCAATGACCGAACAAGAAGCCGTTGGCACCGCAACGGTTCATTCTATTTCAACCAGCGGGTTTAATGTTGAACGATGGCGACAGCGACCGTTCCGCTCGCCTCATCACACAGCATCGGCAGTGGCAATGGTCGGCGGTGGCAGCCCACCGCAGCCGGGGGAGATCTCGTTGGCACACAATGGCATTTTATTTTTAGATGAATTACCGGAATTTGATCGAAAAGTATTAGAAGTATTACGTGAACCGATAGAGTCAGGTAAGATCACTATTTCGCGAGCAGCACATCAAGCAGAGTTTCCGGCTCGATTTCAATTAGTGGCGGCGATGAACCCATGCCCATGTGGCTATTTGGGGCAAGCACGCTGTTATTGCACCGAAGATCAAGTGCGGCGATACAAAGCTAAAGTATCAGGGCCACTGATAGATCGGATTGATATGCTGGTGGAAGTGCCACCGGTGGCAAAAGCGATGTTACGTCCGGCAGAAGAAGGCGAGCAAGAAGAGAATAGTTTAACTGTTCAGAAACGTGTTGTGACGGCAAGAGCGCAACAAATGAAGCGTGCTGGTAAAGCAAATTATTTATTAGAGCATAAAGAATTACAGGAATATTGCCCGTTGAGTGAAAGTGATTATCAACTATTAGAGCAAGCCATTAACCGTTTAGGTTTATCGGCACGGGCTTATCACCGTATTTTAAAAGTGGCACGAACTATTGCCGATTTAGCAGGTTCAGATCAGATTCAAACCTTACATTTAAGCGAGGCCATAGGCTATCGTCGTCTAGATACAATTTCAAATTAACTTGTTCTAGACAAAAATTTCGTCATTCCGGTAGGTTTTTAGCCGGAATCTGTATTCTAATCATTAGATTCCCGCTAACCCTAACCGCATGCCAGAATCACAGAGTTGTTAACTTGAACCATTTTTTACATCAGATTATTTAATGAAAGACTTAAACCCCGAGCAGCGGGAAGCCGCTCGGCATATTGATGGACCATTATTAGTTATCGCCGGTGCGGGTAGTGGAAAAACACGCGTTATCACGCGTAAAATTGCCTACTTAATTGAGCAGTGCGGTATTGCCGCACGCAATATCGTAGCAGTCACCTTCACCAATAAAGCGGCACGAGAGATGAAAAGCCGTGTTGCTGAATTAATGGCCTCTCGAGGCACATCCGCTCGCGGTTTGATGGTGTCGACTTTTCATAACCTTGGTCTAACAATTCTTCGAAAAGAATATGCTCACCTCAATTATCGAGAGGGCTTTTCAATATTCGATGCCCACGATACGCTAGCGGTATTACGTGACCTAATGGGTAAAGATTTCGCAGCCGATAGCGAACATGCGGAGCAATGTCAGTGGCAGATTTCTGAGTGGAAAAATAAACTGATCATGCCTACACAGGCAATGCAAATAGCAGAAGATGGCCAGCAAATAGCGGCGGCCAAAGTCTATAGCCGTTATGTCGAAGCATTGCAGGCCTATAATGCCGTTGATTTTGATGATTTGATCTTAAAGCCAGTTTTATTATTTAGGGATAACCCAGAAGTATTAAAAAAATGGCAAGCTCGCGTTCATTACTTACTTGTGGATGAATATCAAGATACCAATGGTTGCCAATATGAATTGGTGAAGCAGTTAGTCGGTATTCGTGAAGCTTTGACGGTGGTGGGCGATGATGACCAATCAGTTTATTCATGGCGTGGTGCGAATCCAGAAAACTTAAATTTACTACAGCAAGATTATCCTCGTTTAAAAGTGATTAAGTTAGAGCAAAATTACCGTTCAATGGGGCGAATATTACGTGCAGCGAATCAGCTAATTAGTAATAACCCACATATCATTGAGAAAAAACTTTGGAGTGCCCGCGGTGAGGGCGATCCTATCCGTGTGATTGCCTGTCGTGATGATTTCCATGAATCAGAAAAAGTGGTTTCAGAGCTGTTATATCACAAGCTAAAACATAATGCCGATCATAAAGATTATGCGATTTTATATCGGAGTAATCATCTCTCTCGGCCTATAGAGCAGGTCTTGCGTGAGCATAATGTGCCTTATGTTTTAACAGGTGGCACCTCATTTTTCTCACGAGTAGAAGTCAAAGATATTATGGCGTATTTACGCTTATTGGCAAATCAAGATGATGATAATGCTTTTTTAAGAGTCATTAACACACCACGGCGAGGCATTGGAGCCAGTACCTTACAGAAAATAGGTAACTATGCGGCACAGCGCAAATGCAGCATGTTTGCCGCGTGTTTCGAGATTGGTTTGGCAGAGCAGTTATCAACCCAAGCCATGCATCGCGTAGAGAAGTTTTCTAACTGGTTAGTGGATATTGCCGATCGTGCTGAGCGAAGTGATTTGCTAGAAACCATTAAGGACATGATAGAAGAAATTGATTATCGCGCTTGGCTAGAAGAAGTCACCGGCGACCCTGATAAAGCCATTAGACGAATGGAAAATGTTGAAGAGCTACAGGTTTGGATCAAACGTATTGTAGATAAAGACACCGAACAAAATAATATCGGTGATATAGCCGCCAGATTAACCTTAATGGATTTATTAGAACGCCAAGCTGAAGAAAACCAAGAAGATGCAGTAAGCTTAATGACATTGCACGCTGCTAAAGGCTTAGAGTTCCCCCATGTTTTTATTATCGGCATGGAAGAAGAAATTCTGCCACACCGCACTAGCATTGAAGAAGAAAATATCGAAGAAGAACGGCGCTTGGCTTATGTGGGTGTGACACGTGCCCAACGCAGTTTAGTGTTTACCCTTGCCAATACCCGTAAGCGTTACGGTGAAAAAGTAGACTGTGAAGAGAGTCGTTTTTTACGCGAACTACCGCCTGAAGATTTGATTTGGACTACAGAAAGAACAAAAGTCGATCCTGAAGAGCGAAAAGAGCGTGGTAAGGCGCATTTATCGAATATTCGAGGCTTATTAAAATAAAGCCGTTGATAATAATTGTTTGGTGCTAAAATCAAACGAGTGCGGGACAGCATCAATAAATTACAGCTTAGAGCGGCCCAATATGATAACAGAAGTAGAACAATTATTTGAACATATTAAAACTATTAGCTCGCCACCGAGTGAGGAAATATTTGAGGAAATAGCCTCATCACGGAAGGAAATTACACCATTGTTGCTTGATGAAATTGCCCGGTTCTCTGAAGATCCTAGCGTTATTAACAAGCAGGGTGATGATTATATAAGGCATGTGGTTAGCTTGTTTATTGTAGCCTATTTTAGAAGTGAAGCGGCTTATCCCCTTATCATCAGGCTCATTTCTCATTCAGGTGAAAAAGTGATCACACTGACTGGAGAAGTTTTTACTGAAGCATTAGGGCGAATTTTAGCCTCAGTGTGTGATGGTGACTTGGCACCGATTAAATCAGTAATAGAAAACCCTAATGTAAGCCCGTGGCTTCGATCATCTGCCCTAGATAGTTTGATGGTGTTGTGGAAAGAAAATATATTAAGTCGAGAAGAGATTGTTCATTATTTAAGAGAATTAATGGAAGGTAAATTAGAAGCCAGCCCAAGCTATGTTTGGGATACGATTGCATTAATAGCCTATGATCTTCATCCCGGTGATCTTGAGGATTTATTACTGAAAGCGATAAAAGATAAACTTATTGCGCCCATGGTACTGAATAAAAAGTCACTTGCGCTTTGTGTGAAAGACAATGTAGCTGACACTATTAAAAATAAAGAAAACGTAGTGGATGGCTATATTAAAGAACCATTCAAAGAGCTAACATGGTGGTTATACCCAGATCAAAGAGAGTTAGACAAAGGCATTGATTACGCGGCGATGAATGTTCCTCTTGCCGATAAAAAGGTTATTCCGGGTGAACGGGGAGCACCGATGGGCTGGCGATCAGAGACGATTGTTCGTACAGGAAAAAAAACGGGCCGTAACGACCCTTGCTATTGTGGTAGTGGTCGCAAATATAAAAAATGTTGTGGTAGCCATTAAACGTGCATGAAACGCTTGCAGTCGACGATGGTTACCATGTTTTGTCTGGATTTTTGATATCCGGTGTAAGTTCTTGCTGAATTTGTTGCAATAGATCCTGAACATTTTCATGCATCGATGATGGATCGCCCGCTATCTTACTCACCAACTCAATAGCTGAATTAGCTTGGGTATCTGAGAATGTAGCTTTACTTGGTTTTAGAAAGCTTTCCACATTGGTGAATTCTTTGCCATTGCCAAGTATGTGAGCACTTGAAATTAATAAACCAGCGGCATCTTTTTTGGATAAATTAAATTCAGTTTCGAATAAGTTAAGTAATAAGCTTTTATCTTCCCGGCTCATATCGCCGTCGGCTTTGGCGGTGGCGACCATAAGAATGGCTGTTGCATCTAAGGGCGAGTCAATTTTGAATAAAGGATTACCTTCATATTTTTGTCGCCATTTGCGACGACGATTCCATAAAAATGGGTTTAGGCCACCCAGATCAATACCTGCATCAGCTAGCCGGCTCATAAGAACTAGAATCGTGACAATAGTGCCGAGTAGGGCAAGAACGATATGCATGGACTCTTCCTGAGTATTATGTGTGGGCGATTGGTTTATCCGTAAACAGATAATCTTTTAATTCTTTATCAAAAGAAGGGTCTTTACGGCGGATCCATTCAAGTACCATTGCGGCGTGTTCTTTTTCTTCATCGCGATTATGGGCGAGAATAGCTTTTAATTCATTATCTTTGCAGGCATCAACACGTTGGTTGTACCAATCTACAGCTTCTAATTCTTCCATCAGCGATGTGATGGCACGATGCATATCTCTAGTTTGGTCTGATAATTCGTTAATGGGTTCGTGATAACCTTCATTTGACATGGTGGACTCTCCAATTTAAGTAACTTTACAGTAAATAATACACCAATAATTTGTAAAAAAGTGAGTTAAAACCTAGTACCTATTGAGTCTAACTGTTAGAGTGGCGACCTTTCTATATATAATTTCGAGTTTTATCTATGAGTTTTAGTTCTTTAGGTTTGTCTGAACCACTTCTTAAGGCAGTTGCTGAACAAGGTTATGACACACCATCTCCAATTCAAGCAGAAGCGATCCCTGCGGTACTGGAGGGTAAAGATGTCATGGCTGCCGCCCAAACGGGTACAGGTAAAACAGCTGGTTTTACACTACCAATATTAGAACTACTCTCGAATGGCCAACATGTAAAACCAAACCAAGCACGGGTATTAATCATAACGCCGACGCGCGAATTGGCGGCGCAGATTGGAGAAAGTGTGGCCACGTATGGTAAATATTTGCCTTTACGATCGACGGTTGTATTTGGTGGCGTGAAGATTAATCCTCAGATGATGAAGTTACGACGAGGTGTTGATATTTTAGTCGCGACGCCAGGTCGATTATTAGATTTATATAACCAAAATGCAGTGCGCTTTAATCAGTTAGAAATATTGGTATTAGATGAAGCCGATCGCATGTTGGACATGGGCTTTATCAATGATATTAAGAAAATTCTAGCGCTGCTACCGAAACAACGTCAAAACTTACTATTTTCAGCTACCTTTTCTGATGATATTCGTAGGCTTGCTAAAGGCTTGGTGAATAATCCTGTTGAAATTTCTGTTACGCCACGTAATACGACTGTTGAAGCGGTGGAACAATGGATTTGTCCGGTAGATAAAAAACAAAAGTCAGCTTTATTAATAGAGTTGATTAATGATAATCAGTGGAATCAAGTATTAGTGTTTAGCCGAACCAAACACGGTGCCAATAAACTCACCACACAATTAGAAAAAGTGGGGCTAAGCGCCGCTGCGATACACGGTAATAAAAGCCAAGGTGCACGTACGCGAGCATTAGCTAATTTCAAAAGTGGCAAAATTCAAATTCTAGTGGCAACCGATATTGCTGCCCGCGGCCTAGATATTGATCAGTTGCCACATGTGGTGAACTTTGATTTACCCAATGTGCCTGAAGATTATGTGCATCGTATTGGGCGAACAGGCCGTGCTGGTGCAACAGGCCAAGCGGTATCATTAGTCAGTGCAGATGAATTTAAACAACTATCAGATATTGAACGTTTGATAGGGCAATTAATTGATCGAAAAGTGATGGCAGGGTTTGAACCGGTCAATGCACTGCCTGAATCAAATCTAAGTAAACGTCCACCCCGTACAAAGAAGCCTAAGAAGCCAAGGGTCGGTCATCGAGACGGGCAACGATCAAATGAAAAATCGGGTAGCCACCACGCAGGAAATCAAGCTAGAAATAGCAGAAGACGCTCAGCCGGAAATCAGAAGTCGGGTAATCGTTAAATCACACTCTCAAGTGCTTGACTGACATCGGCAATAATATCATCTATATTTTCGATACCTACTGAGATTCGAACAAGATCACTGCTCACACCTGCGTTAGCTAACTCTTCATCATTTAATTGACGATGTGTTGTTGATGCAGGGTGACAGGCAAGTGATTTTGCATCACCAATATTTACCAAGCGAAGGATCATCTGTAACGCATCGATAAATTGGGCGCCTGCAATCGCACCACCCTTGATGCCAAAACTTAAAATACCCGATGCTTTACCGCCCGTTATTTTTTTACAAATAGCATTAAAAGGGCTGTTAGCTAGTGCCGCATAATTGACCCAATCAATTTTGGGATGCTTTTCAAGATACGCCGCAAGTTTTTCAGCATTTTCACAATGCCTTTCCATTCTCAAACCTAAGGTCTCAAGGCCTTGCAGAATTTGGAATGCATTAAAAGGCGATAGTGCTGCACCGGTATTTCTAAGTGGCGAAACACGACAACGGCCAATATAGGCGGCTTCACCCAATGCTTCGGTATAAACCACGCCATGATAAGAAGGATCAGGTTCGTTCAGCATCGGAAAGCGTTTTTTATTAGCGACCCAATCAAATTTTCCAGAATCAATAATAACACCACCAATCGATGTACCATGGCCACCGATGTATTTAGTTAGTGAATGCACAACAATATCTGCACCCAACTCAAAAGGTCGACATAAATAAGGTGTCGCAACAGTATTATCGACAATAACGGGGATGCCATGACGATGGGCAATTTCAGCTAGTTTTTTAATATCAACAATATTACCGGCAGGGTTACCAATAGATTCACAAAAAATAGCTTTAGTTTTAGCGTCTATTGCATCTTCGAAGCCTTTATAATCATCAAAAGAAACCATACGAACATCGATGCCTTGATTGGGTAAGGCATGAGCAAATAAGTTGTAAGTACCGCCATAAAGCTGACTGACACTGACAATATTGTCACCCACGGTGCAGATTGCTTGAATCGCATAGGTGATAGCCGCCATACCTGATGCTACGCCTAGTGCTGCAAGCCCACCTTCCATTGCGGCAATACGTTGTTCTAAGACATCGGTTGTAGGGTTCATGATTCGGGTATAAATATTACCCGGTACTTTCAGATCAAATAAATCGGCACCATGCTGTGTATCATCAAAGGTGTAAGATGTTGTTTGGTAAATAGGAACAGCAGCGGCTTTAGTTGTGCTTTCTGATTCGTAGCCGTGATGTAAAGCAAGTGATTCTAGTTTCATTGTACTGCTCCTAAATTAGTTCCATTTAAAGTCAGATGTGGTTTGTTCTGGGCGATATTTAAGTTGAACGCCTTGTAAAAAATTACGCAAAATTTGATCTTTACAGACACGAAAATGTTTATGGTCGGCGCGTCGGAAAAAGGCACTTAATTCATGTTTACTAATACGTAAGTCAGCAAGTAACAAAATATCTAAAATTTCGTCATCTTTCAGATTTAATGCAATTTTCAATTTTCTGAAGATGATATTATTATTGAGCTTTTTTTCGGGTTTAGGCTGTTCGCCTTCACGTTTGCCACGGCGCTCATTAATTAAACCATTTAAGAATGTAGCTAATTGTACATCAGTACAGTTTACATACTCTGGGACTTCTTCCTTTTTCATCCAGTTGCTGATTTGCTCACGTGTTACCGCAAGATCTGCTTGAGCAAAAATGGCTATTATTTTTGAATCGTTATAATCAAAAACGTAGCGGATTCGGCGAAGTACGTCGTTATTAGTCAAAAAAAATCCTTATAAAGGCCAAAGCTTAATGCCAAGCCACATAAAATAAAGTGATAAAACTAAGCATAATAACGTAATTAAACCATAAAGTGGTTGGAAGCCCGTTTTACGAAGTTGCGTGAAACCAATATAAGCACCAATCGCATTCACAAAAAATGAAAATTCACTAACCACTAATAATGTTAGCAATGGCAAACTAGTTAAGCCATCATTAGCCGTCTGGCTACCTCTAAGCACAAGCAGTAATAGAAATGCTCCTAAGGCCAGTGCAATATAGGGAAAATCACGTGTTTTCATCAATCGTCCTCAGACCAAACGGCATATTCATTGCCATTCGGATCACTAAAATGAAATCGACTTCCGCCAGGAAAAGAAAATATGGCTTGTATAATTAAGCCACCGGCATTTTCAATTTTAGACTGTGTTTTAGCAAGATCATTGCTATAAAAAACAGTGAGCGCACTGCCGCTTTCAGTTGAAGAGGATAAATCAGATTTATAGAACCCGCCTAAGATTCCAGCGTTTGAAAAAGCCACATAGTCGGGCCCATAATCAATAAATGACCAATCAAATACGGCACTGAAAAAGGCTTTAGCTTTTTCAAGATCTTTTGCTGGAAACTCTAAATAATCTATTTTCTCGTGCCGTGTCATTATTGACCCTTTAAAAATGGTGAGTAATTATGATTTAGTAAAAGGGTAAATAAACTGTTTCCAGTAGCCAGAAGGTACGGGATGGCCATTCACTCCTACACCTGATGGCCATTTTCCCTTAGGCATGTAATAAGTACCAAATAAACGATCAAATAGGGGGAAATGAATAGAAAAATTCACATCAATTGCCTCTTTTTCAATGCCGTGATGCCAATGATGAAAACGTGGTGTTACCAAAATAGGTTTAATCCATTCAAGATCAAATTTAATATTTGAATGAATGTAAGTGGCATAGAGATATACGACAATTAGGTATACATAGATCATTGATTGATCAAAACCAAGTACAGTCATAGGGATTACAGTTAGCCCACGCAGACAGATAATTTCAACAACATGCATCCGTGAACCGGCTAGCCAATCAAGTGTACGTGCTGAATGATGTACGGCATGAAACTTCCATAACCAGGGCAAACGATGGAATAGACGATGAACCCAATATTGCACCAAGTCAGTTAAAAACATAATTTCAAAAAATTGTAACCACAAGGGTTGACTGACTACAGCGGCTTGGATGGAAGATAACTGTGTTGTGGCTAAAATGAGATTGGATGGAGCAAATGACAAATAAGTAAATGATTGAACCATGATGCTACTAATTAAGAAATATAGTAGATCTTCTCGCCATTCAAAGCGAAAGACGGATTGGTTTTTACGTCGAAATAGTCTTTCTAGTGGCAGAAATACTATGCCTGTAAGGGTTAAATTTAAGATAAACCAATCTAAGCCAAAATAAATGCCACTAGTAAGCTCGCCAGAGATTCGAGCATTTGAACCGCCTAATGCAATAGCGACTAAAACTAAGAATAATGCGGTAAAGCCTAAAAACTTATGTTGCCGAAGAATCAGGCTAGCCATTGCAAATATGAACGCTAGAATTAATACAATATGCAGGCTAATTCGAACCAAGCTAACATCAATAGCTGCCCTAATTTCAGGCACAGTGAGCAGATCAGGGTAGCGCAGACATAACACGGCAACAAAGCCAATAATGGCTAGTATTAGAGCTACTAAGCCACTTATCCAGCCTGTTCCTGCTTTGGTTGAAGCTTTTTCAGCTTCAAGTTCTTGCATTAATAAAGTAGTCAGCTTGCTCATGAATATTGCCGCTTATGGAAGGAGAGAACATAAAAAAGCCCGCAGAAGCGGGCTTTAAATAATTATTTAGTCAGTGCAATCATATGGTCAACTGCCGCTTTAACATCATCATCACTTAAGCTGGCATTCCCGCCACGAGCAGGCATCATATTAAAACCGTTCATTGCATGATCATAAAGAACATCTACGCCTTGTTCGATACGTGGTGCCCAGTCATCAGCATTACCCAGTTTAGGTGAGCTCATCATGCCCGTGCGGTGACACAAAGCACAGGTGCTTTTTACAATTTTTGCGCCTGCATCATCAGCAGAGCCCGCTTCGGCCGGTGCGGCAGCGACAACAGCGGCCTCAACTACAGGTGGTTCACCGAGGTTCACTTGAGCAACAGGTTTAATGCGTTCAGCTACATCTTCGGCAGCCATGCTTTCTGGTTCTACAGTACCTTTTGCCACACCTTGCATTGTCGATAGGATGATATTGATTAAACCGAAAACAAGGATAAAAACAATGATACTACCGATGAAAAATTTTCCTGTATTTTGTGAAGCCATGATAATGCCCTAGAAATAGTATGAATAAAAGTTAATTATACGATGTTAATGCGTTTGGTGAAACAGTTACTCTTTAATTGAGACTAAAGAATTGAGGCTAAAGCCGAATTGAAGTTAAAGCTAGTTTTCCAATAGTTGAACCTGACAATAATTGCTTATGTGCTAATTCAATATTATCAGAATTAAGTGGGCCAAGAGTCTTTGTTAATGTACTGATGATTTTGCCATCATCAAGTAGTTGAGCAATCGTGTTCAGTAGATGATGTTGCTCTATCATATCTTTCGTTTTAAACATTGATCGTGTAAACATAAACTCCCACACAAAGCCGACACTTTTTGATTTCAGAATATCTAGATTATGTTTTTCTTGTGTACCATCAATACTACAGATCATGCCTTGTGGTGCGATAAGTTCTGCCATAGCTGCATAATGGTGGTCAGTATTAATCGTGCAGAATATGTAATCAGGATCCGCTAAGCCCAAGGTGCGATATTGCAATATCATTTCACTATGGTGATTGAGCACATGATCGGCGCCAAGTTTATAACACCACTGCTCAGATTCGCTGCGAGAAGCGGTAGTAATAACATTAAGCCCAGCTACTTTTTTGGCTAATTGAATAGCAATGGAGCCGACGCCACCGGCACCACCAATAATAAGAATGTTTTTACCTTTATCATTTTCTTTGCTGATACGTAGACGAGAAAATAATGATTCCCACGCGGTAATGCTAGTTAATGGCATTACCGCAGCTTCATCAGCAGAAAGTGTTTTGGGGGCATGACCAACAATGCGTTCATCAACAACTTGATGGCTCGCATAACAGCCGGGGCGGCTTATATCACCTGCATAAAACACCTTGTCACCGAGCTTAAATAACTCAACCTGATCGCCGATGCCAACCACCGTGCCAGTTGCATCCCAACCAACAATTTTAGCATTGGGTAAATTACCTTTAATAGAGGCTTTTACTTTAGTGTCGACAGGGTTCACCGCGATAGCCTCAATTTCAATCAATAAGTCGTGACCAATTGGTGTAGGCATTGCTAAATCTAATAATTGCGGCGGTGTATTATTACTGCTAAATCCAAATGCTTTCATCTTTATAATGAATCCAATTTATTATGAGTATGATGCCACTATATCGTTGTTTGAGAAAAAGATACTAATTTTTTGTAATTATAGTCTCACAAGCACGTCTATCTTTTAAGTTTGGTTATAACAATAACTAAATCAAACTAAATTAACTATTATAAAGAGAGAGAATTATGGGTGTTATGAAAAAAACAACTGGGTTGGCGATGGCAATTGCGGCAGCAAGTTTAGTAGGCTGTGCAAGTACTGCTTCAACAACAAATACAGCAAGCGCTGAAATGGTACATTGTTATGGTGTGACAGCCTGTAAAGGGCATAATGATTGTAAAACGGCAGAAAATGCATGCAAAGGTCAAGCGGCGTGTAAAGGGCATGGCTTTGCAGCAATGACATCAGAAGAATGTGCCGCAGCTGGCGGAACCGAAGGCGCATAAACTAGAAATGCCGTGTTCTTTGTTTTATGAAACAAAACACGGCATTTTTTTTATAAGAGTTAAGTTATGGAACGTCCCTTTTTAGGATTCGGTTTAGGTTTAAGAACCGCTCATTATGAGCATGTTATAGAAAATAAACCGCAAGTTGATTGGTTTGAAATTATTTCTGAGAATTATATGATCCCCGGTGGCAAACCGTTAGCTCATCTGGATAAAATCAGGCAAGATTATCCGATGGTAATGCATGGCGTTTCAATGTCGATTGGTAGTACCGATCCTTTAAACGTAGATTACCTGAAAAAGCTAAAAACCTTAATTGATCGTGTTGAACCACAGTGGATTTCAGATCATTTATGTTGGACAGCTGTTAACCACGTCAATAGCCACGATCTACTACCTTTGCCTTATAACGAAGCGACGATAAGTCATATTGTTGATCGAATAAAACAGGTGCAAGATACAATTGGCAGGCAAATGCTGATAGAAAACCTATCGAGCTATGTTACCTACAATAATTCTGAAATGCCTGAGTGGGACTTTGTAAACGAAATAGCCAAGCGAGCAGATTGTTATATATTGCTTGATATAAACAATATTTTTGTCAGTGCTAATAATCACCACTTTGAACCACAAGATTATATCAATGGCATTGATAGCGATCGTGTGATGCAGTTTCATCTTGCGGGTCATAGCTATAATGGCGACATGATTATAGATACCCATGATCATGATGTATGCGACCCCGTATGGTCGTTATATGAATATGCACTCGGTCGTTTTGGTGCCGTCAGCACAATGATTGAGCGTGATGATAATATTCCCCCGTTTGAAGAACTGCGCCAAGAGCTTGCAATAGCTGAAAAAATTGCTGCCAAAGTGTTAACACCGCAACAACTACACATTAGCAACAAATCTAGCTTGGGAGTCGCCTAATGTCAGACTTGCACGATATGCAGCAACGCTTTATGGACTATTTATTGGATGAATCAACAACAATAGTTGATGAAATTGAATCAACACCAATGCGATCGGCAAAAGGGCGATTAGACATCTATGCTTCAGCTTACAGACTTCGTTTAAAAGAAGCGATAACGACTGATTATGATAAGTTAGCTCTATATTTAGGCGATGAACGATTTGA
Organism: Methylophaga sp.; assembly: GCA_026988435.1. Classification (GTDB taxonomy): domain Bacteria; phylum Pseudomonadota; class Gammaproteobacteria; order Nitrosococcales; family Methylophagaceae. The sequence goes on from JALSLH010000050.1 coordinate 49,611, forward strand.
AAAGTTAATGGATCTTTATATTGATAAATTCCCATCACATACCACGAATTTACGTTATTTTAGTACACACTTGCCCGAGTTAATACGTGATGAAACAGATTATGCCCATATAGCCGAAGTCTATGAATTAGCCTGCATTGAACGTGCCTTTGCAGATAGCTTCGACGCCAAAGATCTGCAATTTGCAACAATTGATGATCTCGCTGCACTGCCAGAACAAGCATGGGGCACACTGAGCTTTAAGTTTCAAAAATCAGTACAAATAATATGGCTAGAACATAATAGCTTCCCAATTTGGAAAGCATTAGCAGAAGAACACACACCACCAAAAGCAAATAAATCATCGGCCACGGCATGGATATTATGGCGCAAGTCAGATTTGATCAGCCACTATAGAATGCTAGCACCCGAAGAAATCGCAATCTTAGCACTAGCGATGCAAGGCGAAAATTTCGCGGTAATGTGTGAAAAATTATTAGAATTTTATAATGAACAAGAAACACCAATGAAAGCCATTGGCTTCTTACAATCTTGGATAACCGAAGAAATGTTAGCGGGTTTTGAGTATTAGAATTAAGCTAAAAAAGTCATGTCATTGATCCTACGGTTACTTCGTTTCCGTATGTTTTAAGCGAGAATCGCGTGTCAAGGCTCGATACAGTTGATTTTAATAGGCTGATACTAAAAGACTTTTGAAATAATGTTGGCTGATCACTTGATTTCTTGTTCGATAACTTTTATATCGAAGGTCTTTAGATCATATTCGTTCATTTTTAGAGTTCTTTCTACGCTACTAATTCTTGCTCAACATTCCAGCCAGGGAAAACAATGACAGCAGGGTGACATTTCAATGCTCTAGCCAAAACTTTTGCTCTTTCGACCCCCAATTTTACTTTGTCATGCTCAATAGCTGATAAAGTTGATTGAGGAATACCACTAATCAATGCCAATTCATTTTGGCTTAATCCTTGAAGTTCTCGAAGAATACGAACTGAGTTACCAATAGAAACTTCGACTGTTTTTTTAGCTTTTTTAAATTCATTCATCTTAATTTCTCCGATAGTCATGAGGTGTTACCCTGAATACTTTTACATAAAGTTCTTCATTTACTATTTTATAAATAACCCTATACTGAATGTTGAGGCGAGATGAGCGGTGGCCTTCCCATTCACCTGAAAGAGATTCATCGTTAAACCCCCTTATTAGCTTTAATCCTTCTGGTCCTGAAATAGCGACAATATCCTTCCATTTTTCATACCGCATTAGTATTTCATTTGGAATGTTCTTTAGCTGTTTCGTTGCTTTTTTATGTTCATATATGTCCCACATACTAAATACAGTATATATATCATATTTAGTATGTCAAGCTTGCTTGCATAAGCCTAACGCTTTTAAATCAAGTTGGCCGACCCCTTGATTTTTTTAGCCATTTGGATTCATCTTCAACCTCAAAGTATAGCTTTGCATTTACGTCACTTGCGTTGTCCATATGTTTAATGCTGTTCTTAGTGCTACCAATGAGCTTTTTAAAGTCTTTTTGGTTGTCAAAACCAAAATCAATTATTCCCTTAACATTTTCATGAATTTTCAATAAAGTACTTGTAACCTCAGTTAATTGATCTGTTTTTCCATTGATACGGATAAATTTACCTAAAAGCTCCTCAGCTACACCTGCTAGATTCATTGCAGAGAAATATCTTTTATGAATTTCTCTTTCTTCGATAGCAGCCTCTAAATACTCTAGAGCTATTGGTAGTTTTGGATATTCATGCATAGTTATAACGTTGCGATAACCGGCATTTTAAAGCGTGCTGTAGCGCAGCGGAAGCAAGCTTTAAAATGTCCGAGTTCATTGCCTTGTTATGCATTTAACGATGAAGTTATACTCCTTCGACAGACACGAGCCTGGCCGAGCTGCATTGGTCCCTGATGGATTTTAAACCTTGGTAAACAGGTCCTTCATAAAATTGCTCCCAAGCAGCAACTGATGGAAACTCAAGTATTACAATACGCCTCGGCTCCCAGTCCCCTTCATATACCTTAAGAACTCCACCTCGAGACAGGTATTTAGCACCTGAGGCTTCAATCGCAGGCTTTACACCATTGATGAACTCTTGATACAGAGACATATCATATATTTCAACATCGAATATTATATATGCGCTCATTCAACTCTCCCTTCTATATAATTAGTTTTGGTGTTAACCGTCTCGTTCTCGTTATTCTTCAATAGTAACGCCAATATTTGTATTGTTGGCTATAAATATCGATGCTTATTTTTTACTGCATAACAATTATTATACACCTCTAAAAGGCGTATAATAAACTCTCTAAAGGTGTATAACTCATTTTCAATATTAATTTATTCATATTAAACAGTTCCTTAATGAAAGTAACTACACCCTTTCCAAAAAATAAATACACCTCAGCTAAAAAGCTTGTTTTTTAAGGTGTGTCGTCATCATAATAAAGTCTAGATCCAGAATAATACATAAC